>DLBF01000188.1 GCA_002494215.1 Prevotellaceae bacterium UBA7028
GCCATCACCACACGTGGTGCCAAGGAAGACCTCATGATTAAGATTGCTGATTTCATCGAGCGCGTATTGAATGCACCCGAAGATGAAAATGTAATTGCTCAGGTACGTAGCGAGGTTAATGCCATCATGGCAGATTACCCTCTCTTTGCATATTAAAGATTAATTAGAGCGGAGGAGTTTGTCGATTTCGTCAAACTCTTCCCCTTTATTTAGGAACATATAGATGCGGTACAGATGCTTACCCCATCTTTCTTTATTTTCAGGTTCCAATTTCCTTACCATTTCCATACAAGGCTGTGCCTTTTTGTACAAGGATTCTATAGCCTTCTTATCCTCCAGACATCTTGGGTCTAACAAATCCGTGCAGGCACCGTCCTGACGAATCCAAGCAAGATTCAGGAACGAAATACCTTTGTTATAATAGGCATCTGTATAGGTGCTGTCCCTGCGGATAGTACTATCCGCGTATTCTATACACTTCTCGTAATCATTCTCTGTAAGCATAAACTTAGACTTGGAATACCAGTATAGAGGTTTCTCGGAATCGAGAGAGATAAGAGAATCTGCCAATGAAAGTCCCTCGTTATACATATGCTTCTCGCAGTAAATGTCCGCAAGATTCACAAAGAAAAAGTCGTGACTTGGATATTTCCTCACACCGGTGATTAGATCTTCAAGATAAGCAGCCTCGTTGTTCAGGGCTTTATGAGAGCGGCTTTTGTATTCCTGCAGAATTGCACCTTCGTTTTTACCTACAGCGCTAAAAGCTTTGTCAATATATTTTAGCGTATTCTCATACTGTCCCAACTTATAGCTCGAGAATGTTGCCCAATATGCAACCTTAGCCAATTCGGCATCTTTGGGCTGTGTATATGTGTAATATGAATCAAAGAAGTTGTATGCCATAGCATAGTTATCCTTCGAAAGATAGTATTTTCCACCATTAAGGATATTAGAAAGATGCTTTGAACGCAGGTTGTCGCTCTTTGATTTATATTTCAGTTTAACGACACCCTTTGTATTTGGCAATGCATCAACACTGTCACATTTGTACAGATTTCCGTACATATTCAATAATGTACTGAACAATGCAGCTGTGTCACACACCTGCTTTAGATATGCTTTTGTGTTTTGTACGCTGTTTAGGGATTCGTCCAAAAGAGCGCAGGTATAATAGATGTTAGCTCTGTCTTTTTCAGACAGGGTTGTTCTGGTCAGGGCACCTAACAGATTCTTTTTGGCATTGTCCTGACCGTTGGAATTTTTAATGGCCAAGTTAGCAGCCTTATGCAAGGTTGCTAACTTGACTTCTTTGGGGGCTTTATTCTTCTCAGCTGAAGAAACGCCCGTGTTTGCTAAACTAAGAAGTATGAATAATAATAGTATCTGCTTCATTAATCAGCTATCAGTTTAGACATTTCAGAGGCTTTTGCAGCATTACCAGTAACAGTATAGCACTGCTTCAGCTCGTAAGCCCATCTATCAGGTTCGTCAGGTCTGCATTCGCGAGCTTTCTCAAAGAAAGGAATTGCCTCGACGAAGAGGGACTTTGTTTTCTCCAGAGTCTCCTGAGCCTTGACTCTATTTTTCATAGAGCTAATGGTGTTGTTCAGATCCAGAGCCTGACGATATTTGCAGAGACCGCACTGGTACCATGCGTCGTATGAATCGCTCTTAATCTCTGCACATTTCTTATATAGCTCAAAGGCCTCTTCGTATTTGTTGGTGGCAAACAGCACATAAGCTTTACCATAGTTGGCAATGTACAAGCTAGGATCAACTGCCAATATTGCATCAGCATATTCTGCCATCTTTTCCATACCGAACTTCTGATAGTATGCCAACAGCATCTGAACGTAATCAGTATTGTTTGCAGGATCCTTCAGCGTAGCCTCACGCAGGTAGTTTGCCCATGCTATGGTGTCGCCCTTCTCCAGGTAAGTCATCACCTTAACCTGCCTTACGCCCTCAGCACCTTCTGCAAACTGAACGGCCTGGTCGTAAAACTTATCCATTGCATCATACATCTTGGCATCGTGGGCTGTATAGAAAGCGTAATAAGCAATCTGAGAATTCTCGATTGGCATGTTAATCAAGCTGGCGACCTCAGGATAAAGCTTATCGTAATTCATTGCTGTCTCGTATGAATCCAAAGCCATATCAGGACGATGAATTGCGTTAAGGAACTGAGCTGCATAAATGTAATATGGTGCACAGCCTGCCAAGCTCACGGACTCAATCTTAAGTTCTCCTTCGTTTCCATACTCGCCAGTTGTACGCTTTGTGTACTTCAATTCCTTATGCAAACTTTCAGTCAAAATCTTCAGGTTGTTGTAGAACAACAGCGTGTCAAACGTTTCTTTATTGGTTGCCTTGGCAAGAAGAATGTTGTTTACAGGTTTAGCGAATGCTACCATCAACTTATATGTCTCACCGAACTTCTTTTCCTCAATGGTATTGGTATTAAATGCTTTCTGTACCAATTCCATAGCCTTTGGATACTTCTCCAGAACTTCTGCATCACTAGCACTCTTGTCCTGAATCTTGGGCTCGATTTCATCCTTTATCTTCTGAGCTTCAGACAAACAGGTTCTAGCCTCTTTCTTAGCCTCTTTCAGAGCTGCTTTCTCTTCAGGGGTCTGTGCCATTATGTTGCCCACACTAAATAGTACGGCAAGTGAGATGATAATCTTTTTCATAATGCAAGTATTGTTAATAGGTTGAAAATAAGTTAATTATTCATTTGATTCGTTTTCGGTTGCCGTTTCTTCGGAAGCCTCGGTAGTCTCAGCAGTTTCTTCTTCCTCGTCAGAACGTGGAACCACACTTAGATGGCTGATAACATCGTTACGCTTCTTCAATTCGATAACCTTAACACCCTGGGTAACACGGCTCTTGGTAGTCTTGATGTCATCAGCATGTAGACGGATGGTAACACCGCTCTTGTTGATAATCATCAGATCGTCCTCGTCCTTTACAACCAGTATGGCAACAAGATAACCTGTCTTCTCTGTAATGGCGATGGTCTTAACACCCTTACAGTGACGACTTGTCTTGCGGTACTCTTCAACGTCGGTACGCTTACCGAAGCCATTCTCACTCAGTACCATAATGCTTTCGTTCTCAACATCATTGATTACGCACATACCAATAACACCGTCTCTGGGATCCTTGTCGAGGATGATGCTCTGAACACCAGTACTTACACGACCCATAGGACGAACTTCAGACTCATTGAATCTTACAGCACGACCACCAGCGTTGGCAACGATAATCTCGTTCTTACCGTTGGTCAGTTCAACAGCTACGACACTGTCGTCCTCACGGATGTTGATGGCATTCACACCATTGGTACGAACACGGCTGTACTCTGTCAGACAAGTCTTCTTGATGATACCCTGCTTGGTAGCAAACATTACATAATGAGACTTACAGAAGTCGGGATCATTCAGTTTGCGGATGCACAAGCAGTTGGTAACACTATCGCCAGCATCTATGTTCAGCATGTTCTGGATAGCGCGTCCCTTGTTGTTCTTACTACCCTCAGGAATATCGTAAACCTTCAGCCAGTAGCAACGACCACGTTCTGTGAAGAACATCATCGTATTATGCATAGTGGCAGGATATATCTTCTCCACGAAGTCATTGTCACGTGTAGCGGTAGCCTTAACACCAATGCCGCCACGGTTCTGGGCCTTGAACTCAGCCAGAGGAATGCGCTTAACGTATCCCAGGTGTGAGATGGTTACAACTACCTCGTCGTCAGCATAGAAGTCCTCAGCATTGAACTCCTCTGCGCTGGGCAGAATCTCTGTACGACGTTCGTCACCGAACTGATCTTTAATCTCTGTCAGTTCGTCCTTCATTACCTTGCGGCAGAGATTGTCGTCGGTAAGAATCTGGTTGTAGTACTTAATCTTCTCCATCAACTCGTCGAACTCTGCATGCAGCTTCTCCTGATTCAGACCTGTCAACTGAGCCAAACGCATATCCACGATAGCCTTTGACTGCAGCTCGTCAAGGTTGAAACGCTCTTCCAAGGCACGCTGTGCGTCAACGGGAGTCTTGCTCTTCTTGATAATCTGAACTACCTCGTCAATGTTATCGCTGGCGATAATAAGACCCTTCAGAATGTGAGCACGTTCCTCGGCCTTACGCAGATCATATTTAGTTCTGCGGATGGTAACCTCGTGACGATGCTTAACAAAGTTGCTAATGAAATCCTTCAATGTCAGCAACTGGGGACGTCCCTTAACCAAGGCAATGCTGTTAACGGGGAAGCTTGTCTGCAGGGGAGTCATCTTAAACAGTTTGTTAAGTACCACGCGGGTATTGGCATCACGCTTCACATCTACAACGATACGCATACCCTCACGGTCGCTCTCGTCGTTCACGTTGCTAATACCCTCCAACTTCTTGTCGGAAACCAGCTGAGCGATATACTCAATCACCTGCTGCTTGTTAACGCCATAGGGAATTTCCGTAACGATAATCTTGTCGTGCAGGTCGCCGCTCTCGATGTCAGCCTTGGCACGCATAATCACACGTCCCCTACCCGTCTCATAAGCGTCCTTGATACCCTGCAATCCCATGATGTAGGCGCCGGTTGGGAAGTCAGGACCCTTTACATACTGCATCAGGGCCTCCACGTCCATATCCTCATTATCTATATATGCAACGCAAGCGTCAATAACCTCGCTCAAATTGTGTGTGGGAATATTTGTGGCCATACCGACAGCAATACCTGTTGCACCGTTCACCAAGAGGTTTGGAATCTTGGTAGGCATAACGGTGGGCTCGGGCAATGTATCGTCAAAGTTCATGGTCATGTCAACGGTCTCCTTGTCCAAGTCGTCCATCATAGCCTCACCCATCATACTCAGTCGGGCCTCGGTATAACGCATGGCAGCAGGGCTGTCACCGTCGATAGAACCGAAGTTCCCCTGTCCGTCCACCAGCGTGTAACGCATTGCCCATTCCTGAGCCATACGAACCAGGGCGCCATAAACAGAGCTGTCGCCGTGGGGATGATACTTACCCAACACCTCACCAACGATACGGGCACTCTTCTTGTAAGGTTTGCTATGAACATTACCCAGTTCTTTCATACCGAAGAGGATACGACGATGAACGGGCTTGAAACCATCTCTAACATCAGGCAGGGCACGAGCAACAATAACACTCATAGAGTAGTCAATGTAGCTCTTTCGCATTTCCTGCTCAATGTCAACTTTGATAATTCTTTCTTTGTCTTCCATTTATATCTTTTGTTTTTTATTTATTCAAGTTACTTAACAGTAATGTTACATCAAAATTGGTACAAAGATATAACAAATTATTGATATACGCAAATACGGAAACATGAAAAAAAATGTTAAGAAGCGCCTGAGGCATAAAGTTTCAATATTTCAAGAGTTCTTTCCCATTCCCCCGCTGGGGAGGGGCATATGTTGTTTGTAAATAATTTTCTTCCAAACCAGCAGAAATGGTTCTTTACTGCCTAACTGGCGAAAACTTTTTCTCTAACGAGGGAAATTTTACTGCCCAGTTAGGGAGGAATTTCCCTACCTCGTTTTGACATAACAAAGATACGGTGCTTGCGTTGCGGTTCACGAATGATTGACAAGAAATTTTACCCTTATACTTTAAACTACAAATTTTAAGGTTTACCCTAGACGTGGTCACGATTGTCATTGTCATGACTGTCATTAACGAAAACAGAGTGCAACAATCCTCATAAGTAATATAAATATATATTTATATATACTTATGGGCATAAAATTCCCATTCCCTTCCAAAATCCTTAATGACAATCATGACAATGACAATCATGACACATGTTGGGGAAAATTGTGTCTTGCCCAGAATATAAAGTTACCCCTTTTCAAGTGTGCACAAACGTCAATTCGCCCGTAGCATGTAAGTGTGAATATTAAAATATAAAAGTTGGCATTTTACACTTTAAGTATTAATCAATAAATTATTTAAATATTTTCTTATTATTCGATATATAAATACCTTTGGCCTTAAGTTGCTGACATTCAGGTATTCGGCGACCATATAAATCATAGACTGCCGCCTTGTCAGCGCATTCAGAATATCCAGTAAGAGCATTTGCACTATCTTCTCCAAAGTTCAGCACAAAGGAGCGGACACCTGCTACCGGGGCACCAGCTATGATGCCATCCAGTTGGAAGAAGGCGCGAAATGAACCTAACTGCATCGCAGCGTTGGGATAGTAGAGTTTGTTGTTACTACCGAGGTAAAGCATTTCTCTGTCCTCTCCGCTAATGATGACGGGGCTGTAGGAGCCAACAAAGCCGACCGCTCCGTCCAGGCTGGTTGTGCTATGGTCTGCAGGGGCTTCATTCTCGATGGTAACGCCCGCGAATACAGGATTGGTGATATTGTCTCCACTTCCCCACTTCACGATATAAGCTACACCAGGTTCTATTCTGTCTGCACCTACGAAATCAAGCGTCAGTGTACCCGTTTGGGCATCGAAGCCCGTGTCGCATCCTGCGCTGTTGCCGAGCGTCATAACTGTGGCATCCTCCAGCGGTGTACCTGTGAAGTTATCAAGCGCGAAAGGCAGACACAGCGTGTTCCATGCACCATCCTTATAGAGCGTACGTCCATAGAGAACGACATTCTTCTCACTGCCGCTGTTGTCGCTGATGGTTGTAGTGTTGCCCACGGCCTCGGCACCTTGGTCATAAAGAAGGATGGCAGGCACGGCTCCGTCGTTGGTACTGACATCACCGTTGCTGGTGCCAATGTTGATGGTTGTCTCGCCCACCCTGCAATTAGCATAATAGTTATAGGAGAGTGTACCTGTGTTTGAACCAGCGACAGCTCCGCTGCTGGTAACAGCCGACACCGTAGCCCCAACGGCGAGGCAATACTCCACTGTGCCACCCAGGTTACCACCCACGATACCGCCAAAGTAGTGGCAAGCCGTCTGATCTCTATTGATAACGATGGCAGCACTGGTGCAATGGCTCACAGTGGAATAGATGCTGGAGTTGTAGCCCACAATACCACCGTGATAATATTTACTGCCGGCTGTGGTGCCGATGGTGACAGTAGAGGTAACGTGGCAATTGGTGATGATGCCACCTTGGTTATGGCCCGCGATACCACCCACGTCATTCCAGCCTGCAAAAGAACTGCCCGTAACCGTCACGTTCTTGACGACACCTCCGCTTCCGATGTTGCCAAAGAGACCCTGGTGATCGGCTGTCACGCTGACGTTGATGCCTGTAAGGGTATGGCTCGCACCGTCGAAGGTACCACGGAACGGATGGGCGCTGGTACCTGCAACAGTGAACGTCTGGTCGCTGAAGTCAAGGTCGGCTGTCAGCAACCCGCCGAGCGTTGTCTCGCCACTGTTTACTCGTGAGGCGAAGTCATTCCATTCAACAATTGTGCCGATGCTCACCTCCTCAGCGCATACCGTCATCACAGAAAGCATGGCCACGAGCAGCAGCATCGCTGCCCGTACCATACTGAGTTGATAGACCTTTCCGTCCATATCAGCAGATTATTCCTCTACGATGTTCTCGAATTTATTCCACTGGCCAGCATTAGCGTAAGCCTCTTTGCAGCCATGGGGTACATAGAGAGTTATACCACGATTGACAAAGAACACATCATCTCCAACAACTGGTGGCGTAGTGGCACAGATATGTACCTCAATCAACTTTCTGGCCTGATTTGCGTAGATAGCATTCTTACCAATTTTTGTAAGTGTACTTGGGAGATAGATTTTTGAGATATTAACAGAATTATAGAATGCTCCTTCTTTGATTTCCTTCACGCCTTCTGGCACATGAACCTCAGTAACACCGTTCCTGTTTTCACAACACCACACTCCAAGGGCGGTCACTTTCAGGCCATCCACAATTTTGGCGGGTATGTTCAGTACGCCCTGGAAGTCTCTTGGCACGCTTTCCAACTTCACTTCCTCATTAACCTTCGTCACTTTGAAAGTCAGGTCGTAGCCGCTGACTGTCTCAGTAATAATATCGCCTTCTTCATTTTTATCCAAGTCGAGGATGAAACTTTCGATGATTTCTGCTTTATCAATGGGCTTCAGCACAAATTTAATCTGTCCGCCAAAGTTAGCAGCCTTTATTGCTTGCTTGTCGGCGTAAACTCGGTTCTTGAAGGTCTGGAATAGGGAGCGGGCATTTTCGGAGCCATTCTTTGTAGCCTCGGAGCTAGTGAAGTTTTCACTCCAGCATCTGTCCTCAACTATTTCTGCACCACTGCCAAATTTATTGTTGATGTAGTTGCGCAAAAGTGCTGAAAAATATTGGTCACCCTGCGCGCTGCCGTAGTCGTAGATGGCGTTGCTAAATATATATTTATAGCGGTAGGGGGTGTTGAGTACAAAAGAGATGTCGAATGGGCTCTGGGTATATATAATTGAATGAGATTTCCAATCACTCTTAATAGATTTAGAATAATGACCTTTTTTTGCCAGATCTTCATCATGCATTCTTAAAGTTGCAGCCATTACATGGAAATAGGCCTTCAGCTTATATGTACCCTCGGGGTGATGAACTTCCCATATAACATTCTCGCTGGTCGTACAGGTGTTTGTTAGAAGCTTTTTTTCCCGCATTTTACCGTCAGCAGTTTCATCAAAATTTCTCGGTTCGCTTCCATTATGTATCCAGAGAACCGTCATGTTTTGGTCATTATCCCTATTACACTCAGTCGCTAGATCCTGGACAATCCATTGTTCACTATCGCTCCACGTCCAGTTTTGGCTATATGAGAAGTTAAGGTTTCCACCATACGACAAAAAACGATTGCCATCTTTATCCTTAGGAACATTTCCACCTAGAGAGCCACCAACAGAAAAACCTTTTGATCCCCCCGATGTCCTACTGCCGGAGGTCTGGCCGTTATTATTCATAGGACTCGTATACATGATGCTTTTTTCACCTTTACCTTCAAGTGACATCTTTGTATATATCTGAGCCATCCATGCACCAAAACCCAGATTGTAGTAACCGTCATTATATCTTTGTTGCCAACCCCATGAATTTGGGCACTCATGATAAATCTTATCATTCATCGCCGTAATATGCTGAATCACTTGATAATACTCTATGTCTTTGCCAGAGTTGGTGTCATCAAATTGGTAGGCACTATAGACCAGGTAATTGACTCTAATAGCTCCGTAGGCAATAGAGATGTCACCTCCCCATGGCCCCGAGTACTTATAGTCAAGTACAGCCTCATGTTGCTGAGCCTTCATCAGTTTTTCGATAGAGATGCTGCTGTCATCGGCACGGGTAATGGCACGACGGAAGTTTTCCATACCTGCACGCGTCTGTGCGTCCTCCTTGCCCTGGCGGTTAATCCAGTCGGCCACGGCATTGGCCTTCTGACCCCATTGGTATGCCGTCTTAGGCTGGGCTGGGAGAATGATTTGTCCGTCGATGGTGTCGGGCTTGTTCACAGCAGCATTCATCACGTACAGTTCATTGCCCTGACAGAAGCCGAAGGCATCCAGCATGATAGCGTTCTGCTCCTCATCAGGCCACTGGTCGATGTGTGCCCAGTCCTTTTCCGTCACTTCGCCTGGTGCCGAGTGGTTGGCACGATACATCTGGTAGGCGTTGCGCACAGCATTGGCCAGCACTTCACGCTCGACGCTGACGTGCTTGGAGTCATAATTACCTAAATCCAGTTCCTCGCCGTTCATCTCTGCCTTCAGTGCCAGCGCAGCCAGAACATAGTTCACAGTGAAACGGTAGAAGTTGCGGTATGAGCATTGTGTCAACACAATGGCAGCATCGCCGTACCACGTGCGGCGCACCATCTCCTTCCAATTCTCTATGCCAATACCCAGTTCGTCAGACTTCGATGGGTCGATGACATAAACCTCTGCCAGGAACGGGGCAGTCTCGCTTCCCTTCAGGCGTCGGCATACAGCTTCTCCAATTCCCTCGCTAGGAGCACCATATAGCACATAGCTCTTATCGGTAGTCACGTCCACAGCGTCATCGGTAGGCTCTTCCGTTGACTGATCTGGGGGCGTCACAGGGTTATCTATATCGTCATCATTGCACGACGTCATACACAGCGGCAGGCACATCACGAGGGCGGCTGCCATCACCCATTGGAACAATCTTTTCGTTTTCATTACTACGACCTAAAAATAATTATACTATCTTTTTACATTCTTTGAATGCAAATGTACGAAAAGATGCAGTAAAAGGTAAGGAAGAGTATGTTGCAATACCGAAAAACGATGTTGCAAAAATGAAACGCGCAGAATGTCAAGACGTTACAAAATTGTGTATTCGTCCTGAGAAGTATGTTTCCAGGTTCTTTTTCCTTAAGAAAGGGAGGTAATAAAGTCTGTGGGAGAGCTGCCGATGAACTTCACAAAATTGCGATAGGCCGTATGGCGACTACGGAAACCTACATCGAAATAGAGGTGTTTGTGGTCCTGCGTAGGATCAAGGCGCAACTGAGCAGCCATAAAGCTGATGCGCTTCTGGTTCATATAGTCGTTGAAGGTCATACCTGTGTGCTCCTTGATACAACGGGCTACATAGATGCGGTTGGTACCCACGGCTGTGCTGACAGTCTCGACCGTTGTGTTGGGGTTGCGCCATGCCTCCCACTCGTCCATCACCTGACAAATCATAGGCCAGAAGTCGAAGGTAGCCTCGTCCACCCCAGACCTATTGGCCAAAGCAGGTGCAGGCTCTGGGTCTGCATCATCCGAATCAGCGGATCCCATCTCGTTTCGAGGAGACGGCAGGATACGGATGTGACGCTCGTAATAATAGAAGTAGAACACCACGAAAGTGCCCCACAGGATATGCAGAGTCATAAAGACGGGCAGGTTGATAAAGACATGTCCGAGGTATAGGATTGTGATGACCTGTGCAAAGAGCGTAAACCGACGAACCCACTGGTAGTCGGCACTAGAACGACGCCAGTTATAAGGGATAAAGAGCAGCAGTATGGAATATACAAAAAGGGTGAAAATGCTAAGGAATCGGATTAGGACATCCCATTCCAGGAGGTGATCCCACAAGTCGGACCATGTATGCAGAAGCCTGAACTGAAGGCCGAAAAGCATTGGCAACGTCAGAATTATCGATGGCAACCAGAGCAACAACAAGTCGCGACCTCGTAACTGACGCGGACGCATCACCTCGAGCGGATAGCACAGGAACAGGGTGATGACGTAAAGGCCGCCTAAAGACTTCAATGGGTCCAGCAGCGACCAAGCCCTAAAGAACCTGAAACCGAAAAGGATACCGACAATGATAGCTATGAGGCCAGCTGATGACAAAAGGGCGATAAGGGAGAGAAAGGTGCGAGAACGGTCGCACACCTTCTTGCGATGCATCCACAGAAGGATGCCACAAATCAGGCAGACGGCCAGAGATATGCTGTAAACGCTTAGTTCGAGCTCGGAATACATACTTATGTGTGTTGCTGTTTTACAAATTGACGTGCAAATATACAAATTATTCCCTTAAACAAAGTTAAAAAGGGAATATTTTGTTTAAGGAAAAACGGTTACGCCTGCACGCGCACGTGCTAATTAAGAATATTGTTGTACCTTTGCCGCAAAATTAAACAAGTTAATGATGAAACAGGTACTCTTGACTGCTATGCTTGGCATGATTCTTATGATGCCGACGCTGAATGCTTATGCTGGAGAGAAGGATGATGCGCACATTGCCTACATCTTCAAGAACATGAAACTATCTGGCGATGAAAAAGCTAAAGTAAAGCCTCTTTTGCAGGCATATTACAAGGAAATAAGTGCATCAAAGGCTGCCAACAAAGCATTGAAGGAAAAGTATGATGCAGCCGAGGATGCAGGCAAACTTACGGCCGCACAATGCGACGAGCTCTTCGAGAGCAAGCAGAAGGAACAGCGTGCCGAGCTGGATATCCGCAAGGCATACTACCCTAAGTTTAAGGCTGTTCTGCCTGCCATGAAAGCGTACCAGCTAATGAAATTGGCTAATGATAAGGTCAAAAAGTGAAGAGTGAAGAGTGAAGAATATAAGTTAGCAAACGACGAACTCTCCCAACGACTAATTTTCAACTTTCAATATAAATTATAATGGCTACTACTGACGATAAAAAGATCATCTTTTCGATGGTTGGGGTTAGCAAAACCATCCAACAGAACCAGAAACAAGTACTCAAGAATATATACCTCAGCTTCTTCTATGGAGCAAAAATCGGTATTGTAGGTCTGAACGGTGCTGGTAAATCTACACTGATGAAGATTATTGCCGGCATAGACCAGCAATATCAGGGCAACGTGGTATGGAGCCCCGGCTACTCGGTGGGCTACCTAGAGCAGGAACCTAAACTGGACGATAACAAGACAGTTATAGAGGTTGTTAAGGAGGGAGTTCAGCATATTGTGGATACGCTGGCAGAATACGAGGAGATAAACCAGAAGTTCGGCTTACCCGAATACTACGAAAATGAGGATAAGATGAATGCCCTGTTTGCCCGCCAAGGTGAATTGCAGGACATCATAGACAGCACAGACGCATGGAATCTGGATAGCAAGCTGGAGCGTGCTATGGATGCACTGCGTTGCCCACCAGCTGACCAACTTGTAGCAAATCTCTCAGGTGGCGAAAGACGTCGTGTAGCTCTCTGCCGCCTGCTTCTGCAGAAACCTGATGTGCTGCTGCTGGATGAGCCTACCAACCACTTGGATGCAGAGAGCATCGACTGGCTGGAGCAGCACCTGACACAATACGAAGGTACCGTCATTGCTGTTACGCACGACCGTTACTTCTTGGATGATGTGGCAGGATGGATTCTGGAACTGGATCGTGGAGAAGGAATACCCTGGGAGGGCAACTACTCTTCTTGGTTGGAGCAGAAAACCAAGCGTATGGCTCAGGAGGAGAAGGTTGCCAGCAAGCGCCGCAAGGCCCTTGAGCGTGAGTTGGAATGGGTTCGCATGGCTCCCAAGGCTCGTCAGGCTAAGGGTAAGGCTCGTCTGAACTCTTACGACAAGATGCTGAACGAGGAGCAGAAGGAGCGCGAGGAGAAGTTGGAAATCTTTATCCCGAATGGTCCCCGTCTTGGAAACAAGGTTATAGAGGCACACGGTGTATGCAAGGCCTTCGGCGAGAAAGTGCTCATCAAGAATCTTGACTTTATGCTGCCTCCCAACGGCATCGTTGGTGTTATTGGTCCTAACGGAGCTGGTAAGACTACCCTCTTCCGTATGATTATGGGACTGGAGCAGCCCGATTCTGGTACCTTTGAGGTAGGAGAAACAGTTAAATTGGCCTACGTTGACCAAAGTCACAAGGATATTAAGCCCGAAGAGAGCGTTTTTCAGGTTATATCACAAGGTAATGAGCTGATTAGAATGGGTGGCAGAGATATCAATGTACGTGCCTACCTGAGCCGTTTCAACTTCAATGGTGCAGACCAAGAGAAGAAATGTGGCGTGCTCTCCGGTGGTGAGCGTAACCGTCTGCACCTGGCCATGGCGCTGAAGCAGGAGGGGAATGTGCTATTGTTGGATGAGCCGACCAACGACATCGATGTTAACACGCTGCGTGCATTGGAGGAAGGACTTGAGAACTTCGCAGGCTGTGCTGTTGTTATCAGTCACGACCGTTGGTTCCTGGATCGTATTTGCACCCACATTCTTGCCTATGAAGGAGATGGTAATGTTTACTTCTACGAAGGAAGCTATACGGATTACGAGGCCAACAAGCTGAAAAGACTTGGTTTGGAGGAGCCACGAAGAATACGCTATCGCAAATTGATGGCAGATTAAAAACAAGATACACTAATGAAAATTATTAAGGACCAGGAATTTGGAGGCGAAAGACCTCTGTACACTTTACATGATGCAAAACTTGAGAATGTGACCATTCACTTGGGCGAATCAAGCATCAAGGAATCAGGCAACATAGAGGCTACGGACTGCACCTTCGAAGGCAAATATGTTTTCTGGGAATGCAGAGGATTCAAGACTACGAATTGCCTTTATCGCGAAAGCGCAAGGAGCAGTCTGTGGTATAGCGAGAACGGCACGCTTGTGAACTGCCGCGTAGAGGCGCCCAAGATGTTCCGTCGCATGAAGGGCATACGCATAGAAGGATGCACATTCACCAATGCACAAGAGACGTTGTGGGACTGCGACGATGTGATAATAAAGGATTCACGCATTGAGAATGCTGACTATCTGGGCATGCATACCAATAATGTACGCATAGAGAACTACCATCAGGAGGGTAACTACTCGTTCCAATACAGCAAGAACGTTGAGATTAAGAACTCGCTCCTGAACAGCAAAGACGCTTTTTGGGAATGCGAGAACGTGACGCTCATAGACTGTGAAATAAATGGCGAATACCTAGGATGGTACAGCAAAAATCTGCGCCTTATACGTTGCCATATCACAGGCGAGCAACCTCTCTGCTACTGCGAGAACCTATACATGGAAGACTGTACTATGGGCGATGATGCCAATTTGGCCTTCGAGTACAGTACTATCCAGGCACGCATAAAAGGGCATGTTCACAGTATAAAGAACCCAACGTCAGGAAACATAGAAGTTGACAGTGTAGGCGAAATAATTATAGACGAGAATCAGAAGTTACCCGCCGATTGCAAGATTAAGGTAAAAGAATGACATACACGCAGAAAAAAGACCTGCTGCTAGAACAGATCAGGAACGGAATAAAGATGACGGGGCGCGACCAGATTCTACTGGTTGCCCTTTTGTCTGTTCCCTCTATGCTGGCTCAGCTTACACATATTGTAATGCAATACATCGATGCCAGTATGGTAGGAAGCCTGGGTAAGGAGGCCAGTGCCAGTATTGGCTTGGTAAGTACCACTATCTGGCTCTTTGGTAGTCTATCTTCTGCAGTAAACGTTGGTTTCTATGTTCAGGTAGCACACCGCATAGGTGCTGGAGACTTCAGCGGAGCACGTAATGTTCTTAGGCAGAGTTTTCTCTCTTGCCTGCTTTTCGCCATCACCCTTATGAGCATAGGAGTTATTATCAGCCCCTATCTTCCCAGCTGGCTTGGTGGCAATGAGGATATTAATTCAGATGCTTCACTTTATTTCATGTGCTACAGCCTATGTCTGCCTTTTGCACAACTTAACTCGCTATGCAGCGGTATGTTGCGAAGCAGTGGCAACATGCACATCCCCAGTATCCTGAACATTGGCATGTGCTTCCTTGATGTGATATTCAATTGGTTCCTGATATTCCCTTCGCATCATGTGCTGGGTATTACCATTCCGGGGGCAGGCTTAGGAGTGATGGGAGCCGTAATAGGAACTGGCATGGCATTTGCCGTAACCTCTCTGTTGATGTGCTACTTTACCACAATATCCAGCAAAGAACTGAATCTTCTGCAGGACAAAGGAAGCTTTATGCCCCAACTGACCACATTGCTGAAGGCTTCGAAGATTTCAATGCCAATAGCAATACAACACATCATCTTCTGTGGTGCTCAAATTACCAGTACTCTTATTGTTGCTCCGTTAGGAACCGTTGCTATTGCGGCAAATACATTTGGTATTATTGTGGAAGCACTCTGCTATATGCCTGGATATGGTATAGCTGATGCAGCAACAACACTTGTGGGACAAAGTCTAGGTGCCAAGCGCAGAAGGCTGGCTCGTAGTTTTGGAAATATAACCGTAGGTATGGGCGTAGCTGTAATGACAGTCCTTGGCGTGGTAATGTATATTACGGCTCCTTCACTGATGACATTGATGACACCAGACCTAGCCGTTCAAGAGCTGACAACACAAGTGCTACGTATTGAGGCGTTTGCTGAGCCTATGTTTGCTGCCAGTATAGTTGCATACGGAGTGTTCGTAGGTGCTGGCGACACCATGATTCCCTGTGCTATGAATCTGGGCAGCATATGGGTAGTACGTATCACCCTGGCAGTAGTACTGTCAGCCACTATGGGATTGCAGGGCGTCTGGATTGCAATGGCCATAGAACTCTGCTTCAGAGGCGTTATTTTCCTTATCCGACTTCGTGGTGAAAGTTGGATGAAGAAAATAGGTTAATGCTTAACGGTAAACTTGGCAAAACGGAGTAGCAGCTGTTTGGTTCCTACATTTTTGAACCTTACACTTGCCTTTGCATCCAAACCACTCCCTTCGAGTTTCTCCACTACGCCTTCACCGAATCGTTCGTGTACAATGATGGCACCAACGATTAATCCATTAACAGAAGTAGGTGCAGCAACAGATGGCTGTGGCGAAGGAATAGGTTTTCTAACCTTGATAAAGTTGGAAGGCGGCGTTTGTGGTGTCTGTTGTACTACTGTACGAGGTCGCTGGGGAATGAAGGTCGGACGGGAAACAATATCCTTGAACGAAGGCATCTCCGTCTTATCGGACTTCAGGAAGCGTTGATCTATATCCTTCAGGAAACGACTGGGCTCACAATCTGATGTTATACCATACTTCATACGTCTTTTGGCATAGGTGAGATATAGGTATTGCTTGGCACGGGTCATTGCCACATAGAAGAGCCTTCTCTCTTCCTCTATTTGACGTGGGCTCTCCATAGACATCTGACTGGGGAACAATTCCTCTTCAAGCCCCACAACTATAACAGCTTCAAATTCCAGTCCCTTGGCAGCATGGACGGTCATCAACGTAACCTTATTATCGCCCTCAGTATCATCCTCGTCCATATCAGTAAGAAGACTTACCTCGGAAAGGTAATGGGTAAGCATGTATCCCCCACCCGTCTCTGTACGCTCCTGAACGAATGACGCCATGCCATCCATCATCTCCTGAAGATTCTCCTGACGGGATATGTCTTCAGGTTCAGCCCCACGGAAGATATCTGCCTGGATGCCACTTTTCTCCACAACAGCAAGACCTGTAGTATGTGCATCCTGGGTTAAAGCAATCTCGCGAAGGGAAAGAATCATATCCGCAAAGGACTTTAATCTCTCCTTCGTAGGATTGTTAACATCAACAAGATCTGGATGGTTTATGATTTCCCATAGCGAAAGGTCATGTGCAGCAGCTGCCAACATTACCTTTCCAATTGTGGTGTCACCAATCTTTCGGTTAGGATAGTTGATAATTCGCTTTAGCGCCTCCTCGTCGTATGGGTTGACAATCAGGCGGAAATAGGCAATGACATCTTTTATCTCCTTGCGCTGATAAAAAGAGGTTCCGCCATATATTCTATAAGGAACACTAAGTTTTCTAAGAGCATCTTCCAGACTACGGCTCTGGGCGTTGGTTCTGTACAGCACAGCAATTTCTTGATATCTGAGGTTCTTGGCAGATACAAGATGACGTATCTTTCTGACAACAATATTGGCTTCGTCCACATCACTGTATGCCTTGCAGACTTCTATGGGTTCTCCCACATTACCCTTGCTGTAAACATCCTTTCTGATTTGCTGAACATTATGCTGGATAAGGCTGTTGGCAGCACTAACAATAGTTTGGGTAGAACGATAGTTTTGCTCCAGTTTAAAGAGCTTAACGCCGTTGTATAACTTTTGGAAATTGAGTATGTTATCAATCTTTGCTCCACGGAAGCTATAGATACTTTGCGCATCATCTCCTACCACACAGACACGTTGTTGGTTATTAGTTAACAACAAGACTATCTGGTGTTGGGCATAGTTGGTATCCTGATACTCATCAACCAAGATGTATTTGAACTTATCACGATATTTCTGTGACACATCAGGATTGTCCTTGAACAAGAGCCAGGTATAGACTAACATATCATCGAAATCCATAGCGTTGCTCTTACGGCAACGTTGCATATACTCTTCGTATATATTGATTGTCTCAGGCATCTGCTGAGCTCTGTCGCGTTCCAAAAGTCTATTGGAATTCCTATATACCGCTGGTAAAATTAGAGAATTCTTGGCATTGCTAATATGAGACAGGACGGCGCTAGGCTTATACTTCTTTTCATCAAGCCCCATATCCTTAACAATTGTCTTGATGAGACTTTTGCTGTCAGAGGTGTCGTAGATGGTAAAATCTGAAGTAAAGCCTATGCGATCCGACTCGTACCTAAGTATCTTGCCAAAGATGCTGTGAAAGGTTCCTGCCCAAAGCATGCGTGCCTGCTCTTCGTTGACAAGCTTGCCAATACGTTCCTTCATCTCACGCGCAGCTTTGTTGGTAAAGGTAAGCGCAAGAATGCTCCAAGGTTCATAACCTTGTTCCAGCAGATAAGCAATCTTATATGT
>DLBF01000004.1 GCA_002494215.1 Prevotellaceae bacterium UBA7028
CGGTGATGATTATTATCTGCTGGTCGTCGTTGTTGAGATATACATCGTTAGGCACGTACTGCTCGCCTACGGGCATGTTGGCCTCAATGACCGGATGGCGTCCCTGCTTGATGTCGATAGTCTGTGAATCGTCAACCACGGGGCGCACGTAGCGATGCTCTACTGCCGTCTTGGCAAACGACAACAGACAGTCAATCTCTGCCACCAGCTGGGCGTTACGCTGCAACTGCTGCATATACTGCTGCAGGTAAGTCACGAGTTCGGCAAAGAGGCGTGTCTCCAATGCCAGTATCTTATCCTCGGCACCCAGTATCTTGTCCTCATACTGCTTCAGTTCCTCGGTGATGTAGCGCTCTGCCTGCGTCAGCGTCTGCTTGCGTATCCACTCGGCAGGCACCTGATCCTTGTAGGTATTGCGGACCTCAAGATAATAACCAAAAACATTGTTATAGCCTATCTTCAGGCTCTGAATGCCCGTGGCCTCTATCTCGCGCTGCTGAATTTGCAGCAGGTAGTCCTTGCCCTGATAGGCGATTCGGCGCAGCTCGTCCAGCTCCTCATTAACACCTTCAGCTATCACGTTACCCTTGTTCACCATCAGAGGAGGATCGGGCTGCACCTCACGGGCTATGCGGTCACGAATACCTGCACAGAGGTTCAGTTGCTCGCCAATACGCTTCAACACGGCATCATCCGACCCCTCGCACAGCATCTTGATAGGCTCTATGCTTTGCAGGGCCACCTTCAGCTGCACTACGTCACGGGGTGATACACGCCCTACGCTCACCTTGGAGATGATACGTTCCAGATCGCCGATCCTATGCAGGTGCTCAGAGATTACCTCACGCACATCCGGTTCGCGGAACAAGTAATCCACCACATCCTGGCGCTCGTTGATTTGCTTTACATCCTTCAGGGGGAAGAGCATCCAGCGGCGCAGCATACGGGCTCCCATGGGAGTGATGGTCTTGTCTATGACATCCAGCAGGGAGATACCGTCCTCGTTCATAGGGGCCAGCAACTCCAGATTCCTGACTGTGAACTTATCCAGACGGACATAGCGATCCTCTTCTATCCTGCGCAATGACGTTATGTGCCCTAACTGCAGATGCTGGGTCATGATAAGGTATTGCAGGATAACACCTGCTGCCACGATACCGTTGTGCAGGTGATCTATACCGAAGCCTTTCAGGTTCTTGACCTCGAAGTGCTTATGCAGCTTCTCCTTGGCCGTGCTCTCCGTAAAGCACCAGTCGTCAAGGGGAAAGGTGGTGAACTTGGTACCAAACGAGCCCTCGAACATCCCTTGCTTGCCGCGTTCGTACAGCACTTCCTTGGGGGAGAAGTTGCCCAGCAGCTTGTCCACGTAGTCAACGGTTCCTTCGGCGACAAGGAACTCACCTGTACTGATATCCAGGAAGGAGAGGCCGCAGGATGTCTTGCCGAAATGAACGGCGGCCAGGAAGTTGTTCTCCTTGTAATTCAGAACGGTATCATTCATGGCCACACCGGGTGTTACCAGTTCGGTGATGCCGCGCTTTACAAGGGTCTTGGTCAACTTGGGGTCTTCCAACTGGTCGCAGATAGCTACGCGCTTACCCGCTCTGACCAGCTTGGGCAGATAGGTATCCAGGGCATGATGGGGAAAACCCGCCATCTCGGTACTGGGCATATTCTCCTTACCGTTATTACGGCGGGTTAGTGTAATACCCAGTATCTCAGACGCTATCACAGCATCGTCGGCATAAGTCTCGTAAAAGTCACCGCACCTGAACAGGAGCAGAGCATCGGGGTGCTTTGCCTTCAGGTCGTTGAACTGCTTCATCATCGGGGTCAACCCATCTTTTGCCATAGTATCGTTTTCTTCTTTTTCGCACAAAGATACTACTTTTAACCGGAATAAGGGTAAAGATTCCCCTAAAACATTGTCCATTTAGCGGAAATGCAGTACTTTTGCACGAAATTCAGAAGATAACATCATGCCTCCATTCATAGAGAATCCCTTCACCACACATACATTGCCGTGTGGATTGCGCATTATCTGTGCCCCCTGCCCTACACAAGTGGTTTACTGCGGCATAGCCGTAGATGCCGGAACACGTGATGAGCAGACACTTGAGAGCGGTATGGCTCACTTTGTGGAGCACATGAGCTTCAAGGGCACGCACAGACGTACGGCGCGCCAGATTATCAACCGGCTGGAATCTGTGGGCGGCGACCTGAATGCTTATACGGGCAAGGAGGAGACGGTCTTCTACAGTTCTGTACTCAGACAGCATCTGCCCAAGGCCATCGACCTGCTGATTGACATCACCCTAAACAGTACTTTCCTGCAAGAGGAGATGAACAAGGAGGTGGAAGTGGTGATAGACGAGATAGAGAGCTACAACGACCAGCCGAGCGAGCTTATTTACGATGAATTCGAGGAAATCTGCTTCCCCGATCATCCTCTGGGACGTAACATACTGGGGGAGGCGGACAAGCTGCGCGAACTTACCAGCCAGCACATGCATGCCTTTCATCAGCGTATGTACCGCCCGGAGCGGATGGTACTCTTTGTTTATGGAGATGTGGCACCTGAGCAGGTGATACGGCTCACAGAGAAAGCCCTTGCTGGCACAGACCTTGCACACCCCTCCTACTCCCTGATGCCGCTGCCCAGAAAGACTCCGGCCCCTTTCCGCTCTGAGGAGAAGACGGCCAGCCGCAAGAAGGATACCCATCAGGCTCATGTGGTGATTGGAGGCCGCAGCTATGGCGGCAACAATCCCAGGCATCTGCATCTGTACCTGATGAACAATCTGCTGGGCGGTCCCTGCATGAGCAGCCTGCTGAACCTGTCTCTGCGCGAACGGAACGGATTGGTATATACCGTAGAGAGCAACGCTACCTGCTATACGGATTCGGGCGTGTGGACAACGTACTTCGGTTGCGACCCGGAGGATGTCCGCAAATGCTGCCGACTGGTGGAACGCGAGCTCCGGAAACTGACGGACAAGCCCCTCTCGCAACAAAAACTGAATGCCGCACGCCAGCAGCTGAAGGGGCAGATAGCCGTTTCGCACGACAACTTCGAGAGTCTTGCCATCTCGATGGCCAAGCGCTATCTGCACTACGGCAGCACTCAAACCATGCGGCAACTCTTCAACAGATTAGACGAGCTGACACCCAATCAGCTCTGGGAGACCGCTCAAGAGGTCTTTGCACCCCAAAATCTGCATACTTTAATCTATAAGTAAGAAAAAAACTCCCTTTTTTAGCCAAGATTTCATTCTCCAACTAGAAACGAACGTTAAAAACACACTTCTGAACCGTTAATGTTTGTTGCAACACTTGTTACGAAAAATTAGAATGTTGTATATTTGCCAGCGAAAAACAAACAACAAACAATACAAATATGAAAAAAGTACTGAGTGTGTTTACAATCGTCCTACTATGTATTGTAGGCGTTGTCTATTATTGTTTCTTTCTGGACGGTCGTGTATTTCTGAAGAACAACACAGAAAACCTTGTGAGCCATTTGAAGAGCGTTCCCACTGGAGAGGAATTCGACCTGTCAGTAGTTTGTTGCCCCGCTGACAGCGTATATGTCGTAGAACCTTACAATGCTGAGTTCTTCGAGCAGAACAGCCACCTGGAAATAATAAGCAAAGCTAAAAAAAGTATCGAGAATACAACTTCAAATGACGGCTATTGTCAGTTGTTATTTGTGAAGGACAATATGGTTGTCTCTTATGCTGAGATTGACAGGAATATCGCTGATTTCTGCGATCTTGACTCTTGCAACGACCCACATGCCCATCCTAAATTCAGCATCAAGGCAGCATTGTATCTTGACGAACACAGGAAAGTACACCTGAAATAAAACTTCAACATCTCATCCTCGAACCATCTACGAGTCTTGAACCCAGTACTCTGGTTAAAGGACTGCAGTACTCCCGTTAAAGTACTAGAGTACTCTAGTAGGAGTACTGGCACCATATAAAGAGAGCCTTTCCCAAATTTTCAGGAAAGGCTCTCTTTATATCATTCTTTAGGGTTCTTCCATTTACTCCAATCGGTTTCTGAGAGGTATCGCGTTACTTGTTCACGAAGCTCAGGAAGATTATTTTCAATAACATCCCAAACAACAATGTCATCTATCTGGAAATACTCATGAACTATATAATTACGCATTCCCTTCACCATCTTCCACGGAGTATCAGGGTGAGATTGTTGAAACTCTTGTGTCAGCATGTTAGCAGCTTCACCAATAATCTCAATATTCTTAACAACAGCATAGTACATCATATCATCAGAAACCAAATCATTATAAGATTTCCCTGATGTATAACGAACAATACGATCTATGGCAGCTATAATGTGCTCTAATCGCTCACGGTCTCTAAGCGGTTCTCTC
>DLBF01000196.1:0-372 GCA_002494215.1 Prevotellaceae bacterium UBA7028
ACCAACTGAGCTATTGCCGCAGGATATTTGCTTAGATAATCCTCAATATTTCAATTGCGTATCCCTAAGGATTTAACCAATTCCCCTGAATTGCGAGTGCAAAGGTATAACATTTTGGTGAAACGACCAAACATTTTCCCAACTTTTTAATCCATCCGCGTAAGATAATCGTTAAAATTATATTCTCTGAGCACTTCACGGGTTCCGTCGAGTCGTTCAAAAACGATTGAAGGATGCGAGATTCCATTAAACATACAGGTCTTAACGGTAGTATAATGTATCATATCCTCGAAGATTATCTCCTGCCCCACCCTTAATGGTTCAGGAAATTTCCAGCTACCCATATAATCACCACTCAGGCAACTGTTGCCA
>DLBF01000196.1:511-6372 GCA_002494215.1 Prevotellaceae bacterium UBA7028
GGCTGATAAGGCATCTCCAGACAATCAGGCATGTGACAAGTGAAGGACACATTAAGAATGGCTGTTCGGATGCCATGATTCTCTACGATATCAACAACCTGAGACACCAAGGGGCCCGTCTGCCAAGCAAAGGCGCTACCCGGCTCAAGGATGATTTGCAGGTGTGGATAACGCTCCCTGAGCGACTGCAATATATTAATAAGGTATGGGACATTGTAATCAACCCTCGTCATGAGATGACCACCACCCAGATTAAGCCACTTGATCTGCGAGAACCAGCGGGCATATTTTTCCTCCAGATGAACCAAGGTGTTACCCAACGCCTCAGCCGAGCTCTCGCAATGGCAATGACAATGGAAACCCTCTATGCCCTCTGGCAATGTATCGGGCAACTGATCTGCCAAGACGCCAAACCTGCTGCCTGGCGCACAAGGATTATAAAGTTCCGTCTCTATCTCGCTATACTCTGGGTTAACCCTAACGCCAACGCTTACGGGATGTTTCTTGTAAGCCTTTACCATAGGCATAAAGCGCTGGTATTGCGAAAGGGAGTTGAAGGTTATATGTCCGCTACAATCCAATATGGTAGGGAAATCTTCCTCGGTATAGGCAGGACTGTAGGTATGAGCCAGACTGCCAAACTCGCGATAGGAAAGCAACGCCTCATTAACGCTGCTGGCCGTAGTATGGCGGATATACTCACGAAAAACAGGAAAGGTCTTCCACAAGGCATAGGCCTTGAAAGCCAGAATTATCTCCACACCAGCCGTATCTGCAACATGCTTGATAAGTTCGAGATTGCGGCGTAACAGTTTTTCTTCTAATAGATAATAAGGAGTCATTAATACACGAATTTTACATTATCAATCCAGAGGGTATTGCCCTCTGTTCCTATGTAGGCACCACCAGTGCTGCTGTCGAACTTGACAATCAGATGCGTAGGTGCCTCGGAAGCATCAGCCCATCCTTCTTCGAGGATAGGAACATTCTTGCCCTTGCTATTCAAGGCATAAAGGGCACGTTCGCCCGTAAAGAGGCTCATATAGTCGCGATAATAGCTTTCCTTGGTGATATCGCCATAACGGATGGGGAATTCCTTACCCTCGATCCACCCCTTGGTGTTCTTGTCGAACAGAACCCTCATGGTTCCCACACGCAGGGCATGGATATTGCCATCGGCATCCTCCCAACGTTTCTGCAACAGGCAGATACAACCGCCCTTATCCTTACCGAGGATAACCTTAGTCTTGCTGAACCCCGTCTCCCTGATACGGGACTCGCTGCCATTATTGTAATATTTATAGTCGAACTTTATTGCCTTGGGGCGCTTGGTAAAAGGCACGCCCAGGCTGACCCTTGACATAGGATTGGACGAACCCGTGACAGGTTCGATCGCAACGCCTGTAAACATACTGCCCGCAGCCATAACACTGATATTGACAACGCCCATTGCCTTGCAGGTAACAATATGTGTGCATAACTTTGCACACTTGCCACTCCCGTGCGTGTCAGGATATACGCTGACGTTGGTCTTTACGACACCTGCAATCTTGGCATAGACATTACTATTCGCCCAGGGACATCCGCCCTGATTGGTAAAAGCCCTTGCCCCATTGAAGCTGCCCGTAGGACCAACCTCATATAATGTACGCGTCTCACCTCCCACCAAGACACTCTCCTTGATGGAACGGGTAATCCACGTATCGAAATTGCTATAGCTTAATTGCCCTTCTTCTGAAAATGCATTCAATGAAATGGTTAAGAGAACCAAAAGAAGGCTTTTTATCTTCATACTTTATCTTTTTATCCTAATCAGGACACAAAGTTACACAATTTACACGTAATCCTTTGCAAAAAACACAAAAAAGGAGTAATTTTGTATAATTATAGAAAAGAAACCTCAATCTATGAGCATGAAATCAAAAGCAATGGAAGCTGACATGCGACTACTGGAAATACTCTCGCAGACGTTTCCGAACAGTCAAAGTGCCAGCACGGAAATCATAAACTTGGAATCTATCCTGAACCTGCCCAAGGGTACGGAACACTTCGTGGCCGATGTTCACGGCGAACACGAGGCTTTCCTGCACATCCTACGCAATGCCAGCGGAAATATAAAGCGTAAGGTAAAGGAAATCTTTGCCGAGAGCCTTACAGAACATGAGATACGCGAACTATGCACCCTCATCTATTACCCCGAGAAGAAACTGGAGATGATAAAGGAGCGTACAGACGATGACCTGAGTCCCTACTATGCCACAACGCTATTCAGACTGATTCCCGTATTGCAATCTGTTAGCAGCAAATACACCAGAAGCAAGGTGCGTAAGGCACTGCCCAAACAATTTGCCTATATCATAGAGGAGCTGCTGCACGAGAACCCCATAGACGATGACAAGGAAGCGTACTTCCAGCGTATCATCGAAACCATCATACAGACGGGACAGGCACAGAACTTCATCACGGCCATCTGTAACGTGATTCAACGCCTCAGCATAGACCAATTGCACATACTGGGAGATATCTTCGACAGAGGCCCAGGTGCACACATCATTATGGACTACCTGCTGACACGCGAGAACTTCGACATCCAATGGGGAAACCATGATGCCCTATGGATGGGTGCTGCCGCAGGATGCGACCCATGCATAGCTACCGTACTGAGACTTTCGCTGAGATTCGGCAACATGACAACCTTGGAGGAAGGATATGGCATTAACCTGCTGCCACTGGCCACCTTTGCAATGGAATACTACGCCAACGACCCTTGCAAGGAGTTCATCCCGCATACAGATAAGCCTTTGGACGAGAAGAATACCCGTCTGATAGCCCAGATGCACAAGGCCATCAGCATCATACAGTTCAAGCTGGAGGCGCAGATGCGACAAAAATATCCGGAATGGAAGATGAACAGCGAGGGAACATTGGAAAACATTGATTACCAGAGAGGTGTTTACATCTTAGGCGGTAAAGAATACGAAATGAAAGACTGCCTCTTCCCCACCGTTGATGCGAAAGACCCCTACCGACTGACACCCGAGGAAGAGGATCTGGTGGGCAAACTGCACCACTCGTTCCGCATATCGGAAAAGCTGCAGAAGCATATCCGCTGCCTGCTCTCGCACGGCTGTATGTATGGCATATTCAACGGCAACCTGCTCTTCCATGCCTCCATACCACTGAACGAGGACGGCAGCCTGAAAGAAGTGAGGGTTAACGGCCATCCATACAAAGGCAAGGAACTGCTGCACCACATAGGCATGTACCTGCGAACCGCCTTCCAGAACGACACACCCAAGGCTGACCGCCAGAAAGCCAGAGACTACTTCTGGTATCTGTGGTGCGGTCCCGACAGCCCCCTGTTCGACAAAGACAAGATGACTACATTTGAGCGTTACTTCCTTGCCGACTCATCCCTTCACCATGAGGAAAAGGGTAATTATTACAAGTTGCGCGAAAAGCCTGAAATCTGCGACAGCATATTGGATGCCTTTGGCGTAGAAGGCAACAACCGGCACATCATCAACGGGCACGTACCCGTTCATGCCTCGCAAGGCGAGAACCCCATAAAGGCAGACGGCAGACTAATGGTGATAGACGGAGGATTCGCAAAGGCGTATCACGACACAACAGGTATTGCAGGATACACATTGGTATATCACAGCCGCGGATTCCTGTTGATACAACACGAACCATTTACCAGCACACGTCAGGCCATCATCAACGAAACGGACATCAAGAGCAGTACACAAATCGAGGTTATGACAGGCAAAAGAGTTCGCGTAAGAGACACCGACAAGGGAGCAATCCTGCAGCGCCAGATCAAGGAGTTACGCGAATTGCTCTACGCCTATCAACATGGAATAATCAAGGAGAAATAAAGTTAACGCCCCTCATTAACAAAATAAATGAGAGGCGTTGATTTTCTGCATCTTATCGTCGTTCCAACAATACAACATTTTCGACATGCTGTGTATGCGGGAACATATCAACCGGCTGTATCTTGAGCACCTTATAATCAACATCCAACAGCTGCAGGTCGCGCGCCTGAGTAGCTGGGTTACAGCTCACATAAACGATGCGCTTAGGCTCAGCAAACAGGATGGTGTCAATAACATCCTGATGCATGCCGGCACGTGGGGGATCTGTGATAATGACATCGGGGCGTCCGTGTTGCTGGATAAACTCACGATTCAGGATATCCTTCATATCGCCAGCATAGAACAACGTATTGTCAATGTTATTGATAGAGGAATTAACCTTGGCATCCTCGATAGCCTCAGGCACATATTCGATACCAATCACCTTCTTAGCTTTCTTGGCTACAAAGTTGGCTATTGTGCCTGTACCTGTGTACAAATCATATACCAACTCATTACCTGTCAGACCGGCAAAATCCCTTGCCACCTTATATAACTCGTAGGCCTGCTCGGTATTGGTCTGATAGAAACTCTTGGGACCAACCTTAAAACGTAAATCCTCCATTAATTCGAAGATATGGTCGGTGCCATAGAAGCACTTAACATCCAAATCCCCAAACGTATCATTGCACTTGGGATTATAGACATACATCAGACTGGTTATCTGAGGGAACTGCTCGTGCATAGCCTGCAACAGCTTCAGCGCTTCATCCTTGGCAAAGAGGCTTTCTGTGCGAATCTCCTCGTCGGCTGCTTCCTTGCTGGCCTCGACATGAGCGGATGGTCCGAACTGAACAGTCATCATCCACTCGCCAGAAAGAGAATTCCTCATGACAATCCCACGCAAGAATCCCTGCTGAGCCCTTAGATCATAAAAGGTGAGATTGTTGGTGCGCGCATAATCAAAGAGCCAGTTCCTGACCTCGTTGTTCAGATTATCCATCAACCAGCACTTCTGTATGGGCAGCACCTTGTCAAAAGCACCACTGATATGGAATCCTATTCCAGGTTCGAAGGGAACACCAGCGCGCATCTGCTCCTCCGTAAGCCACTGCTTGTTGCTACAAGCAAAATCCAGTTTGTTACGGTATTCCTGCGTTTTCTTACTACCAAGGATGGGAGAACACTCAGGCAGCTCCACCTTGCCAATGCGCGTAAGGTTATCCATTACCTGTTTCTGCTTGTAACGTATCTGCTCTTCATAAGGCAGGCACTGCCACTTGCAACCGCCACACAATCCAAAATGCTCGCAGAAAGGAACAGCCCTCTGCTGACTGTACTTATGAAATTTAACAGCCACAGCCTCGGCATAATGGTTCTTCTTGCGAGTAACTTTCAAATCTACCACATCGCCAGGAACGACAAAAGGCACAAAGACCACCAAATCATTAATCCTAACCAGCGCCTTACCCTCAGCCGCAACATCCTGAATCTCTACCTCCACGTATATCGGTAATTGTTTCTTTTTTCTTGCCATATTACTTTATTCACGATTGATTTTGCAAAATTAGATAATAAATCAACAAAAATCATCATTTTCTTTGGAATAATAAGGAATTTGGTCTATATTTGCAAAAAACAATAAACTAACTAATATAACTGATTTAAAATTATGAGTCAAAAACGTGTTTACACCTTTGGCAACGGACAAGCCGAAGGTAATGCTCAGATGCGCGAAGTACTGGGCGGTAAGGGCGCTAACCTCGCCGAAATGAATCACATTGGAGTGCCAGTTCCTCCAGGATTTACTATTACCACAGATACTTGTAATGAATATTATAAGGTAGGACAAGAGAAAATTGTTGAGTTGCTGCAGGATGAAGTAAACGCAGCAGTTGCTCATACAGAAAACTTGATGAAGTGCAAATTCGGAGATCCCAACAATCCTCTGTTGGTTTCTGTACGTTCAGGAGCACGCGCCTCTATGCCCGGTATGATGGA
>DLBF01000196.1:6427-6796 GCA_002494215.1 Prevotellaceae bacterium UBA7028
TATGATGGATACCATCCTTAACCTGGGTCTGAACGACGAAGTTGCCGAGGGTATGGTTAAGAAGACAGGCAACCCCCACTTCGTATATGACAGCTACCGTCGCTTCGTACAGATGTACGGTGATGTTGTATTGGGCCTGAAGCCTGTAAACAAGGAAGATATTGATCCATTCGAGGCTATTATCGAGAAGGTAAAGGAAGAACAGGGTGTTACTCTCGATAAGGACCTTTCAGTAGAGTCGCTAAAGAAACTGGTTCAGCTTTTCAAGAAAGCCATCAAGGACCAGACCGGACAGGACTTCCCCACCGATCCCAAGGAACAGCTTTGGGGTGCTATCTGTGCTGTATTCCGCAGCTGGATGAACGAGCG
>DLBF01000138.1 GCA_002494215.1 Prevotellaceae bacterium UBA7028
CCCCATCACCGTCCGCATCACCCATAGCGAACAGTCAGGCGTCACAGCCCTCGACTTCATGGTGGAGCAGATGACCGCCACCCCACTTACCGATGCACAGCGAAACGAACTCTCCGATCTGTGCAAACAGGTAATAGAGGAACCCACCAAGCGAGGCTTCCGCGTGAAACTGATTATATAAACAAAAAAGTTATCGTTCCCGTTAACGTTATCGTTAAAAAAAAGAATATTATGAACGAAATAAGAAAACAAAGAATTGAAGAGCTGGACTATGTGAAAGGACTGGCCATCTTCTTGGTTATCATGGGGCATGCCACAGACAATTTGGCTACGCCACTATGGCGATTGGTTATCTACTCCTTCCACATGCCATTGTTCTTTATGGTGTCGGGAATGGTAACTAAACCGGCAGACGTAATGAATCGAGGCACCATTGGGGCATTCCTGATCAAGAATTTCAAGGCACTCCTTGTGCCATATATCATCTTTGCAGCAGTCTATTCGTGGTTCTCGTACCAGAACTTCGGCATCATGCTTTATGGAACATTCGAGAACCTCGTCACAGCCCACTCCCTCACTTCGCTGTGGTACCTGCCCGTACTGTTCCTGAGTCGCGTGTGGGTAGAGCTACTGTTCAGATCCCTGCAGTCGGTAAAAAGATATAAAAAGGTATGGATAGGCGTGGCAGCCGTGGTTTTCTTTGCTGTCGGACTGGCACTCCCGCATCCGCATCCTACATCAGGGACAGGCTTCATAGGTTATCCCTTGGGTCTGGACATATCGTTTGTAACAACCGGCTACATGCTGGCGGGCTATCTGATACTGCCGGCAGTTAAGCATCTGAGGGAAGCCAAGCTATCGCAGCTCACAATAGGATTCTTCCTCGCTCTTGGCCTGCTGGGCTTTGGCATACTGGTGAAAGGCGACTCGATGGTGCTCGATTCTATGGCTTTCAAAGGCCATAACACGCTCTCGACGATGTTCCTCAATGCCTTCAGCGGCAGTGTTGCCATGATTATACTTTCCATCATCATGTATAGAAGCCCAGCTTGGCATACCCCGGTCTTCAATAAGAAGATACTGCTGTTTATCGGCCAGAACACCATCGGCATTTATCTGCTGCACAAGAATTTCATGCAGGAAGTGGTGATGGGCAGCTTCAGTAGTTGGGGATGGACGCAGCCCCAGGTGCTGGTAGCCTTTGTCTCTGCCCTCATCACCCTGATTATAGCAAGTATTGGTGTCAAGATCATCAACCGCTATATCCCGCAAATGATAGGAAGGTTCCCGCAGTAATCACAAGTCAATAACAAGCAAATCTGCAGAAAGAGAAATGAAGCAAAACCCCGTTTCCCAAAGGATGCTGTTACTGTGTGCCTGTGCCGCACTGGAGGCCCGAGGCGATTTGGTTCGCCTAGATCCGGCTACCCGTCAGGCACTGGATGGCGGCGTAACCATTAATGAGTTGAAAGATGCCTTCTCGCAGCTCTATGCCTATACGGGTTTCCCCCGCTCGCTGAATGCACTGGGTGTGCTGGAACGGGTGATTGACGAGCGCAAGGCACATGGAATTGAGGACAGCGAAGGCAAACCCTTCGTACGCCCCAGCGCATGGGACGATGCCGCTTTGGCACTAAAGCAGGGCACCGAGATGCAAACCCGCGATGAAGGTGGCACACCTTGGGATTATACCTTCTGTCCGCAGGCAGATTATTACATGAAGTCGCACCTCTTCGGTGACATCTATGCTTCCGATCAACTCAGTCCTGCTGAGCGAGAACTGGTCACTGTAGGAGCACTCAGTGCCATGGATGGTGTGGAGCCACAATTCGAAGGGCACAAGGAGTGCGCCGTCTTCATGGGTAACACCAAGGAGCAGGTGGAGTACCTCTGCCAATGGCTGGAGGATAGAATGAGAGGAGTTTGACAAAGCCCTGGTAATAGAGAATTATACTTTAGACGCTAGCGGCGCCAAACAATAAAACGACCAAAAATGAAAGAACTATTCAGACGATTTCAGGAGTGGAAACGACAGCCTCCACAGGTGGCACCACTCTCAGAGCAACAACACGAGTGTACTACCTGCGGCACGCACTATCAGGGCAATTACTGCCCGCGTTGCGGACAGTCAGCCAAGATAGGACGATACTCCTTCAAGAATGCTTTCCTACTGTTTCTTGATGTCTGGGGATTGGGCAACCGGGGTATGTTCCGTAGCATTCGCGACCTCCTGATACGCCCGGGCTACATGATTCGCGACTATCTGGGGGGCATGCAGATGGCATACTTCCCACCCTTTAAAATGTACTTTCTGCTCTTCGCCCTGACGTTGCTGGTAGATACTGGACTGAATATCAAGGGTATTAACCGCATGGAAGAGCAGAAGAAGGAAACCCTGTCACTCGTGGATAAAATGAATGTTGAAACACAACAGACTGAGCTACAAGAGGATTCTCAAGAGGCTGGCAACACACTCGCCAAGGAGGAAGAGAAAGAAATGGAGGAAGAGTTCAACCAAAAAGTCGAAGCAAGCGGAAAATGGTTCGAAGAGCACTATTCTATAGTAATAATTATTAGTCTGCTGCTCTTCTCCTGTCCGCTCTGGCTGCTGTTCCGCCGTTGCCCTGCCCTCCCCGACATACGTCTTTCAGAGTGCTTCGTGGCGATGGTTTATATCAGCAATATGCTTCTCATCTATAGCCTCATTCCCTCGCTGTTTTGTTTCAGCCTGACTGCGGAAATGATCTATGGGCTACTCATCCTGCTATTGGTTATCATTCCCGTCAAGCAGCTGACGGGCTACAGCTATTGGGGCACCATATGGCGACTAACCATAGCCAGCATGTCTCTTCTGATCGTTCTTATACTGCTGTTAGTTGTCGCAATAGTCCTGTATATAATGCTTATGCGATAAGGCTTTAGGCAGCCTTTTACTTGAACCAAACCTTTAAATACCTGCATCCGTGCAAGGGAATGGTGCAGGTGAGTTCGCTGGGTGCGAGGTCCTTCTGGCGCCACAGGTCACGAACGGTAAGGGAAGGATTGGACACTGAGGAAGACTGAGGGATAAGTGCCTTCATATCTACCTGCTGGTCTTTTTCTCCTGTGTTGAAAATACCCACGGCAATGGCTCCATCTGCCAACGGACGACTCCATACCTCTATATCGCCTGTCTTTGAGACGCGATCCGCCTGCTTGCCCAGGATGTCCTGATCGATGGCGTTCACCTCGTTGTTACAAAGCAGGTTCAGCGTAAAGTCATCCATCTGTGCGATGTCGCAACCAATAAGCATATTGGAGGATACAATGGTCCACAACGTGATGTGCGTGTATTGCTCGTCGGGTGTCAGACGTGTCTCGCGCAAGCCGTTGGTGTTCTCGCCCAGTCCATAACCTACTTTTCCTACCACCAACATATCGGGGTCGTTCCAATGGCCGACAGATGAATATTGGGATTTACCTGCCTGCTGACGGAAGCCTACATCGGATATCGACTTCCATGTGTCGTTGATGTCCTGAGCTGTACGCCAACTATTTCCGTCGCAATACAAGCCCCACAGATAAACTTGCGTTCCGCCCAAGGGGCCAAGGCTATAGAAGATATCACGGGGCTGCTGGCGCAGGAACTTCTGCATCAGCAGATAGGGACGAATGCAGCTGGCATAGCCATAGTCATTCTCCTCCCTCCGCACATTCTCGTAGCTGCACCAGTCGTATTTCAGGTAATCCACACCCCATTCGGCCCACTGCCGGGCATCCTGACGGGCGAACGAATACTCTCCGAAATACCAGAGCGAATCACGCCCGAACTTCGTCTTGTCGAGCTGGTACCATGCATCGGCGGCTCCCTCCTCGACCCACCAGTATTTCCCGTCGGGGCTGTCGCAGGAAGAACCCGCATGGCCGGCATAGGTTCCGACCCACGGTGATGAATAGATCCCCAGTTTCAATCCGTTGGCATGCAGGTAATCCGCCAGTGTCTTCATATCCGGGAAACCGGCGTTCGGCTGAAGGGCGTTGAACGGTCCGCCGCGGATTCCCTGCCAGCCGTCATCGATATTGACATAGGTCCATCCATAATTCACGAGATCGTATTTCAGCAGGGCGTCCGCGGCGTTTTTCACCTTCTCCTGGGTGACGCCGGCCCCCCAGCAGTTCCACGAGCTCCACCCCATCTGCGGGGTG
>DLBF01000102.1:0-2061 GCA_002494215.1 Prevotellaceae bacterium UBA7028
AGCTGCTGGAAGAAGTCGTTACCCTTGTCATCTACCAAGATGAAAGCGGGGAAGTCTTCTACGTCAATCTTCCAGATAGCCTCCATACCCAACTCGGGATACTCAACGCATTCGATGCTCTTGATGCTGCTCTGGCTCAATACGGCAGCAACACCACCGATAGTACCCAGATAGAAGCCACCATGCTTCTTGCAGGCATCTGTTACCTGCTGTGTACGGTTGCCCTTGGCAATCATAACCAAAGAAGCACCATTAGCCTGGAACTCATCTACATAGGGGTCCATACGGTTGGCTGTTGTGGGACCCATAGAACCGCAGGGATAACCCTCTGGAGTCTTAGCAGGACCTGCATACAGCACAGGATAATCCTTGAAGTACTGAGGCATACCCTCGCCGGCATCCAGACGAGCCTTCAATTTGGCATGAGCAATATCACGAGCCACTATGATGGTACCCTTCAGGTTCACACGGGTACTAACGGGATACTTCGTCAACTCAGCACGAACAGCATCTATACCCTTGTTCAGGTCAATCTCGATACCCTTAGGACCTTCACCTGGGTTACGCAGTTCCTCAGGAATGAGCTCTGTGGGGTTGCTGTCCATCTTCTCGATCCAGATACCATCCTCATTGATCTTGGCCTTGATATTACGGTCTGCAGAGCAGCTGACACCCATACCAACGGGTAGAGAAGCGCCATGGCGAGGCAGACGGATCACACGAATGTCGTGTGCCAGATACTTACCACCGAACTGAGCACCCAGACCAATCTTCTGAGCCTCCTTCAGCAATTTCTCCTCCAGGTCGATATCGCGGAAGGCACGACCTGTCTCGTCGCCTGTGGTAGGCAGACTGTCGTAATACTTGATAGAACCCAGCTTCACAGTCAGCAGGTTCTTCTCGGCACTGGTACCACCAATAACGAAGCAGATGTGATAAGGAGGACAAGCAGCTGTTCCCAGATGCTTCATCTCCTCAACCAACCAAGGCAGCAAGGTCTTCTCGTTCTGAATCAGCGCCTTCGTCATGGGATAGAAGTAAGTCTTGTTGGCAGAGCCACCACCCTTGGCAACGCAGATGAAACGGTATTCGGCACCCTCTACAGCCTCGATGTCTATCTGAGCCGGCAGGTTGCACTTGGTGTTCACCTCGTCGTACATATTCAGGGGTGCATTCTGAGAATAGCGCAGATTGTCCTGTGTGAAGGTATTGAAGACACCACGTGAGAGTGCTTCCTCATCCTCGAAGCCAGTCCATACCTGCTGGCCCTTCTCGCCATGTATGATGGCAGTACCTGTATCCTGGCAGAAAGGCAGCACGCCCTTGGCAGCTACATCAGCATTACGCAGGAACTGCAAAGCTACATACTTGTCGTTCTCGCTTGCCTCGGGATCGTTCAGCACCTTGGCAACCTGCAGGTTGTGCTCGCGACGAAGCATGAACTCCACATCGTGGAAGCACTGCTGTGCCAGCAGGGTCAACGCCTCCTTGCTTACCTTCAGAATCTTGTGACCTTCAAACTCGCTTACACTTACCCCCTCCTTTGTCAGGAGGCGGTATTCGGTTTTGTCCTCGCCCATCTGGAACATTGGGGCATACTTGAATTCAGCCATATCGGAGACCCTCTCCCTAACCCTCTCCCGTAAGGGCGAGGGAACTGCTTCGCAGGGTCTTGGGCAGTTTATATAATTATTCCTTATTTGTTTCTGAGTTCTCCTCCTCGTAATGATGGAAGAGGAAGTCATTGTAGGGGTACTTCTGCACGTGCAGTTCCCTTACCTTATTGTATAATACCTGCTTCATAGTCTCCAGATTGGTCTTCTCCTGGGCAGAGATGAAGAGACAGTCACCATTCAGACGCGACATCCAGGTATGGGTCAGTTCATCCAGCGACACATTCCTGGCTGTAGCAGGAGTCAGATCGTCAGCATCTTTCTCTTCCCAGGTATAAGCATCTATCTTGTTGAAGATAACCATAGAGGGTTTGTCGGCACAACCCAAATCCGAGAGTGTCTTCTCTACCACCTTGATCTGGTCTTCGAAATCAGGATGCGAGATATC
>DLBF01000102.1:2132-7137 GCA_002494215.1 Prevotellaceae bacterium UBA7028
AGCAGGTCGGCCTCGCGTACCTCGTCCAACGTACTCTTGAAGGAATCAACTAAATCTGTGGGTAGCTTGCGAATGAATCCTACAGTATCTGAAAGCAGGAAGGGCAGGTTGTCCACAATTACCTTGCGTACTGTGGTGTCCAGCGTAGCAAAGAGCTTGTTCTCTGCAAAGACCTCGCTCTTAGAGAGCAGGTTCATCAGGGTACTCTTTCCCACATTGGTATAACCCACCAATGCCACACGAATCATACGACCACGATTACCACGCTGAGTAGTCTTCTGGCGATCGATATCAGCCAGACGTTGCTTCAACAGGCTCATACGGTTCAGGATGATACGGCGGTCCNNCACGTTGGTATAGCCCACGAGTGCTACGCGGATAAGCCGTCCACGGTTCTTGCGCTGCGTGGTCTTCTGCTTGTCTATCTCTTCCAGGCGCTGCTTCAACAGTGTGATGCGGTGCAGGATGATACGGCGGTCCATCTCCAACTGCGTTTCACCAGGTCCACGCAGACCTACGGAGCCCTTTCCGCCTCCACTACCTGAGCCACCACCCTGTCGTTCGAGGTGCGTCCACAAACGTTGCAAGCGGGGCAACATATAACGATACTGTGCCAACTCGACCTGCGTCTTGGCATTAGCCGTCTGGGCTCGCATGGCGAAGATATCCAGAATAAGGCTGGTACGGTCCAGCACCTTCACCTTCAGCTCGTTCTCTATGTTGCGCAGCTGCTTGGCACTCAGTTCGTCATCAAAGATTACCATATCCACCTCGCGCTCGGCATCCTCCTCTGCCACTATATAGACCCTAATCTCCTGCAACTTACCTATACCCAGATAGGTAACGCTGCTGGGGCCGTTCATTCGTTGTGTAAAACGCTTTATAGTTTCTGCCCCTGCCGTCTCGGCCAGGAACTCCAGTTCGTCGAGATACTCCTTTGTCTTGCGTTCGTTCTGATTGGGAGTAATAAGACCCACCAGGATGGCCCTCTCAGGACGCGTCTCCACTACGTTGTGAAACTTCACGTCCGTCATTCCATCCTCGAAAGGCAGTGACGAACGACTGGAATTATAATGTTTACTTCTGCTTGTCTTCAATATTAAGGTAGTTTACTGTCTTTATCAAGTTGAAAATTGAAAGTTGAAAATTATATTTAGTTTACTGTTTAGATAGTCCTTAATACTCCGCCAACGGCGGAACTATCAACTATTTCAACTGACTCTAAACTCTCAACTCTAAACTCTAAACTTTATTTAACCTGTACCACCAGATATCTGCCTGTGCTCCAGAACTTAACAGGGTCTGAGATATGCAACTCATACATACCCTTGCTGTCCTTAACCATCTGATAGCTACCAGAGGGGTGGTTAGAGAGGATATTTGCACTCTTGCTGTAGAACTTAATCACCTTGTCGTAACGAATGTCTATCTGGGTGAAGTAGTCCTTATTGAAGTTGCCATCACGCAGCACATCGCCGCTCTGCAGAATCTTCTGCTCCTTCAGTTCAGACTTTGTACCGAACACGAACCAAGCAGCATTCAGTTGCTTCTCCTGGCTGGCAACGGTAGCAGCCTTGTTCTTGTTGTCCTCTGTCAGGGTGTTCACGTTCTCGTTCAAAGCACCAATCTGCTCACCCTGTGCAGCCAGCTGAGCATCCTTCTCGGCCAAAGCAGCTTCCAGTTCCTGAATACGCTTGCCCTGTGTCTCTATCTGAGTCTGCAAGTTCTCTATTGTCTTCTTCAGTTTCTCGGCATTGAAGCTGCTGGTACGCAGTTTCTCCTTCAGCTGAGCAATCATATCGCGGTTCTGCTGCATAGCCTCGCGAATGAACTGCATATTCTCGCGTATCACCTCCTTGCTGCTGGCACTCTCTGGCGTAGCATCTGCAATGGTAACACGTCCCTCTGCCTCGTTTATGCGTCTGATACCCTCCTGTACCTCGTCGAAGGTACCCATGATATCATTCAACTCAATATCCTTCTCATTGATAATTCTCTGCAACGAGTCACGTTCCTGCTCTAAGGCAGACTCACCAACCTGCTTGCTCTGGCCACAAGAAGCCAGCAACAAAGTTAATACTGCAACAAATCCAAAATTTTTCATATTCTTTTTGTTTTAGAAGTTATCGTTTTTTCTCAAGCCAATCTCGCTATTACGTCAATCAGTGCGGCCACCTAAAATAATTACGAATTCGCCTCTGGGCTCATTGGCCTTGAAGTGTGCCAGCACCTCTTCTACTGTTCCTCTGACACTCTCCTCGTGAATCTTACTAATCTCGCGACACACACTTACGGGGCGGTCTGCTCCGAACACCTCCTGAAACTGCTCCAGCGTTTTGACAATACGATGGGGAGACTCGTAGAAGATGATGGTACGCGTCTCATCCTGCAAAGCCTTCAAGCGCGTCTGGCGCCCCTTCTTCTGAGGCAGGAAACCCTCGAAACAGAACTTGTCGCAGGGCAAGCCGCTGCTTACCAATGCAGGCACAAAAGCCGTTGCACCAGGCAAGGTAATCACCTCGATGCCAGCACGGATAGCCTCTCGAGCCACCAAGAAACCAGGGTCGCTGATACCCGGAGTACCGGCATCGCTGACCACAGCCACCGTCTCGCCACCTTTCAGACGCTCTACCACACGGTCCACCGTCTGGTGCTCATTGAACTTATGATACGAGAGCATAGGCTTCTTAATCTCGAAATGCTTCAGCAATATACCGCTGGTACGCGTATCCTCGGCCAGAATCAAATCAGCCTCCTTCAGCACCGTCAAGGCTCTGAAAGTGATATCCTCAAGATTTCCTACTGGGGTAGGTACCAAGTATAATATTCCCATATTGTGACGCTTCTATTTTAGGCAGCAAATGTATACATAAAAAACGGTTTAGCGGACAATTAGACAGAATTATTTTGATTATTTCAGTATTTTTAAGCCCCTTTATGGGGCTAATTCAGATAGAAAGTGTATTTTTGCCAATAAATCAAAACATCAAAAAAATGAAAGATGTTGGCTCTCATAACGGAGAAATGATGAGGCAAGGCCGTGTAGAAGTCATCTGTGGTTCTATGTTCTCAGGCAAAACGGAGGAGTTGATACGTCGCCTGAAACGTGCCCAGTTTGCCCATCAGCGTGTAGAGATTTTCAAACCCAGTATAGATGTGCGCTATAGCGAGGAGGAAGTAGTCAGTCATCAGGGCAACAGCATCATGTCAACCCCTGTGGACACCTCGACCAGCATCCTGCTTCTGGCACAGGATACGAATGTTGTAGGGATAGACGAGGCACAGTTCTTCGACGAACATATTGTGGAAGTGTGCAACGAACTGGCCTCACGTGGCATTCGCGTTATTGTGGCAGGGTTGGATCTGGACTTCAAAGCGCAGCCCTTCGGTCCTATGCCCCAGCTCTGTGCCATAGCAGACGAAGTGACAAAGGTTCATGCCATCTGTGTCCGCTGTGGTTCCCTTGCCTATGTAAGCCACCGTATTGTTGCAGGCGACAAGCAGGTCATGCTGGGCGAAAAGGACGAGTACGAACCTCTGTGCAGGGAATGCTATAATTCAATTCATAATTCATAATTCACAATTCATAATTAAGAGAGAAGAATTAAGAAAGAAAAATTGATACCAATCCGCAATTATGGGATTAGGAATTAGGGATTAGAAACTAGAGATTAGGGATGATGATAGACGAAAATTAATTCTTCTTTATTCTCTCTTAATTCTTAATTTAAAATGGAAACCAACTAAAAGAATGTTTGAACAAAAGATAACTTTCGACCGCTTCATCCGAAGCATCACAATCATCAGCCTCTGCGCTGGTGCCGTATGGCTGCTAAACACCCTTTCCAGTGTTTTGCTACCTTTCTTTATTGCTTGGCTTTTGGCCTATTTGATTTATCCGTTGGTACGTTTCCTGCAATACAAGGTACATTTGCACAGTCGCATTCTCAGCATAGCCGTGGCATTGCTAATTGTGATAGCCGTTATAAGTGGTTTTCTAGCCCTGATAGTTCCTCCCATTATCAATGAAACGGTGCACATTTCCGACTTGGTTACACTTTACTTCAACGATGTAATGACCCAGACCAATATGGCGGCATACATCCAGAATATCATTGATCGTATCAGCAATGAAAATACACTGGTTAGTCTTATGCAGCAAAGTTCTTTTGTTGATACTGTCAAGACGGTTATGTTGCAGACCTGGAATTTAGTGTCCGGAACCGTGAATGTCGCGCTGAGTGTATTAGGCGTTTTTGTGGTATTACTCTATACGTTCTTTATACTGATTGATTACGAAAACATCTGCCAGGGTTGGGTGAACCTCATCCCCGTCAGCAAGCGTCAGTTTGCCTCGATGGTCGTACAGGACGTGCAGAATGGTATGAACTCCTACTTCCGTGGCCAGTCACTCATAGCACTCATAGTAGGAATACTTTTCAGTATCGGATTCCTTATCATAGACTTCCCCATGGCCATAGGTCTAGGCCTATTCATAGGATTCCTTAACCTGGTCCCCTACATGCAGCTCTTTGGCTTCATCCCCACCATACTGTTGGCCATCCTCAAGTCAGCCGAGACAGGCGAAAGCTTCTGGGTAATCCTGCTCTGCGCACTGGCCGTCTTTGCCGTTGTACAGCTCATTCAGGATATGTACTTAACGCCTCGCATCATGGGACACGTAATGGGACTGAACCCTGCCGTCATCCTACTCAGCCTCTCCGTATGGGGCAGTCTTATGGGCATCATCGGTTTCATTATAGCTTTGCCACTAACCACCCTACTCCTCTCCTATTACCGTCGATTTGTGCTGAAAGAAGTCGAACAAGAGGAAGAAACGGAGTTAGAAGAACAAAAAAGTGAGGAATAATAAAAATTTTGAATTTTGAATTTTGAATTTTGAATTAAAAGATATACCTTTGCACCCGCAACTGCAGAAATGCGTTGTCTTTAGGTCGGTCCGCTAGCTCAGTTGGTAGAGCACAACACTTTTAATGTTGGGGTC
>DLBF01000195.1:0-2506 GCA_002494215.1 Prevotellaceae bacterium UBA7028
CGCGAGCGAATAGCGAGAAGGTTTAGCTCGACGGCCCAAAGGGGAAAGTCAACGAAGTGGCAATTAAGAATTGGTTTCAGGTTTCAGAGGTCTTCGACCTTGGTTTCAGGTTTCAAGTAACTTTGATTCTTCACTCTTCATTCTTCACTCTTCATTTTTTCTGCTGCAAGGTCAGTGCAAGCCGAATGCAGAGAACTTGTTCTTTGCTGAGGCGCAGCCTGAGCTCGCGATATGTATTAAACACAGTGCAAAGGTACGCAAAAATAGAATAGATTGTTATCCGCGTCTGCTATTTCTGTCATTTTGCATGCATAATTATTCATTTTGTTCGTGTTTTTTTGGTGTTATTCCAAAATAAACATAACTTTGTGTTCGCTAAAACAGCAAACGACAACATTATTTTTATATATTAATATGGCAGATAGTAAAGAAAAACTTTTCTCTGACTTTACTGCCCCTACCCGTCAGGAATGGCGTGACAAAATTGAGGTTGACCTCAAGGGTGCAGATTATCAGAAGAAGATGGTATGGAGAACCAACGAAGGCTTCAGCATGGAACCCTTCTACCGCAAGGAAGATGTGGACAACCTAGCCCTCGTGAACGCCCTCCCAGGCGAGTTCCCCTACGTTCGCGGCAACAAGGCCGCAGACAATGAATGGTATGTCCGTCAGGACATCAAGTGTGAAAGCGCCAAGGCAGCAAACGAGAAAGCCCTTGACATCTTGAACAAGGGAGTTGACAGCCTTGGCTTCGTTATTCCCGCCGATCAGTTGAGTGCCGACTACATTGCAACCTTGCTGGACGGCATCTACGTGGAGTGCGTGGAGCTGAACTTCAAGACCTGTCAGCGTCACAGCCTCGAGCTGGCCAAGCTGCTGGTTGCTTATTTCGAGCAGAAGGGATGCGACAAGGCCAAGATTGTAGGTAGCATCTGTTTCGACCCCATCGAGAAGATTCTCTGCAGCGGCAAGGACCGTGCAAGCCTCATCCCTCAGGCCAAGGAGATGGTAGAGGTGCTGAAGGACTTCCCCCTGTTCCGTGCCGTAGCCGTCAACGCCTACAAGCTTACCGATGCCGGTGCATACAGCTATCAGGATCTGGGTTATGCCCTTGCCTGGGGTAACGAATACTTGGCTGCTATGACCGAGGCCGGTGTAGCTCCCGAGCTGGCTGCCCAGAACATCAAGTTCAACTTGGGTATCAACGGCGTTTACTTCATGGAGATTGCCAAGATACGTGCTGCACGTATGCTGTGGTCTCAGATTGTAAGTCAGTACACAGCCTGCAAGGAGAGTGCCAAGATGCACATCTGCGCTGTCACCACCACTTACAACCAGACTCTTTTCGACAGTTATGTCAACCTGCTGCGTAGCCAGACAGAGGCCATGTCAGCTGCTCTGGGCGGCGTAGAGAGTATGGTAGTTGTGCCATTCGACACCCCCTACGAGGTTCCCACAGACTTTGCCGAGCGTATTGCCCGCAACCAGCAGCTCTTGCTCAAGGAAGAGTGTCACTTTGGCCGTATCGTCGATGTAGCCGGTGGTTCTTATTTCCTCGAGACCCTGACAAAGGCTCTTGCCGAGCAGGCTTGGAAGCTCTTCCTCGATGTAGAAGAGAAGGGCGGCTTCCTGAAGGAGGCTTTGGCTGGCAATATCCAGAATACCATTAACGAGACCAACGCCACCCGCCACGGCAATGCCGGCAAGCGCAAGGAGTTCCTGCTGGGTACCAACCAATTCCCCAACTTCTCAGAGAAGAGCGAGGGCAAGGAGCCTGCTACCGGTTGCTGCTGTTGCGCCGAGAAGGGCGAGATTGCATCCCTCAAGCCTACCCGTCTGGCTTCCGACTTCGAGTCTTTGCGCCTCACTACCGAGAAGGCCAAGAAGGTACCCGTTGCCTTCATGCTCACCATCGGCAACCTGGCTATGCGTCAGGCCCGTGCCCAGTTCTCTTGCAACTTCCTGGCAGCTGCCGGTTACAAGGTGATAGACAACTTGGGCTTCGCTACCGTCGAGGAAGGTGTCGACAAGGCGCTCGAGGCTGGTGCCGACATCGTAGTCATCTGCTCTAGCGACGACGAGTATGCCGAGTACGCCATCCCCGCCTTCAAGTATCTGAACGGCCGTGCCCTCTACGTAGTAGCCGGAGCACCTGCCTGCACAGAAGACCTCAAGGCCGCTGGCATCGAGAATTTCATCCATGTAAGGTCTAACCAGCTTGAGACTCTCCGTGAGTACAATGCAAAACTCGGAATCTAGTTATGGCAAGAAAACAATTCAACAATATAGACATCTTTGCCGGTATAGAGGCAAAGAATGGCCAGCAATGGCAAAAAGAGGCTGGTATCACTGCCAACTGGAGGACTCCCGAGCAGATAGACATACAGCCCGTTTACACAAAAGAGGACCTCGAGGGTATGGAGCACCTGGACTTCGCTGCCGGTATCCCACCCTTCCTGCGTGGCCCCTATAGTATGATGTACCCCTTCCGTCCGTGGACTATCCG
>DLBF01000195.1:2573-3132 GCA_002494215.1 Prevotellaceae bacterium UBA7028
ATCCGTCAGTATGCCGGATTCTCTACTGCCGAGGAGAGTAACGCCTTCTACCGTCGTAATCTAGCCAGTGGCCAGAAGGGTCTTTCCGTAGCGTTCGACCTCCCCACCCATCGTGGTTACGACCCCGACAACCAGCGTGTAGTCGGTGACGTAGGTAAAGCTGGTGTAAGCATCTGTTCTTTGGAGAACATGAAGGTACTGTTCGATGGAATTCCCTTGAACAAGATGTCTGTTTCCATGACTATGAACGGTGCAGTATTGCCCGTATTGGCATTCTATATAAATGCCGGTTTGGAGCAGGGCGCCAAACTCGAGGAGATGGCAGGTACCATACAGAACGACATCCTCAAGGAGTTCATGGTGCGTAACACCTATATCTATGCCCCTGCATTCTCGATGAAGATTATCGCAGATATCTTCGAGTACACCTCGCAGAAGATGCCTAAGTTCAACTCAATCTCTATCTCTGGCTATCACATGCAGGAGGCAGGTGCTACCGCTGACATCGAGTTGGCTTACACCTTGGCAGACGGTATGGACTATCTGCGTACTGGTGTGA
>DLBF01000021.1 GCA_002494215.1 Prevotellaceae bacterium UBA7028
GCGAGAAGGTTTAGCTCGACGGCCCGAAGGGGAAAGTCAACGAAGTGGTAATTTGCTACCGCAGAGAGAATTATGAATTGTGAATTATTAATTATGAATTAAATTAAGTGAAAGAAACGCGTTTTTTCTTTGTTCCTGAAGCAAGTAACCGTACAGAACTTCCCCAGGATGAAGCCAAGCATGCTACGCGTGTGCTCAGGCTTACGGCGGGGGATGAACTGTTGCTGATGGATGGTAATGGCAGTTTCTTCCGTGCCGAGATAACGGTTGCGGACAACCATCGTTGCCTTTATAGGATTCTGGAAACGATGCCTCAGGAGCCTGCATGGGAGGGACATATCCATCTGGCTATGGCTCCAACCAAGTTGAACGACCGCGTGGAGTGGTTTGCCGAGAAGGCCACAGAGATTGGCATGGACGAGCTCTCCTTCCTGGATTGTAAGTTCAGCGAAAGGCGCGTCATCAAATGCGAAAGAATAGATAAGATTCTCATTTCGGCTGTCAAGCAAAGCCATAAGGCTTGGAAGCCTGTCCTGAACGAGATGACTTCCTTCGAACGCTTCATCAAGCAGGAACGCAAGGGCGATAAGTTCATCTGCCATTGTTATGATGAGGAGGATATTGAAGGGGGAGAGCCTAATACGTGCGCAAAACCATTTCTGATGGATGTGCTAAGGCGGGGTGTGGAGACAACCGTCTTGATAGGTCCTGAGGGAGATTTTAGCGTGGACGAGGTTAGGTTGGCGCAGAAGAACGGATACCGTAGCGTATCCCTTGGTACCAGCCGTTTGAGAACGGAAACAGCAGCCCTGGTGGCTGTGCACATGATGCAATTAATCAATCAGAAACGATAAGATTAAGAGATAAAAGAGAATAATTAAAAGAGAAGGCTGCGATTGAGCGAGAGAAGAGCTAAGCTTGCATAGGCTATCCCGAGCGCGAGCAGGTTCGACCGCAGGTCAAAAGTTATTTCTCGAGATAAATATTATAAAATGAAGAAGTATCTGATTATTATAGCCCTAATTATTGCAGTTGTAATAGGTGGCTATTTCTTTCTTTTCGGCAAGAAGGATGTATGTAAGAATGTTATTCCAGAGGACGCTAAGGCCGTTCTGGTGGTAGATGCCAAGCAAGCGTTGAAACAATTGGATTTCAGCATCTCTGACATCTTCAAAGCCCTGAAACATCGTCAGCAGCAAAAGGAGGAGGATAAGGCAGGATGGGGAATAGACATGCTGGTGCCCATGTATGGCTTTGTCTCGGCCGACAACTACGTATGTGGTGTTTTTGCCTTGAGCGATGCCGACGACTTCGAAGAGAAACTGAAGGAGGAGGAAATTGCCGTCGAGTCCCAGCGTGGCTTCAAGTGGGCCAGCAAGGGCGAAATCATGCTTTGCTTCGATAGCAAGAAAGCCCTGGTATTAGGTCCCGTTATAGGTAGCCAAGCCGATGCTATGCGTGGCAAGATGGTAGAGTGGATGACTCAGGGAAGCCATAAGGTGCCCGTTCTCTCTGACCTGAAGAAGGATGGCGGCGTTGTAAGTCTGCGTTCCAGCCTTGCCGTCTTGCCTCCGACTATTACCAATCAGATGGTGGGCAGTATCAAGGATGTCAACCTGAACGACGTCTTCCTGAATGCCTCTCTCAGGGTTAAGGAGAAATCCTTCCAGCTCTCTACGGAGTTGGAAAGCGAGGACGAGAATTTCACCAACTATGCCTCGGAATCCGACAAACTGCTTCGTCCCATCGATGGCAAGAAGTTGCCTTCCTGCATGGCGGAGCCTATGCTCAGGGCCGTCTTTAATGTAGAGGGCGAGAAGGTGCTGCCTAAGCTCAGGGAGAACTTTGTTTTCAGGACGATGCTTGTCGGGCTAAACCTCTGTGTGGATTTGGATATGATGATCAAGGCCATCGATGGCGATGTGCTGGTGGAGTGGGGGGGGCGCACAATCTTCTCTCCGGAGTTCGTGGCAAGCGCTCAAATCAAGAATCAGGATTTCCTCAAGAATTCCAAGGACTGGATCTCTGGAGCATCCACTTTCGGATATAGCTGTCAGGCTCTGGGCGAGAAGGATTTCGTTTTGCAGAATGCCCGCGACAAGTTCTTCTTCGGCGTACACGACGATTTCCTGTACCTCTCGTCCGACAATGGTAAAACACTCCAGTTTTCTGCTCCCCAGTTAGAGGAAAAGATTTCTCAGGTTAGGGAGCAGGCTAAGGGCAAGAGGATATATGCCTCTGTGGACTTCGCAAGGATGCTGAATTCTATGACAGCCCTTGGTGCCAAGACCCAGTTCGAGAAGGGAACCACCAGCCTGGAGCATATTAACGTGAGCGTAACAGACTTCAGGCACATAGATTATGAATTAACAACAAGGGATAATACGACAGACTTTATAAAAGGATTGTTGAAATAAATGGATAAGATAGAATTACAAAACACTTTACCCTGCGTCTTCGAGGGCAGGGACGTGCAGAGCGAAATCTGGCTGCAGGATGTCACCTTCCAGAAGGGGCAGACATACCTCGTGGAGGCCAATTCAGGAACGGGAAAAAGCTCGCTCTGCAGCTATATTATAGGATACAGAAAAGATTATTTGGGTAACATTTTCTTCGATGGCAAGGATATCCGTCAGCATCGTGTTTCAGACTGGACGTCCATCCGCCAGCATAGTCTCAGTCTCCTCTTTCAGGAGTTGCGACTCTTTCCCGAGCTTTCGGCCCTGGAGAACGTTCAGATTAAGAACGGCCTTACCAACCACAAGAGCCTCCAGGAGATAGAGGAATGGTTCCAGCGCCTTGGCATAGCCGATAAGATGTCGGCCAAGGTGGGACGTATGAGTTTCGGCCAGCAGCAACGTGTAGCCATGATACGCGCCCTGGTGCAGCCCTTCGATTTCCTGATGGTGGACGAGCCCATCAGCCACCTGGACGATGTGAATAGTGCAATCATGTGTGACATTATGATGGAGGAAGCCCGCAGGCAAGGGGCTGGAGTCATCGTTACCAGCATAGGCAAGCACATGAATATGTCTTACGATAAAACATACCGCTTATGATGTCGTTGGTTTGGAAATTGCTGCGTCAGCACATTAGCATAGCCCAGTTCGCGGGCTTCTTCTTTGCCAACCTCTTTGGCATGTTCATAGTTTTGTTGGGACTCCAGTTCTATAACGATGTCAAGCCCCTCTTCAGTCAGGAAGACGGATTCCTGAAGCCCGAGTACCTTATCGTCAGCAAACGCATATCTGGCGTCAGCATGCTGGGGGCAGGAGAGAGCTGCGGCTTCAGCGAGAAGGAGGTGCAGGACATCACCAGCCAGCCTTTCTGCAAGAGCGTGGGTGCTTTTACCGCCAGTCAGTATCGTGTGGTATGCAGCCTGGGCGTGAAAGGCGTGGCACAGATGGGTACGGAGATGTTCTTCGAGAGTGTGCCCGACAAGTTTGTTGATACCGACCTCAGCCAATGGAAGTTCGACCCCGAGGAGGGCGTTATCCCCATTGTCCTGCCTCGTACCTACCTGGCCATTTATAACTTCGGCTTTGCCCAGAGCCAGTCGTTACCCAAGATTTCTGAGGGTATCGTGGGTATGATTGATATGGTGGTGGTGCTTCGTGGCAACGGTCAGGAGCAGCGTCTGCAGGGCAAGGTTATCGGCTTCAGCAGCCGTCTGAATACCATTCTGGTGCCTGAGTCGTTCATCAAATGGAGCAACGGAAAGTTTGCTCCCGAAGCTGACCTCACGCCCAACCGTCTGATTGTGGAGGTGAAGAATCCTACGGACGACGCCATCGTGAAGTATATCAATCAGCATAATCTGGAGTTGGAGAACGACAAGCTGGATGCCGGCAAGGCCACTTATTTCCTCAGGGTGGTAACCGTCTTGGTTATGTGCATCGGTATGCTTATTAGTGTCCTGTCGTTCTACATCCTTATGCTCAGCATCTATCTGTTGGTGCAGAAGAATACCGAGAAGTTACGCAACCTCCTGCTCATCGGCTACAGTCCCGTCAGGGTCTCTCTGCCTTACCAGCTTCTGACAGTTGGCATGAACGCAGTTGTGCTGCTGCTCTCCTTTATTATATTATATATGGTACGCGGATATTATATGAACACACTCTGGGTAATGTTCCCACAGATGCAGGACGGCAGTCTTCTGCCCGCCTTCTGTCTGGGCTTCTGCCTCTTTGCCGTGGTTAGCATCATCAATATCGTGGCCGTACGTAACAGAGTAATGAAAATCTGGAATCGCAAGGATTAATATGGAAGAACTAAAGAAACTATATACCCAGCATACAGGTCTGCAAGTGGCAGCTTGCGACGAGATTGCAGGCTCGGGCAGCAACCGCAAATACTATCGTCTGCATGGCTCGGACGGCAGCACCCTGATAGGTGTTGTCGGCACCAGCCTCGACGAGAATCATGCCTTCTGCTACCTGGCTCAGCATTTCACAGAGCGCCAGTTGCCCGTTCCAGCCGTTGTGGCCAAGAGTGCCGACGGACTTAGGTATCTGCAGGAAGATCTGGGCGACCTCTCCCTCTTCGATGCCATCAAGGGTGGACGTGATGCGGGAGGCCGTTATACGCAGGCCGAGAAGGAACTCCTCCATCGCACCATTGCCCTGTTGCCCAAGATGCAGATTAAGGGCTCGCGCGACTTGGACTTCAAGAACTGCTATCCTCAGGAGGCGCTCGACGAGACCAATGTGCTCTTCGACCTCAACTACTTCAAGTATTGCTTCCT
>DLBF01000039.1 GCA_002494215.1 Prevotellaceae bacterium UBA7028
TGCTATCACGATAGAGATGGCGCAAGCCATCACGTATTTATTGATGAATATGTTGTTTTTCATTTCAATTCATAATTCTGAATTGCCACTTCGTTCTCGCGTTTCGCTCGCGACCCCTTCGGCGTTCATAATTCATAATTTCGCTATCTGGTTCCGCTTTCCCCTTTTCATTTCTTTTCAGGGAAAAGCACCTTCTGACCCTCCGTTACATTGTTGGCACCAGTGGTCACGATCTTGTCGCCCACTTTCAGACCGCTGGTTACGATGAATTCCTTACCGTTGCCTGTGTCTTCTGTCGTCACGTCGACGGCGGTGGCTGTGCTGTCGGCCTTTACCTTGTAAACCAAAGTCTTATCCTGGAGACGTACTACCGCGCCTTGGGGAATGATAATTACATCCTTCTCGGCGAAAGGCAGCACCACTGTACCCTGTATGCCAGAATACAGATGGCCGTCGGGGTTGGGGAACGATACCTTACTGGTCAATGAACCCGTGGTGGCATTCACGACACCCGTCAAACTGACAACCTTACCCTTGTGCGGGTACTCCGTACCATTCTTCATCACAAAGGTTACCTCAGGCAGGTTGGCAATAACCTGCTCCACCTCATGGGCTTTCAAACCCTCCTGCACCATCGTTTCTATGATTGCCTCGGTAACGGAGAACTCGGCATACATCGTGGTATTGCCGCTTAGTATAGTCAACTGCGTCAATGGCGATACCTGGTCACCGATACGTACGGGAATCTCACCGATAATGCCTGGTACGGAAGCTGTGATGGTGCAGAAGCCAAGGTTGACCTTTGCACGGTTCACAGCAGCTTTTGCCTGAGCAACAGCAGCCTGAGCCTGCTTGTAGGAGTTCTCGGAGTTGTTCAGCATATAGCTGCTTACGATTTTCTGCTCATATAGATTCTGGTTAGATTCGAACTCCAGCTTTGCAGAGTTCTCCTGAGCCAAAGCTGCCTGCAAGTTGGCCTGTGCAGCTTCCAGCTCCAGTTGCGCATTGCGTTGGTCGATGACGAAGAGCGTTTGTCCCTTCTTCACCTGCTGACCCTCCGCCACGCAGATCTTTACCAACTGACCACTCACCTGTGGTGTTACTGTTACGTCGTTCTGACCTTTCATTCTGGCACTGAACTTATAGGGGAGTTCAATGTCTGATTTCTTCACTGTCATGGTTTCGAACGACGAAGGTGTCTCCTTGGGCATATCTACGCCACATGACATTAGCCCAGCTACGGTGCCGAGCATCAAGGTCCATTTAATTGATTTTGTTTTCATGTTTATGATGTTGTTTAAAATATATGATGCTTATATATGTTCTGATGTTTACGAATTCAGGGGTGTTAACGGATATAAAACGTTGACAATAAAGATGTTGGCTGCGAGGATGATAAAGTTCATTGGCAAGCCAATACGTATAAAGTCGCTGAAACGGTAGCCGCCAGGAGCATAGACCAGCATGTGAGTGGGCGAGCCGATGGGAGTGGCAAAACTGCTGCTGACGCTTATCATCAAGGCAATGAGGAAGGGGTAAGGCTCGTAACCTAATTTCTCTGCTGCCTCGTACATGATAGGGAAGAACATGGCTCCCGCTGCGGTATTGGAAATAAACTCTGTTATAAACGTGCCGACTAAGCAAATGGCCATCATCACGACAATGGGATTTGTGCCGCAGACGTCGAGTATGCCGAAAGCCAGTCGCTCGGCAATACCTGTCTTTTGGATGGCAAGACCCAAGACGACCGAACCGGCAAAGACCATCAGGATATCCCAATTGATGGATTTCATGGCCTGGTCGACGTTGCAACAGCGGAACAACAGCATGGCCATGGCAGCAAGGAAGGCGCACTGCAACAACGGAAGTACATTGAGTGCGGAGAGTACAACCATCGCTATCATAATGCTGCTAGAGATGAATGTCTTTTTGCCAATGTTGGGCACTTGCGGGGAGTCGAAGAAGTGTAATTGCGAGTTCAGACGCTCAGTATTAACATTTAAATGGGGCGGACATTCGAGAAGAAGTGTGTCGCCAGCCTTCAGCACTACATCATGGGGGGATTGTTCTACACGTTCTCCCCTGCGGGCCACAGCTACCAATGTCATGTTGTTGTCTTTCTCAAAGGTGGAATGGCCGATGGTAGTATTTATGAGACTGCTTCCAAAGGTAACGTAGGCTGTGAGGAGCTGACGATCCAAACCAACCTCATCCATCGTAAATACATGATGATCAGCATTCACAAAACCATGACTTTTCTTCAGGTCGAGAATCTCGTCTATCTGTCCGGCAAACACAAGTCGGTCGCCACCCATTATGGGCTCGCTATCGGGAACAGGGGAGATGACCTCGTCGAAATGGATGATTTCTATGAGTCTTCCACCATGAATCTCCTTGAATCCTGCCTGAGAAATCTGCTTCCCGACATAAGGATTGTCGGATGGAACCAGTAGCTCGACGGTATAGTCTGCTGTGCTCTCAAAAGCGCTCTCAGGGGCCTTACGTTCTGGCAACAGACGACGGAAGGCGATGATGGAGAGTATGCCGATGAACAAGCAGAACAAACCCGGTATGGTTGTTGACATCACATTCATGACACTGCCCGTATGGTCTGTATAGAGTCCTGAGATAATCAAGTTAGGTGGCGTGCCTATCAACGTACAGACTCCACCCATGCCTGAGGCATAGCTCAATGGTATCAGTAATTTTGAAGGGGATACGCCCAGTTTCTTCGACCAGATCTTAACGATACCCACGAAGAGGGCCACTACCGTTGTGTTGCTAAGGAAGGAACTGAGAGCAGCCACTGGCAGCATCAGGCGTACCACGGCCTTACAATATGACTGTGGCTGTCCTAACAGGTTCTTTACAATCCATTGTAACACACCTGTATGTGTTAGTCCTGCTATAACAACGAACAATACACCTATAACTACAACAGATGTACTGCTAAAACCCGAAAATGCCTCTTTGGCATCAAGTACTCCGGTCACGAAGAGTATTGCAATTGCTCCAAGGAATACCATGTCGGCACGTAGCTTCGTGAAAAGAAGCACACTGAACATCGTCAGTACCGTAGCGATGGTTATCCATGCATGGAGACTAAAGCCCCAGATAATTATTGAGTCCATATTGTTATATCTTTTTCGTTTTAGTTTAGTTTCTGCATAAAAGGAAGTGTCTGAGCCTGCTCTATCATCAGGTCGGCTAGCATACTGTTGGTATTGCTTTCACCATTTATGATGTCGTATAGCGATTTTAGTCCATCGCGTCCACCATTGTGTTTGAGCACATATACCAGGCAGAGATACTGCAAGGCTGTGTTTGACGAAAGAATGTCGAGATCCGTGATGGCCAGTTGCGAGAGTGCCAACTGATAGGCATCATCGCTGTTCTCCTCGATGAAGCGTTGTACATCGCCAAGGGTCTCCAGTCCGAAGGATTCGAGCGCAGGCAGATAGGACATAATAGAGACTTGGAAAATCTCAGCCTGATTAACGGCAGCGATACGGCGGTTCAGACGGTCGAATGGTTGCAGTTCGAGATAGCTTCGGAACGTATCGCGTGAGAGTGCCACATCGTCGAGTTTGCCATTCTTTACCAATGCCCGCGTCTGGCGGCGGTAGTCGGTGAGCACAGTGCGTAGGCGGCTGAACTCATCATCCATCAGTTCCATCATGCCTGCCAGACGGCTGAACTGCCGCTTATATTCGTTGGGAATCTTCACGTCGCCCTTGTATTCGATATCGTGTTCGATGGTGGACCATACATGCTGCATGGCTGTGCGCATCTGTAGCTCGAAGCGAGGGCCTCCCGATTTTAGTCGGCATATATAATGTAATGAATTATAGCCGAATGCATCAAGTTGATGTAGCTTTCGTTTATCTACACTATCCTGCCAATCGATATCAAAGATGCGTTTGGCGATGGCCGCCACTTTGTCCACTTCATCGGTATAAAAGGTAATAACGCGTAGCCCCACGAGGTCGGTGATGTCGTCGATGCTCTTGTATTTGGCTCCTTTCAGTTCCAATTTTCCCGCGAGCGATTTCTCTGTTTTCACCCTTTGTTCCATGGCGGTGATGTAGATACCCTGTTCGCTCAGAGCATGGCGCATCAGCTGGCTGGCTTCTTCGGCCAACTGCTGTAACGTGGGGAGCATTTCGCGATACTGTCGAAGTAGCTCCTCGCCATGCGCATCCAGTTTAACTTGATTTCCCATTTGGGTACTGTTTTACACGAATTCGAATATGTTACTGAAGCCAGTGATGGCGAAAATGGCACGGACGCTGTCGTTAATACCTTTTATATATACATGTCCGTCTTTTTTTTGCGCACTCTGCAGGATGCCAAGGAAGATTCGCAGACCGGCTGACGATATGTACGCTAAATCTGTACAGTCGATGATAATATCTTTCCCCTCTACGTCGTTAAGAGGACTCATCGCTTTTTCGGTTTCTGCGGCAGCTGCAGTGTCGAGACTACCATTCAGGAAGGCAACCATCTTGCCTGAGATTTCTTCAATTTTTACGTTCATAATGTTATTTTAGTTTTGTTGTTTTATTGGGTTTTATTCTCTTTTCAGTTTCTTTCTCAGCGTCAGCACATTGAGATTGTCTATACGCTCGTAGTTGATGGAGTCCATATTCTGACGCATGATGTGAATGCCCAAGCCACCGATTCTTCGTTCGTTAGCAGAAAGCGAAGTATCAACTTCAGCCTGTACGGTGGGGTCGAAAGGCTTGCCGCTATCAATGATAGTGAACTTCAGGCGTATATCATTCAAGGTAGCTTCTATGGTTACGTCGCCGCTTTGTCCAGTCGGGTAGGCGTATTTCATTACATTGACCACAGCTTCCTCTACAGCCACTTTTATTTGCATAGTGACAAGTTGATCGAATCCAACGGTTTGGCAGACATCCTCAACAAAAGTATTCAACTTAGGTACCTCATTTGTGTCGTTTGGCAGTACGATGCTCTTTTGCATTCTAACCTCGCTTTGTTGCTTGATATACTGTATTGCCATCATGGTCAGGTCGTCGCTCTGTTC
>DLBF01000046.1:0-9593 GCA_002494215.1 Prevotellaceae bacterium UBA7028
GAGAAGAACCTCGGTTCTATCGCTGACTTGACTCGTCTGCCCGCAGCCCTGTTTGTTGTTGACGTTCTGAAGGAGCAGATTGCTGTTCGTGAGGCAAACCGTCTTGGTATCCCCGTATTCGGTATTGTTGACACCAATTCTAATCCTGACAATGTTGACTTCATGATTCCCGCTAACGATGATGCAAGCAAGAGCGTTGAGGTTATTCTGGATGCTTGCTGTGCTGCTATCACCGAGGGTCTGGAGGAGCGTAAGGCAGAGAAGGCTGATAGCGATGCTGCCGCTGAGCAGGACGACCAGCCCGTTGTAAAGCGTGGTCGCAAGAAGGCTGCTAAAGAGGCTCCTGCTGAGGAGGTTGTAGAAGCTCCCGCTGAGGCTGCAGAGGCTCCTGCTGAGGAAACTGCTGAGTAATTAATTTATTCATCAATCATTAAAAGAAGAAAGACGTACTATGGACGTTACAATGACAGATATTAAGAAGCTCCGTGAGATGACCGGTGCAGGCTTGGCTGACTGTAAGAAGGCCCTGGCTGAGTCTGACGACATGGACGGTGCTGTTGCATACCTGCGTAAGAAGGGTGCTGCTGTAGCTGCTAAGCGTAGTGACCGCGAGGCTGCTGAGGGTTGTGTATTGGTTAAGGCCGAGAACGGTTTCGGTGCTATCATCGCCTTGAAGTGCGAGACCGACTTCGTAGCCAACAATGCCGACTTCGTAGCGCTGACCCAGAACATCCTGAACGCTGCCGTTGCTGCCAAGGCTAAGTCTCTGGACGAGGTTAAGGCACTGCCCCTGGGCGATGTGACTGTAGCTGATGCTGTTACCGAGCGTAGCGGTGTTACAGGTGAGAAGATGGAGCTGGACGGTTACTGCTACATCGAGTCTGAGAATATCTTTACTTACAACCACATGAACCGCAATGGTCTCTGCACCATGCTGGCTCTGAACAAGGCTGTTGCTGACGAGACTGTAGGTAAGAACATTGCCATGCAGATTGCCAGTGCTGCTCCCGTTGCTATCGATGAGACAGGCGTTCCCCAGTCTGTAAAGGATAACGAGATTGCCGTTGCTATCGAGAAGACAAAGGCAGAGCAGGTTCAGAAGGCTGTTGAGGCTGCTATCAAGAAGGCTGGCTTCAACCCCGCTCACTTCGATTCTGAGGATCATATGGAGAGCAACCAGGCTAAGGGCTGGATTACAGCTGAGGATGTTGCTGCCGTTAAGAAGATCATCGCTGAGGTTAGCGCTGAGAAGGCTGCTAACTTGAACGAGGCTATGATTCAGAATATCGCTAAGGGCCGTCTGAACAAGTTCCTCAAGGAGAACTGTTTGATGAGCCAGGAGTATATCTGGGACAAGAACTTCACAGTAGCTTCTTACCTGCAGTCAGTAGATAAGGATCTGGTTGTTACAGATTTCAAGCGTTTCACACTTCGTGCTGAATAATTTCGGCAACGAACTGAAATAATTTCATAAAAAGAGTGAACCATTCGTATGATTGGTTCACTTTTTTTTATACCTTTGTCAGGGAAATTGCGAACTTTAACTGAGTAATGAAGATTTTTGGGATAGGAATGAATTACGTGGAGCACAATAAAGAGCTTCATGGTACGTTATTAAATATAGAGGACCCTGTTGTTTTTACAAAGGCGGACTCTTCTTTGCTTACGGGCGGAAAGCCATTCTTTATCCCTGCCTATACCAAGCAGTGTGATTACGAAACAGAACTGGTGGTACGTATCAATCACTTAGGACGCAGTATCCCTGAGCGATTTGCCCACCGTTACTATCAGGAGGTTTCTGTGGGAATAGACTTCACCGCTCGCGACATGCAGAAGTCTCTGCGTGAGAAAGGCTTGCCCTGGGACTTGTGCAAAGGATTTGACGGTAGTGCCGTTGTTGGTGAATGGCTGCCGATAGATACATTGGGTGATGTGCAGAACCTGCATTTTCATCTGGACATAAACGGAAAGACCGTACAGAGTGGATTTACTGGTGATATGGTACACAGCGTAGATAAGTTGGTAAGTTTTATTAGTCAGTATTTTACGCTCAAGACGGGTGATATCATCTTTACTGGCACACCTGTTGGGGTAGGGCCGGTACAGATTGATGACCACCTTGAGGGTTTCCTTGAGGGGAAAAAGGTGCTGGAATTCAATGTTAAGTAAAATATATAGTTTGCCCATGAAACAAATTATACAATATATACTCGTCTTCTTTGCCTTTGTGCCTCTTATGGCGCAGGAAAACGGCAAATTGGATATCACTACGCTCAACTGGGAGGAGCTGAAGATAGACTCCGTGCTCCCTGTATATACTGAGGTGGTTCCCCTTCAGACTGACTATTCCCTGTATGAATATAGTGTAGGAATAGAGTACCCCGAGTATGCACCCTTAACTGCGAAAGAGACAGAGGTCGTGCTAAAGTATGACAGTCTGATACACGAGTCCATCGATGTGGAGAGTTACGTGGGTATCTCTCGTGGAGAAGGATTGTTGGATATCGCCTTTGTGCCCATCATCCGTCGTGGTAATACTTACCTCAAGCTTATCAGCGCACAGATTGCTATTACTTCTACTCCTAAGCGTCAGATTCGTAGGGCACCTGCCAAGAATGAGCGTTATACCGCCCATTCCAAATTACAGAGTGGTCGTTGGGTGAAGATTTCCATTACTAACGATGGTATGTACCGTCTTACCCGCTCAGCGCTGAAGAATATGGGCTTTTCTAATCCTTCTAAGGTTCACCTCTATGGTTATGGCGGTCATTTGCAGAACGAGGTTCTGTTTAATGGCCAGGAGTATGACGATATGGTAGAGGTTCCCTTGTATTATAGTCAGAAACAGGATGCTTGGCTGTTCTGGGGAAATGGTCTGATACATTGGGATGGTGATACAAGGGTGGTCAATTTCTATGCCAATGAAGCGTGTTATTTCCTTACAGAAGAGGCCGACGACGCAGCGTCTATAGAAACGGAAGCGGCTTTTACGGGCGCGTATAGTGGAGCTATTACCACTTTTACGGATCATGTTCTGTATGAGAAGGATGAATATGCTTGGTATCATGGTGGTCGCAGTTTGTTCGAGAACATTAACTATGCCAACAGTAATTCCCATTCCTATAGTCTGCAGCCCATCGACTTGGAAAAGGCACTTAAACTGACGGTGGCATTCTCTGCTTCAAATAAGACCAAGACAGAGATGACAACATATGTAAATGGAACACCGATGGGAACCATGTCTTTGCCACAGACAGAAATATATATTTATGGAACAGCTACAACGGCTGTTTATGATTTGAGTAAGTTGGAGAAAACTTCCACCTGGAATGTTCGTCTGACATCTACAGCAGGTCAGAATGCCCGTCTGGATTATCTCTCTCTCAGCTACGAGAGAAAGCTTAAGCCCTCCTCTGGCTATGTGGCCTTTAAACCAAATAGTAATACTTCTAGTGTGTACCAGATTGATGGTGCGGGACTTAAGGTTATGCGTGTGGGCTGTCCTGGTGACCCTGCAATGCTTATCGGTTCTGTTCAGAACAATAATGCTACGTATGTTAAGCTGCCTGGTGGTACACGTCAGTACGTGGCTTTCGACGAAGGCTATTCCTTCCCGGAACCCAAAGTTGTCGGTACTATCCAGAATCAGGACTTGCATGCGCTGGACAGTTTGGATATGGTCATCATTGTTCCCACCAGTGGGAAATTGTTGGAGCAGGCCCAGCGTCTGGTGGATGCGCATAAGCAGTATGACGGGCTAAGGTGTGTTATTGTCCGTGCCGACCAGATTTACAACGAGTTCTCAAGTGGTACACCTGATGCAACAGCTTATCGCCGTCTTATGAAGATGCTCTACGATAAGGTTGAGGATAAGGATGATGCTCCCAAGTATCTGCTTCTCTTTGGCGATGCTGCATGGGATAACCGTATGGTAAGCATCCAGTGGAAGAATTATTCGCCTAACGACTATCTTCTCTGCTATCCCAGCGAGAACAGTTTTAGCGATACCAAGAGTTATGTAATGGAGGACTATTTCGGTTTACTAGATGATGGAGAGGCTTCGGATGTCCTAAGGGCTAAGCCTGACCTTGGCGTAGGCCGCTTCCCCGTTACCTCCGTTGCTGATGCCAAGATTATGGTGGATAAGACCATCACCTATCTGAGTCGTGAGAATGCCGGCAGTTGGAAGAACCTTGTCTATCTGTTAGGTGACGATGGAGACCAAAATCAGCATATGGATTATGCCGACAGGGTGGCCGAGCTTATCAAGACTAATAACCCAGAGATGGAAGTCAGGAAGATTATGTGGGACGCCTATAAACTCGAGAGTACAGCCAGCAACCTTTCCTATCCCACCTGTACCCAAGATATTAAACGCGCCATGAAAGAGGGTGCTGCCATCTTTAATTATGTTGGTCATGCTGCTACTTATGGTTTCAGCCATGAGTTTGTGATGCGTATAAGCGATTTTGCGGAAGCAACGGGCAATAATTTGCCCCTTTGGGTTACAGCAGCTTGTGATGTTATGCCTTTCGATGGTCAGGTCGAGAATATAGGTGAGACTGCCGTTTTGAATCCTAATGGCGGTGCCTTGGCATTCTATGGTACAGCACGTACTGTATATGCAACCCAGAACCTGTATATGAACAACTATCTGATGCAGTATCTATTTGCCAAGGATGCAAAGGGGAGAAAGTATAAGATTGGTGATGCTATTCGTCTGGCGAAAAATGCTATTGTAACTGCCAATATGGAATCTGGTTATCGCGAGAATAAACTACAGTATGCCTTGCTTGGCGATCCGACTCTCGAATTCGGTACACCTTTGCAGAAGGTGGTTCTTGATAGTATCAACGGAACTAATCTGGCCTCTTCCACCGTTGTTCCGCTGAAAGCTGGCCAAAGAGTTCGCTTGTCGGGCCATCTGGCAGATACTAAGGGCACACTGAAGACCGACTTTACAGGTACCATGACCGCCCGTATGTATGATAACGAAGAGACGATTGTCTGTCACAACAATCAGGGTGCCAATAAGGCTTTTACGTTCAAGGATCGTACAGGCATCTATACCTGCCAAGACAGCGTCGTAAATGGTAAGTTCTCTGTGGATTTTGTTATTCCTGTAGATATCAACAATAGCAACGAGGTTGGTCGTTTTGCCTTCTATGCTATAAATAACGAACGTACGCAGGAGGCCAACGGATACAACGAGAGGTTCCTCTTGGGCGGAATGGAGGAGATGGGAACAGATACCGAAGGTCCTGCAATCATGGCTGGCTTGAATTCCGAAGAATTCGAGAACGGCGGAGTTGTTAACAGCACGCCTTACTTTGTTGCCAAGCTGGAGGATGAGAGTGGTATCAATTATAGCGGTAACGGAATCGGACATGATCTGATACTCTGTGTTGACAATGACGCCAACAAGACTTATACCCTTAACAATAACTATGTACAGGAGTTCGGAGACTTTACCCGCGGTACAGTCTCTTATGTCCTGCCAGAGTTGGAGAAGGGACCTCACACCCTTACGTTCCGTGCATGGGATGTCTTCAACAACACTAATGCTGTATCGCTTGACTTTGTGGTAGACCCACAGATGGCTCCGAATATCTTTAGTCTTGCTTGCAGCCAGAATCCGGCCCGTACCAGTACAAACTTCCTTATCTCTTATGATATGGCTGGCGCTGACTGTACGTTTACGCTCGAGGTGTTTGACTTCGCAGGTCGTCGTGTCTGGTTCCATCAGGAGCAGGGAAGTTCTTCTAGTGGATTATATACTATACCTTGGAATCTGTGCACCAATGCAGGAGCCAAGTTGTTCACTGGTGTTTATCTCTATCGTTGCCAAATGAGCTGCGGTGACAGCAAGAAAGTCTCAAAAACACAAAAAATCATTGTTTTGAACAATAAATAAGGAAAAACAGAGTTTTTATATTGTATGCAAACAACAAAAATGAACAAATTAACTCTGCTATTGGCTGTAGTGCTAAGCGTTACAGCCGCAAGGGCTGAGGATAAGAAGACCCTCTTCAATCCTGAGCAGTATGGTGTAACTTCATTGTCGATAGCACCCGATGCACGTGCCGGCGCTATGGGTGATATAGGTGTTTCTACCGAGGCTGATGTTTATTCTCAGTATTGGAATCCTGCCAAATACCCCTTTAATGTGGCTCGTGCAGGAGTGGGAATCAGCTATACTCCTTGGTTGCGCAAGATTGTCAATGATATCAACCTGGCTACCATAGCAGGTTTCTACCGTATTGGTGATTATTCTGCTGTTTCTGCTTCACTGAGGTACTTCAATTTGGGTGAGGTGTATGTTGGTAGTTCTGATGGCACTATAGGTGATATGACTATCAAACCTTATGAGTTGGCCGTTGATGTGGGCTATAGCCGTATGCTTAGCGAGTGTTTCTCCATGGGTGTGAACTTGCGTTTCATATTCTCTGACATTAAGTACACACCAGAAGAGAGTACAGCCGGTAAGGCTTTTGCTGCTGATATTGCCATGTATCGTTTGGGATATTTCATGATGGGCAATCGCGAGTGTAGCCTTGGATGGGGTCTTAATATTAGTAATATCGGTAGTAAGATTGCATTTGGCGGATCTGATGATGCTGAGTTTATCCCCACTAACTTGCGTTTGGGTTTGAATCTTACTGTTCCCTTCAATGAATACAATAAGTTCAGTTTCTCTGTTGAAGCTAATAAACTGTTGATTCCTACCTATCCTAAGCAGATGGAGGGTGAGGCAGAAAATGATTATCTGGATCGTGTACAGAAGGACTATTACGATATCTCGCCCATTGCTGGTATCTTCAAGAGTTTTGGTGATGCCCCTGGCGGATTCAAGGAGGAGATGCAAGAGATTCGTTGGAGCTTCGGTGCCGAATATACCTATAATGACCGCTTCATGCTTCGTGCCGGTTATCACCACGAGTCAGAGAACAAGGGTAATCGTAAGTACTTTACCGTTGGAGCCGGTTTCCATATGAGTGTCTTCACCATTGATGCCGCTTATCTATTCAGTACGGCTCAGACTAACCCTCTGGATCAGACCATGCGTTTCTCTTTGGCTTTCGACCTGGATGGTATGCGTGACCTCTTCGGTAGGATGAAAAGAAGATAAAAAGTTTTTCAGTGATATAGAATAAAGGATAAGGAAGGAGTTGCGACTCCTTCCTTATTCTTTGTTTATCAGCACGGTGGAGTAGGCAGAGATGCCTTCTTCGCGACCGGTGAAGCCAAGTTTCTCTGTTGTGGTGGCTTTGATGCTGACATCATCAATGTCGATGTCCATAACCTTAGCCAAACATTCCTGCATGGCGGGGATATGCGCTTTCAGTTTGGGGCGCTCAGCGCAGACTGTGGCATCGATGTTGCCAACTCGGTAGCCTTTGGTAGCAATCAGCTCTACGGTCTTACGGAGCAGAATTTTACTGTCTATGTTGTGGAATTCCTGACTGTTGTCTGGGAAATGATAGCCTATATCACGCATATTGGCAGCGCCTAAGAGAGCATCGCAGATGGCATGAATCAATACATCGGCATCGCTATGACCTAAAAGACCATGTGTGTGTTCCAGGCGGATACCGCCCAACCAAAGTTCGCGTCCTTCTACCAGCTGGTGAACATCAAATCCAAAACCTACTCTAATTTTCATAATATATAAACTTCAACAGCCTCCCCCTGGCCCCTCCCAAGGAGGGGGGAATTGTGGCACTCTTGTTGATTATATGATTGTTTATCTCTCATTACTATTTGTTCCTCCTCCTTCATTCTCCCCTCCTTGGGAGGGGCTGGGGGAGGCTTTTTAATAATAATATCCTTTCCTCTTTATTTCTTCCCAGACGGTGGGGCAGAGACCCTCGCCGCGGTAATTCGGGTTCTTTATTCTCTCTCTTATTTCTGTGCTGCTAATGTCAATAAGCGGCGTGTTGGCTACGGTGACACCTTCGGGGATGTCCTGCAGCAGGCATCCAGGTCTTGGGTAAACAATCACCTGGTGGTGTGCCAATATCTCCTCGCTCTTGTACCACATGGGGAAGCGCTCCCAGTTGTCAGCTCCTATTATCAGAATGAATTCTCTTTCGGGGAACTCCTTTCGTAGATGCTCCAGGGTATGAACCATATAGGAGGGGCGGGGTAGATGGAACTCATAGTCAGAGACGGTGATATTTGGGATATCCCGTACTGCCAACTGGGCGAGCTCCAACCGAGCGTTATCGTCTAACAGCTTTTGATTCACCTTGAAGGGGTTTTGCGGAGAAACCAACAGCCACATCTCATCTACAAGATGTTCATCCAACAGGGCTTGGCTTAATTGTATGTGACCGATATGGATGGGGTTGAAAGAACCTCCGTAGAGTCCTGTTCTAAAAGCCTCCCCCTGACCCCTCCCAAGGAGGGGGGAATTGTGGCACTCTTGTTGATTATATGATTGTTTATCTCTCATTACTATTTGTTCCTCCTCCTTCATTCTCCCCTCCTTGGGAGGGGCTGGGGGAGGCTAGAAATCCTGTCAGGATTTTGACAGCTTCCTGTTTGGCTTTTTCCAAATCGTCGTTGATAAGGATGCGATCGAATTGGGGGGCAAAGCTCATTTCATATTCAGCCTTGTTAAGGCGTATCTGAATCTGGTCTGCAGAGTCGGTGTTGCGACCTTCCAGCCTTCGACGCAATTCCTCTATGCTGGGTGGCTGGATAAACAAGCTTAGTGCGCGATCACCATAAAACTTCTTTATGTTACAGCCTCCTTTCACGTCAACATCGAATACTACGTTTTGTCCAGCTGCCAGTTGCTTCTCTACCTGTTCCTTTAGGGTTCCGTAGAAACGGTCGGGATAGACTTCTTCGTACTCCAGAAACTCGTTGTTCTGAATGCGCTGGCGGAACTCTTCGGGTGAAAGGAAGAAATATTCCACACCATGTTTTTCCTCGCCGCGTGGGGGTCTGCTGGTTGCGCTGATGCTAAACGCCAACTTAAACTCGGGGTGTTCCTTCATCAGATACTGTACAATCGTACTTTTCCCGCTGCCCGAAGGAGCAGAAACAATAATGAGCCTCCCCCGACCCCTCCCAAGGAGGGGAGAATTGCTTATTTCTTCCTTTATTTTGTTCATTACGTCTTCTATGTTTGTTGTTATTTCTTCGTTTCTGAAGCGGATAACTCGAAATCCCAATTTCTTCAATTCTTCGCTTCGCCTCTCGTCCGAGATTATTTGCGGACCTCTATAATGATACGTTCCATCTACTTCAATAATAAGCGACTTGGATAAGCATACGAAATCTACAATATAATCTCCAATGATATGTTGTCTTCTAAATCTTACTCCACATTGAGAAGCTCGAAGGATATTCCATAGAATACTTTCTGCTTCTGTCTGTTTTTTTCGATTCTCCTGTGAATGTTGACGTAAAAAATCATAAGCCCAACAGTTTGCAGTCTCGTACCCTCGCTTCATTATATATTTGGTGCTCGCCACTCTCCCCTTCTATTCTCCCCTCCTTTGGAGGGGCGGGGGAGGCTTTTACATCACATTAAGTACTTGTTCCTTAATTTGTTCCAACTCGTCTTTCATCTTCACCACGAT
>DLBF01000046.1:9689-12895 GCA_002494215.1 Prevotellaceae bacterium UBA7028
TTGATTTCGCGGCCCATCTCCTGAGCAATGAAGCCCAGCTTCTTACCTTGTCCGTGTCCTTCTTCCATGGTCTGGCGGAAATAGCGCAAGTGATTGGTCAGACGTTGTTTCTCCTCGTTAATGTCCAACTTCTCGATATAATAAATCATCTCCTGTTCCAGACGGTTACGGTCATATTCCACTCCTGGGATGGCTTGCAGCGCATCAACAAGCTTTTGGCGAATCTTCTCTGTCCTGCTTGTCTCGTATGGTTCAATGCTGGCCAGTAGGGCAGCGATGTTGTCCAGTTTCTCTTCAAACTTCTTCTGCAAGGCCAGACCTTCTTGCTTACGGAAGTCCACCAACTGCTGAATGGCTTTCTCTACAACACCTTTGGCAACGGCCCATTCTTCGTCTGTGAGTTCCTGTACTTCTGTTTTGTTTAATACGTCGGGCATGCGCAGGAGAACTGTCCAGATGTCTTCAGGCTTGTCGATGTTGTATTTCTCGGCAACGTCAGAAATTTGTTTGTAGTAATTGGCTACCAACTCACCGTTTATGGATGCCGCGTTCTGTACTTCGGTCTGTTCTATCCACAGATTGAAATCGACCTTTCCGCGTTCCAATGCCTGAGTGATGAGTGCACGGACCTCCATTTCCTTTTCGCGGTAGATAGGAGCCAGTCGGGTTGAAAGGTCCAGTGCTTTACTATTTAGTGATTTTACCTCTGCATTTATCTTTTTCCCTTGGAATTCGGCCGAGGCTTTTCCGTATCCCGTCATCGATTGTATCATATTTCTCAATAATTTTCTGCAAAAGTACGGAAATAATGGCAAAAAATAGTAATTTTGTGGCGAAATTTAGATGTAAGCTCAACGAATGCCTTGTATTCTTCATATAGAGACCAGCACAAAGGTCTGCTCAGTCGCATTAAGCGAGGATGGAAAGCTACTTTACCACCACGAAGATTATGATGGTCCCAGTCATTCTGAGACCTCTGGTGTGTATGTTGATGAGGCCCTTTCCTTCGCCAATAGTCATGCTATTCCCGTAGATGCCGTTGCCGTCAGTATGGGGCCCGGCAGTTATACAGGTCTTAGGATAGGTGTTTCTTTGGCCAAGGGTGTCTGCTACGGACGCGCTTTGCCTCTGATAGCAGTTCCTACCCTTAAGGTTCTTTGTGTTCCTGTTCTGTTGGGTAAGGAAGAACTTCCCGAGGATGCCCTGTTGGTACCTATGATAGATGCTCGCCGCATGGAGGTTTATTCTGCTGTTTACGACCGTGCACTGAAGGAGATTCGTCCTATTCAGGCTGATATTGTTACGGCAGAGACTTATCAGGAGTACCTGAACCGTGGTCCTGTTTATTTCTTTGGTAACGGAGCGCAGAAGTGTCAGGCTGTTATCCAGCATCCAAATGCGCACTTTATCGAAGGTATTCATCCCTTGGCCAAGAATATGTTCCCCTTGGCCGAGCGGAGCATGTACCTGAAGGAGTTTCAGGATGTGGCATACTTTGAGCCTTACTATCTGAAAGAATTTGTTGCTATTAAATCAAAACCATTATTGTAATGCAATATAATACACAGAGAGAACAATTGGTAATGCCTGAATACGGACGTGGTATTCAGTATATGGTGGACTTGGCCGTTTCTTTGCCCGATAAGGAGGAACGCCAGCGTTGCGCCAATACCATTGTAGCTATTATGGGGCGTATTCAGCCCGAGAATAGTAATGCTGCTGATTTTGAGCTTCGTCTCTGGAATCATCTTGCTAAGATATCACGTTATAAACTCGATATAGACTATCCCGTAGAGATTGTTCCCGAGCAGGAAGCTTTGGAGCATCCTAAACCATTGCATTATCCTATGCAAAAGATACGTCGTCGCCATTATGGTCACCTTGTAGAGAGCGCTCTGAAATATGCTCAGACTCTGCCAGAGGGCGATGAACGTACAGCTTTGGTAGGTATGGTAGCCAATCAGATGAAGCAGAACCTGTTTGTCTGGAATCGTGATTCTATGGACGAGAACTTGGTAATGCAGGACATCAAGCGTTATACTGATGGTCAGTTACAGTTGCAGCCAGATTTCCAATTTGCGTCTGTTGGCATTCCTTCAAATGCTCAATTGGCTAATAATGGCTCTTCAAAGCGTAAGAAGAAGCGTTAATTTGTTGTATCTCTCATTTTCTTTTTAGTATATGCCATCATTCATTATAGAAGGCGGACATCGCTTGAAGGGAGAGATTATTCCTCAGGGAGCTAAGAACGAAGCACTGCAGGTGCTTTGTGCAACTTTGCTTACATCTCAGCCCGTTCGTATCAAGAACCTCCCCGATATTGCCGATGTCAATAACCAGATCCGTTTACTTCAGGATATAGGTGTCAGCGTGTGCAAGAATGGCACGGGTGATTATACGTTCCAAGCAGATAAGGTTGATACCGCTATTCTGCATACAGAGGAGTTTTTACGTTGCTGCGGTAGTCTCCGAGGCAGTGTTATGCTGTTGGGACCGCTACTGGCCCGTTTCGGAGAGGCTGAGGTGGCCCGTCCTGGAGGAGATAATATAGGTCGCCGTCGTCTGGATACTCATTTTCTGGGCTTGCAGAAGTTAGGCGGAAAGTTTGAATATGATTCAGAACGTGGTGTCTTTACCATTACTACAGAGGGTCTGAAGGGCTGTTATATGCTCCTTGATGAGGCTTCTGTAACAGGAACGGCCAACATTGTTATGGCAGCTGTTCTGGCGGAAGGAACCACCACCGTATATAATGCAGCCTGCGAGCCTTATATCCAGCAGCTTTGCCGTATGCTCAACAAGATGGGTGCCTGTATTAGTGGTATTGGCAGCAACCTGCTGACCATTCAGGGTGTGAAGGAGCTGGGTAGCGCAGAACATACCATTTTGCCTGATATGATTGAGGTGGGCTCTTTCATAGGAATGGCCGCCATGGTAGGCGATGGTGTACTGATTAAAGGTGTCGCATACGACGAGTTGGGTATCATCCCCGAGACCTTCCGCCGTTTAGGCATTGAGGTACAGTGTAAAGGTGATGATATCTATGTTCCCCGCCATGAGCGTTACCAGATAGAGTCGTTCTTGGATGGTTCATTCATGACAATCTCTGATGCTCCTTGGCCAGGTCTCACGCCCGACCTTCTGAGTGTTCTCTTAGTTGTCAGTACACAGGCTAAAGGTTCTGTGCTCATTCATCAGAAGATGTT
>DLBF01000158.1 GCA_002494215.1 Prevotellaceae bacterium UBA7028
TGCCCATACCGGTTATTACAACTCTATTCATAATCTAAATTTATATTCTTCGTGTTAATTAATTCTCGATTTAGTTTCCTATTGACTTAATCCAGCACCTTCTGCGTTTCTGCATCTTGGGATTCAATGGCTTCCATTGCGAAAGCTCCTTTACGTTATCCTCAAGTTGAGGGCCCGTCTCAGCATACTTGTAACCCTTGCGGTTGTAGATTGGAATCAGGTCGTCAAACACCAAGGCATTCACACCCATTCCCTGCATATCAGGACGCACGGCTATCAGCATCATATTTGCAGTATCCTCGTTCTTAAAGAAGAGAGTCTTCAGGAAATGTACCCATCCGAAAGGCAACAGCTTACCATTGGATTTGCGAAGTGTATGTGAAAGGCTTCCCGTTGTAACAGCGGCGCAAACCATCTCACCCTTTTCATTCTCAACCGTTGTGATGAGGTCGGGATCCAAAATAGGAATATACTTCTTAATCAGGTCCGTAACCATCTCTTCTGTCAGATCACTGTATCCGAAGATAGGCGCATAGGCCTCATTCATCAGTCGAAATACACGCTGACCCTGTTCACCCAAGATTTCCTTTCGATTCAACTTCCTTACACGCAAGCCAAACATCTCCTTAGACAGATTGGCAACACGTGCATACTTGGCAGGAACCTCCTTGGGAATCTCCACACGCACCTGCAACCAGTCAACTTCTTTCTTGTAGCCCAACTGCTGCATATGCTGAGGGTAATAGGGAGGATTATAAATATCTATCATGCTACCCATAAGATCGAAATCCTCAACCAGCATGCCTTCTTTATCAAAATCAATAATTCCCATCGGGCCCTGAATCTGTGTCATTCCACGCTCAGCACCCCACTGCTCAACAGCCTTTAACAAAGCATTGGAAATAGCAATGTCGTCTTCGAACTCAATCAGTCCAAAGCGAACGCAACTCTTGTTCCAACGCTCATTTGCACTTCTATTGATGATTCCAGCAATACGGCCAACGACTTTATCGTCTCTGTATGCAAGGAAAGCCTGAATGTCGGCATATTTTAGAGCAGTGTTCTTCTTGGGATTAAACATGTCACGGATATCGCTATCCAAATCGGGGACATAGTATTGGTTGTCAGCATAAAGTCTTTTCGGCAGCTGAACAAACGCATTCATCTGCTTGGAGTTCACGACTTTGACAACTTTTATTTCACCCATAATTTTCTTTCCCAAATAAACTTTAAATTACCGTTCAATTAAATCGTCTGCAAAGGTACAACAATTTATCGGATTATCAACTATTTTAATCGCTAAATTAAAAAAAATAACATATGTTATCATTCTTGAGCACATAAAAGAAAAAGTCCGTAACTTGGCACAAAAAGCAGAGAAAAAGAGAAATAATAACGTCAACCACAACTAACGAAAACAGGAAAAATATTGACTTTTTCCGATTATCGGTTATTGGTTATCGTTTTTTAATTAAGAATGAAGAGAGAATAATTAGACTCTAGACTTTAGGCCTTAGACTTTAGCCAACTTTTATCATAAACGAAGTTTTCTTTGTTTTTCTTCTGTTCAGGACGAAATCTCGCAGAGATTGATGGGGTGTCTGGGTGCTTTTATCTGGATGCTTGCATACAAGGAAAAGAACACAGATACACCATCAAAGACGTAGTCTCATCCTGAACGGAAGTGTTTTCGCGATTTTTGTTAAATTTCGCGTCTTTCGTGTTTTTCGATGTTAAATTAAAGAAAGATCTGCTTAGTTCTGAGGAATCTGTGTATGATTTTCCCAAACGACCAACTTACAAACTCAAAAACTCATAAACTCAAAAAACTTTACACTTACTTACAATATATTCGCTAACATTCTGAACACTGCGATCCAAGGTTGAACAGCCAATTGGTATCCAAGGTTGTTTAAGTGTAAACCGTCTGCCGTTACAGCTGGCAAATTATAATCAGTAATACCAGAAAGACGGTTCTGGTCGACAAAATACATATTCGTATTCATAGCTGCAATTGTCAGCAGTGCCAATTCGTAGTCGGTCAAACTGCATCCAACTGTATTCTTGCTGGTGCTGGTATAGTTACCATTGTTTCTGGGCAAAGCATTGCCAAATACAATAATAACGTCATCGCCGCTCAATTGCTTAATCTTGTCGAACAGTTGACGTGCAGCACCATAGAAGGTGGTTGGTCCTGTGGCATTTTTGTAATCATCAAGTTTTCCTAATGGAATATTACGCTTAAAGTCATTGGTAATGAAGTCAACCGTCCAAATAGCATTCTTAACGGAAGGCCATCCGTTGTTACTGTTAAGGGCAGTAACAGCAACGCTGCTGGCATCTGATGTCGACAAAGCTCCCAAAGAGAAACCGCTGTAGCCTCCATTAGGACCAGGCGAAGCACTGCTATCAAAATCGAAAACTTCCTTCAGCAGGGTCTGGTATCCCCTACCCTTGAATGTTCCAGAAAATGGCGTAACAAAAGTTCCCGAGTTAGCGTACTTTACCGTATAATTATCATTCCTCCAGATACTATGCCCTAGAAAGACAACGTTCTTTCTTATCCTGACTTTATTCTGAGGTGTAACTGTAGTAGTCCCACCAGTAAAAGTAACACTGTCTATCTGGCTGGTGGCGTAAACAGCCTTATTTCCGTCGTTGGTATTCACTACCATATTATATTCATTCGCCACCTGAGCATGGCTGGCAAACATGGGAGTAGCAATCAGTAAAAGTAGAATTTTTCTCATATCGTTAATAATTTCATTTCCGCAAAAGTACACATTTTATCCAAAACACCAAAGTTTCTTGTACAAATTTAACCACATACACGTTAATTTGCATGTTCTTCTATCACATTTCGGTCTCTCAGCGAAATTCATACCGAACAATCTTGTTATTTCCGTCAAAAAGCAATATTTTTGCTCACAATTTCAGAAAATCAATTATAATTGAAACCAAGAATGAAGCACAACAATATAACACTGGCGTTATCCATTTTAGCCCTTATCTTCTGCCTACCCACGATGGCTGCCCTCGACCTGACGCCCGATCAGGAGATTACATTCATGTTGCAGAACCCCGGTTTCAAGGACGGGTTCAGCGGTTGGAGCCTGACCCGGAACGGCGGAAGCCTGACAATACAGGAAACAGCCGGCGGCATAATGCAGGTGCAGGGCACAGGCTGCGAATTTGTATTGGAACAGACCGTCACCGGCCTGCCCGACGGTATTTACGAGTTTGAGATTGACGGTTACTATGCTGCCGAGGCCATGCCTCAGAGCATGTTACACGGCAGTATGATATACATGAATGACATGAAGAATGTATTCATCTCATCCTACGAATACATGCTATTACCCAGTTATCCCACCAACAAAGTAATGGCAAGATCTCAGGATGGCAAGCTGAACATTAAGATTGCAGGCCGGAACATCGCCTCCCCCGCTGACGTTACATTATTCAGCAACATACATCTGTTCTATCGCGGACAGACTGACAGTGAAGCAATGAATGCATATTCCAGTTTGCACACGGATATGCAGTATATCCTTCAGACGGCACATGAATGCCATAGCACTGACATCGGGGACTATGTACAGCATCCCTCATGTAACTACTCGTTAATGAGAGACGTCGGATTGGAAGGGTATGATAATACGGTGAGCTGGAGTAAGATAATGGAAACGCTGAAATATTTCGGTGAGCTTCTTGAGGACGTCTGCGACTGCCGTGCCGCATACATCAGCCTGATGCGTAATGTCCTGCAGACCCAGAATACCGCCAACCTGCTCGTTTCCAATAACCTGCTTACCGAGCAGCAGTACAACCGGGCTGCCAGCCTGCTGGATACCGCCATGAAGGGCTATCAGGAGGGCACGCTGACTGCTGGGGATGCCGAGGATCTTATCCTTCAGCTGTCAGCCCTGGACGGCATGCCTAAGTACGTGGACAATGTGATGCAGATCACTACGCCGCAAGACCTTTGCAGCTTCTCCGTCCTGGTCAATGAGGGAATGCGCACCCTGGATGCCAGTCTTACGGCAGACATTGACATGACCGGCATCAGCAGCTTCCAGCCTATAGGACTTTATTCCGATAATGATACAGAACTGTCCGATTATTATACCAACAGCTATGGCGGTACGTTCAACGGACAAGGATTCGAGATACGTAACCTGAAACTTCAGACCAACTGTGAAGGTGGACTCTTCGGCCGTTGCTACAGAGCCAGTATCAGCAACCTGGGAATGGTTAATGTGTCTGTTACCGGAACAGGCGCACAGACCTGCGGAGCACTTGCTGGAACGCTCATGCAGACGCAGATTGACAACTGCTACGTAGCAGGAAACATTCTGGTTAACACCAACGGCAAGACGGCTGCCGAGTTTGTAGGAGAAGGTGCCTGGAACACTTGTTTCAATAACTGCTACACCCTTGGAGATGACTTTACCAATGCCAACGCTGCAGAACTGAACAACTGCTACTGGGGTACAATAGCAACCAAGGCGGCAAAAACAGGCGAGTTGTGCTACAACCTCAATAACGGCGAGACCATAGACCCCGTCTTCTTCCAAACCTTAGGCAAAGACAATTACCCCGTCCTGCAATCTACTCACGAAGTTGTACGACGCACTCAGGAGGGCAACTACTATAATGGTGATGACATAGATGCCATCGGTTCAATTCAAGATTCAAAGTTCAAAACTCATAATTCAAAATCGATGTTCGACCTTAGCGGTCGACGTATCAGCAGTAAGCCTGCTAAGGGAATGTATATTCAGGGAGGTAAAGTACGTCTGTAATGCAACAAACACCCATCACAGAAACACTTATTTCCGAGTGGCTGAAGACCAGAGACCCTTTCAGCCATAAAGGAGACTACGGCAGAGCATCTCTCGTAGCCGGTAGTGTCGGTATGATAGGTGCCGCCCTCTTGTCGGCACGAGCATGTATGCGCAGCGGCGTAGGGTTACTGACCGTTCATGTCCCCGAATGCGGATATACCATTATGCAGCAGGGCTTACCTGAGGCAAAGTGTCAGAACGACCAGCACTACACCCATCACACTTATGTAGAGCTTCCCTATGGCACAGAGGTTATCGGAATTGGACCTGGCATAGGCCTACACGTACAAACACAATGGGCATTGCATCGTCTGATGATTCTGAATCCATCAATCCCCATGGTCCTTGATGCCGATGCACTGAACATACTGGCAGAGAATCCACATTGGTTCCCACAGATTCCTCAGGGCAGCATTATTACACCACATCCCGGCGAGATGAAACGACTTGGCATCGACCCTGCAGAAATGGCTGCACAATACCAATTGGTTATTGTACTGAAGGGGCACCACACACGCATCTACGTACCAACAGACAATACTGTCCAGGTTTACGAGAATACACTGCACGGCAATGCTGGTATGGCCGTAGGCGGTTCAGGTGATGTACTTACTGGCATCATCCTGGCCCTGATGGCACAGCATTATAATGCAAAAGAAGCAGCCGTCATAGGCGTATGGTTACATGCCCTGGCGGCTGATCTTGCTCTTGCTGACGGAAATAGCGTTGAGTCGCTAATCCCCTCAGATATCATCTCCCACTTGGGAGCTGCTTTTAATGCATCTCGAATTTAGTTCTTCTGCTGTACGAATTCCTTTAACCAGTATTCGTGCATACGTGCATCCTCTGTCAGTTCTGGATGGAAGGAACATGCCAGCATATTCTTCTCTTTAGCTGCCACTACGTGACCATCCAAGGTAGAAAGTACCTCTACCCCATCACCACAGCGCTCTATGTAGGGAGCACGGATAAAAACCATTGGTACAGAGCCTACCCCTTTTACATCATGGTCTGCCCTAAAGCTTCCCAACTGACGGCCATAGGCATTACGTTTTACCGTTACATCCATGCAACCTAAGTGCTGATCGTCCAGCAGAATCATTCCTGCGCATGTGCCAAAGACAGGCAGTCCAGCCTTGATAGTCTTCTGGATGGGCTCCAATAGTGCTTCATCCTTCATCACCCTCATCATGGCAGTACTCTCGCCACCAGGTAATACCAGACCGTCAAATTGCTGTTGCCAGTCGTTCAGGTTACGGATATAAATAGTTTCCGCACCCAAACGCTCAAGCACTTGTCTATGTTCCTCAAATGCTCCTTGCAGAGCTAAAATTCCAATTTTCAATTTTTAATTTTGAATTTATAAATTTTGAATTTTGAATTGTAGTTACTTTCCTCTCTCAGCCATCAAGAGTTCAATCTCCTGCTCGTTGATGCCAACCATAGCCTCGCCTAAGTCTTCGCTCAATTCGGCTAAAATCTTGGGGTTATTGTAGTTGGTAACAGCCTTAACTATAGCCTGAGCACGCTTTACAGGATTACCGCTCTTGAAGATACCACTTCCTACGAATACGCCCTCGGCACCCAACTGCATCATCAGAGCCGCATCGGCAGGAGTTGCCACACCACCAGCAGCAAAGTTCACGACAGGCAGCTTGCCGTTCTCGTGCACATATTGTACCAGATCGTAGGGGACACGCAACTGCTTGGCTGCCTCATACAATTCGTCTTCGCTCATGCTTACCAAGCGACGAATTTCGCTCTGCATCATGCGCATGTGGC
>DLBF01000192.1 GCA_002494215.1 Prevotellaceae bacterium UBA7028
GGCCGATTTTTTGCGAAAAAGTTTTTACGGATGCCCTTTTGGTGATAATTGTCCCTCTAAAAGCCCAGAACTTTACGTAAATTATACTGCAATTGTACGCCGGTAAGGAAAAAAATGTTTACCTTTGCACAATCGTAATAAAATGAACAAAAATGAAGAAGATATTAACATGCCTGCTGGCCTTGGCGGCCGTGCTGTCACCGGCATCGGCCTCTGCACAAGCCCTGCTTCCTGACACGCTTCGTAGCGACACCGTCATGTGGAGGCTGGAGTACCGCTTTGGCAGGGCAAAACCTTGGCGACAGCTCGACACGCCGTTAAGCCTGAACTCCGTCGTGGTCAGGAAGCAAACTGAACCGACGGTCATTGACCCTCATGCCAGCAGATTCGCCACGCAAGGCAAGTTTTATCCTCAGTCGGTGTTCAGCCAGAAGGATAACTATATGTGGTACAAAGACTACAACTGGAGCAACGCGCTGACTGACTTCTTCTTCTGAATAAAGAGACCATGAAAATAATCGTAGCTATAGACTCTTTCAAAGGCTGTCTGACCTCTAACGAGGCTAACCAGGCGGCTGCAGCAGGCATCAGGAATGCTTGTGCTGATGCTGAAGTAACGCAGCAGACCGTCAGCGACGGCGGCGAGGGCTTCATGGAAGCATTCTATGAAGCAGTTGGCGGCGAAAAGGTAGCAGTGACGGTGAAAGACCCGCTGATGCGCAACATCACAGCCCGCTACCTGCTGAAAGGACAAACTGCCATCATGGAGACGGCCCAAGCCAGCGGGCTGACACTGCTTGCACCTGATGAGCGACGGCCCTTGGTAGCCACCAGTTACGGCACAGGCCAGTTAGTGGCTGATGCCGTAAAGAGAGGAGCCCGACAGGTAATAGTCGGACTTGGCGGCAGTGCAACCTGCGATGCAGGAAAGGGAATGCTTAGGGCTTTGATAGACGCACTGAACCCCCATGGCCGATGGGACGGTATGGAAGCCCTGCGCAACGTTGACTTCACTATTGCCTCCGACGTGGAGAATCCTCTCTATGGCAAGAACGGGGCGGCCTGTGTGTTTGGGCCACAAAAGGGAGCCACACCCGAGATGGTCTCTATGTTGGACGAGCAGGCCAAGCGCTTTGCGGCTATCTCTGCCCGTCACTTCGGCTACGACCGTTCGCAGATGAAGGGAGCCGGTGCAGCCGGTGGTCTGGGTTATGCGTTCCTGCAATATCTCAACGCTGACTACCAAACAGGCATAGAACTATTGCTGCAGACCATTCATTTCAAGGAGCTACTGGCTGACGCCGACCTCGTCATTACGGGCGAGGGGGCGGCTGACAGCCAGACGCTGATGGGCAAGTTGCCCATGGGTATTCTGCACCATGCCGTTAACGTGCCCGTTTGTCTGATTGCCGGCAGGGTAAGTGACCGTGAGCGCCTGCTGCATGCAGGTTTCGCCCTGGTAGAATGTATCAACCCTCCAGACATTGCCCCAGAAGTAGCCATAAGGAAAAAAGTGGCTCAGCAAAACATTACCGAAACCATCCGCAGGATTATTTCCTACAAAAAAAGAAGGCTCGCAGGGGGATAATTACCCACCGCGAGCCTTCTCTGTTAGGATTACTCTTAAGAATTATCTTCCTTATATGTCTATGCCCTGAACAGCCGCCATTCGTGACCTTTCTCTTTCGAATGCCACCTTCGGAAAGCCTTCCTTTCCCGTTGATGCACTGGTCAGCAGCTGCTGACTCCATCTGGAACGGGCATATAGCTTAATCTCTGATATCATGTCTTGATAGGATAAAGGTTGCAGCTTGCCGTTAAACCCTAACTTCAAGTATCCCTTAATCGGAGAGTCTATGTCTCTCACGTAGAAGCAGTTCATGCCGTAGCATACTATCGGGTAAGCCTTGTACTTTCTCTTCATGATGACAATCTTGTCCATCCACAGTATTGCATTGTTATACCATATCTGACCTTTTTCCACAGGTTCTTTCTGGTAGGGCGTGCCCCTTCTTGGCAGATACTTTCCGTTCTCACAGGCCATGCTGACGCCACCCACCCACTCAAACACCGGCTTCTTGCTGTAATAGCGTCCGCTGATGCCGTCCCAGTAGGTCTTGTCACCCGATATACTTTCCCCCTCCACCACGTCGTCATGCAGCGACACCTTACCATACAGTGAAACCTTCATGTCCTGTCCGGAAAGGCTGATGATGGTTGATTTTCCTTTAAACACCACATACGGATAACTGGCTATAGCATAGTATCTTCCATCTTTTATCCGTTCTATATGTTCAAACTCCGGACTGCACGTCACTACACCATTCCTCATCACGCCATACTTGCCGTTCTGCAGAAACAGCTCCAGCCCTTCATGTTTCTCTCCGCGTTGCTTAATACGCACCATCTGCAGGTTCACCAGTGTCTTCTCGTCCTCACATTCCCTGATGACGATGGGTTGTTGCTGACCACCCTGGCAGCCTTTGCCTTCCATTTTTCCGTAGAACATCATGCTCCAGTCACGTTCCTCAGTTGGCAGTCCGAACGTCTGGTACAGTCCTACGTTATCCAAAATCGTCACAGCCTCCTTCCCTTCCGCTCTTCTCATGCCTCTACCCACCTGCTGCAGGTACTTGCTGAGCGAAAGCGTCGGCCTTGCCAACTGAATAAACTCCACTTCCGGCACGTCAAAGCCCTCGCCGAAGATATCTACGTTCACCAGCACGTCCAGTTTTCCTTGTTTGTAGTCCCCTACCCGCTGCTGCCTCTCCGGGGCCGGTGTCTTGCTGTCAATCACCTGACACCTGACGCCCTTCTTCCTGTAGAAATCTGCAATGTGCTGCCCATGCTGTCTGTCTATGGCATATACAATGCCTTTCCTCCCTTCCACAAACTCCTTGTACGTGTCATACAGGTGGGCTATCGATTCTGGCACATCCATCACTGTGGCCATTTCCTTCTGCTGATAGTCACCGTCAGCCCCCCGTTTTCCCAGTGAGGCCACCATTTGCAGCATCTTGCTGTCGGGTGCTGCCGACACATAGTCAAAGTCCGAGAGCCATCCCCTGTCGATGAATACCTGTATGCTGTACGACTGCAACAGCACGTCAAAGAGGTCCGTAAACGTCTCCCCATTCATTCTACATGGCGTTGCCGTCAGTCCCAAGAACTTTGCCTCCGGCCACCAGTCCCACAGCATCCTGTAGGTCTTCGCCAAAGCATGGTGCGCCTCGTCAATAATCACTAACGACGGTGAGAACGGCACATCTTCCATCTTACTTCTTCCATCAGACATCAGACGACTCAGTGTCTGTATGCTCTCCACCCGAACATGGTTGGTGACAATCCCAAACGAGGTGACAGTCTGCCGTATCTGCTCCAGCAGTTCCCTCCGGTGCGCCACTATCAGCACTTGACAATAACTCCTTCCCTCCCTATTTAGGGAGGGGTTGGAGGAGAGTCTTCTTCTTATTACTTCCGCAAGGAGCACCGTCTTCCCCGTTCCTGTCGGCATTTGCAGCATGACACTACGACACCTGCCCCAGGCTTTTTCAAGCCTGGACAACATCTCAATCTGGTAGTCTCGTAATGCCACAGCCATCATCCAATGATGTTGGATTAATTTTCATTCTTCACTCTACACATCCCATACGCTCCATCCTTCGCTTCGAAAATCGTAGATGGTTCATGCACTACGATACTATGCCATGCACCCTTAGGTACTTGAATGCCATAGCGCTTTTCGCGGGGACAAACTCGGAATCGCGCCACTTCTGCAAACGCCGTCTCGTCAGCTGCCGTTTCGCCATCATGAACTGGCCCGCCTGTATCAACTCCCGGCAGTTCTTCATAGAAGACCCAATCGAGACTTCCCTCCAAGCAGATGACCGTCTCACTTGTCTTCAGATGTCGATGAATGGGAACGTGAGTACCAGGTTCCAATGCATTGAGCATTCTCTGAGATGTATCGTCAGGAGTCGTCCGCAGATCGTAGTTCTGCCTTAAGCGTTCATTATCCATCGCTTTCTGATGTAACTCAGAAAGCAAGTTATCATTAATCAACTCTATCTTCATGATTCTTCACTCTTCATTTTTCACTCTTCACTTTTGCAAGGTATTCCTCATGCAGATGATAATACTTCATCATAAACAACACATACGCAATCGCCATCACTACAGCACTGCATACAAGATATATCCAATGTGCAACAACGGTGTCTGGAATGACATATATCGCAATCAGCGATACCGCTAACTGTAGCACCATATATATGGTCGATACCACTACGTGCGGGATCTTTAGTTCATTCGCCATCAGCTGGTAAGCATGTTTACGGTGAGCCTGCCCTAAGTTCTCATGTAGCATGATACGGTGACAGATGGTAAGTACTCCATCCACACCATATATCAGGAACAGCACTATCCAAGCCACATCACCAGTCACCATCATCAACCTGGCCATGCAGAATGTAAGAATCAACGCAATTCCGATACTTCCTACATCCCCTGCAAAACACTTTGCCTTCTTGCGGAAGTTAAACAGGCAGAATACCAATAGCGACAATCCGACTACAATGAGTAATGAAGGCTCTACAAAGCCCTCACCATTCTTCATTCTTAATTCTTCATTCTTAATTATAAGCGGAATCACCATAGCCAATGAGTACCCACCAGTAATCCCATTGATACCATCCATGAAATTATAGATGTTCGTACCGCCTACACATATTATCAATGCAGCGAGTACGATAAGCCCCTGTATAAGCCAACTCCCACCATCCTCGACAGTCAATAAGCCTACTTCCTGGAATACCAAGAACATCGATGCAAACTGTACTACCAAGCGAAGCGAGTCTGGCAACGAGTGAATATCATCAATAAA
>DLBF01000134.1 GCA_002494215.1 Prevotellaceae bacterium UBA7028
CCTTTAATAATTGCAGCCTCCCATAGATAGCGCCCAATAGTACCAGCGATATTGCCACCGCCGATTTCTAAAGGTGCCCACTCGGCATTTTCAGCAAGCCTTTTATCATCTGCATCCGCCTGTTCTTGCCAGTCGGTCCAAGTCATATAAGAATCACGGACCCTCTTATAATCATCGAAATTAGCGTGGAAAAGGATTCTCGCAACAGCATCAGAGGAGTCCATATTCTGGATTTCTGGTTGCAAAGTAGTATTAGGATACATGCCCTCCAACTGTTCAATTCTGATACGGCCTTTTGAAGCTAAGTCTCTGTCGTCCGCATCTTCCTTAGAAGTACGTGAAAGAATAAGGACAAAAGCCTTATCTTCTGGGGATAATTCTTCCCATTTCTTACCCCAAAGCTCTTGGAGTTTCTGAGAGAATTGTAGGTCATTAGTAATGCTATTATTAGTGAACGCTTTTACTGGAATATTGAACTTCTTTTGGTCACTGTCTACCAAGCTAGCCTTATCGGTGTTGCCAAACAGAGTCCTAAATGTCCCCTCTGGGAGTTTAGCCATCTGGTTAATAGCGGCATCTTTACCTTGGGAAAGACGGTCCAAAAAGTCAAAGCCATATTTCGGAGAACCGCCACCAGCAGACAAAACCAAGTACATGGTCCTATCATATGGGTCACTAGACTGTGCTGATTTCTTAAAAGCTTGGTACCTGTCGTCTGCGTTATAAGCTTCTCTCCAATAATTTGACCATTCCTTAGGGGTTTTAGCAACAACATTTCCGTCTTTATCTCTACCCTTAATCTTGTTTGAAGATTTCATTGGGTTAGTGCTACGGACAGTCTGCATAGCATACTGATAGTCGTTTAACTCATCGAGAGCCCAGCCGATAGTATTCTTGACTGCAGCTTCCTGGAAGTTGTTTTGGATTTCTTCATTCAACTTGTCAATTGCATACTGCACATTTGGGCTACTCAAGTCAGCGCCCTTTAACGATTGAAGCTCCTTATTGAGCTGTTGGTAGTAAGTAGAATCCAGGACAGCCTGTGGAGCCGTTACAGTAATTTTGCCATTAGAAATACCGACCTTTGGGGCCTGTGAATATGCAGCAGAATAAGCTTTTTTAGAAGCAAGTGCGTATGGGTCATAACTACCAGTTCTCTCCGCTTCAGACTGTGCGACCGCCTCAGCAACACGTGGGTTGTTGCCAATATAGACGATTGGGGTATTAGTGTAATTATGGAACTGATATGTGTTTGCACCAGATACTCGAGTATTAGGATTGCTGTTTAGAGAAAAATCTTGCAGCTCTGTATTATTGTTCATTGTGCTGTTGCCTCCTTATACTACTATTGACTGAGACCTGATGGGTTCCTCTTTAACGCCTGGTTCATCAAATATTTACTAGCTCTATCGTACCAAGCGTCATCGGTCTCTCCAGGATTTCTTTTAACCATATACAAACCGTAGGTAGCCACATCATCGCCAATCCTCATATCTTTCCAGATTTCGGACTGTTCTCCATCACCACCTGCGACAGGTATTACCTCGCCATCCCAGCTGGAGTTGTTATTGTTGTCATTATTACCACCAGTGCCACCAGTACCGCCAGTACCGTTAGCCCTTGCACGAGCACGACTCTGGGCCTTTCTATAAGCCTGCTTGTATTGATTCTGCAATTGTGAGTTATAGTTAGTCATTACATCATTAAGAGCCTGTGCCTGAGCTGCAGCTTTTAATGTCCCAACCATTTCGCCAACCTGTGGAGTCTGGTATCGAGAAGTAAAATATGACTCGCCACCACCAAGGCCACCGAGATTTGATGGGACTTCAGTGCCGAGGTTATAAGTCTGCTCAGCAATCTGTGCATTGTTCTGGTTCTGAGTATTTCTAAGGTTATTAATGAAGGCCTCTTGTTCTCCAGAAGAGAGCGTAGGGTTTAGGTAAGCCCTGTCTTCAAATTCATAAAATTCATCACTGTTCATCTTACTTTTTATTATGGCACAAGTTCCAATAAAAACAAAAAACTCCCCTGCAAAGATTGGTGAGGCGGCAGGGGAGAGTAAAAGAAGGTTGTGAGGCAAGGCGGCAACCAGACGACCTCACGCTTTTATTATAAAGAAAGAGAACCCACTTCGTTAGAAAATGGGTTCTGAACAACTAAACACGTAACCCTGAACTGGAGAACTTGGTTACGCACTTTAAGTATAACATCACCTAAGCCTCTTGCCAACAATTCTCGGTTCCATATCAGATTCAATACCGTGTTGGCAAGATTATTAAATTATAACACAAAAAGTGAGGATATTTTTCCTCACTTTTTCCTCGTGTTATCGTATCGAGCCTAACGTTATCCACTTCGCTGGATAAATCTCATAGACATCACTGCTGGGTTCTGCCGCTAGTTCACAGGACCCCAACTCCGTCACAGCAATTGTAACACGCCTATTTGTTCTTGCCAATGTTTTGAGCAATCGTGACAAAGCCCGATGCTGCGAAGCCGAAGACTACACCTGCTAGGAAGTTGGTGCCCATATACATAGCACCAAAACCGCCTACAAGACCTGCTAGGACAATTGTGACAACAGCACGCCAGTCTTTATCAAATGCACGTTTGACAAGCTCTACAACGCCTGCTACGAGACCAGTAAGGACTGCTGCAGCAAGTCCAGTAATACCTAATACTTCCATTATTTATCCTTTCCTTTTCCTATCCATCCGAATAAGAAGTTGATTAAATCTTTGATAAACTTCACGAACCAGTTTGGCACATCTTCTCCTGGGTCTGGTTCTGGGGTTGGTTCAGGAGTTGGTTCAGGTTCAGGAGTTGGTTCTGGCGTTGGCTCTGGTTCTGGGGCTGGGATTGGCTCAAGAGCAGAGAGAAGAACACCATTGTTAGCATTGTGCTCTTTAGAATACTGTGTGCGAACATACTTGCCGTCAGACGTCTTCTGGACGTAAGTGAATTCTTCTCCAGCCGAGAGGCCCTTAACGACGGCACCAGTAACAACATTAACTAGGTTAGTGCCACCAGCCTTAACACGCATCGTGGTTGTCTCTGTATCGACCCAAGTTACGGTTGGCTTTGGTGGGTAGTTGATAGCGTTAGCCTTATCACAAAGCTCTTGCAAACGTGCATATAAGTAATTGCCTGGGCAATTTGTTGCATACCAATCACGATGGCCAGTGATAGGAGCACAATCTTCTGGTGGGTTGATATATAACTTTGGCAAGCCATTGCGCTTGGCAATATCTGCAACCAATTTCACAAGAGTATTAAAGCTCTCCTCGCTTACTGGGTAATCGCCGCCGACAGCAGAGTTACTAACCTCAATACCAATTGTGTGAACGTTGCCCCACCAAATGCCACAGTGCCAGGCGGTACAACTCTCGTCAACATAACCGTGGATTTCTTTGCCACTAACACCATAGTGGGCAGAACCACCACGAGAACCGCTAACGAACATATTGTCCATTACGTTGATGTCAGTACCTGCTTGGTGGTGAATAACAATGCCAAGGACTTTGCCAGTAGGGTAGCCGTCCCCACTAATGTAAGGGCGCCCCTGGGTGTATACTGCTCCACTACACCCGACCCATTTTGTTACTAGGGGACTAACTGCCATTGTTAGGTCCTTTCAAGCCTTTCGGAAGGCTACCAATCTTACCTGGGCCCATATCTGCAATGTCGCCGAAACCTTTTTTCTCGGCTCGTTTTCTTGCGAACTTTCCCATTTCTCCTCCTTTAATTTATGTTATATAATTTAATTATATGGCAGAAGACAAGCAAGATGAGAAATATCAGACCCTCAATACCTCGGACCATATCCGAGTCATATCCGAGCTTGAGCATATTTACTCTCATGCAATGAGAAGCAAACAGGTCGCCTGGGGAACTGACGATGAGGTGTTTTACCAGGTTATCGCCAACAAAGCTAAGGCCTTGAGACGCAAATATATGCGCACCTACTTCCCAGACTGCGATGACAAGCTCTGGTGTCTCGGAAAAGCCTCTGCCTCTCTCCGCCAGGTTATCTACGAGGCAGACGAAGGCAACACTGAACTGCTAAAAGATGCAGACGATATTGTCGACAGTATCTGGGGAAAAATCTCTGGCAAAGACCTTTCTGACTGTGAAGCTTGTCGCTCAGACAAAAATGAGTCATAATAAAACCAGGCAGGCACGGAATGTGACTGAGTGGCTTAAAGTTGAGGCATTTGCCGAGAATACGCCAGTGTCGTAAGGCGTTGTCAACGTATCCGTGGGCTCGAATCCCACCATTCCCATGTTTGTTTAGAGGCTATCATCTGATAGTCTCGTTTTTTATGGTATAATAGTACTAATAGAAAAAGTTGCTTATAGCATTTTCTATATCCCTGCGCGTCTACTTGAATCTTGAAACTTAGTAGACGTGCTTTTTTGTTATAATAAAAGTGCACAGGAGGGTTTAATGTTTGGTTATCTCCTGTGCTTCTTTTGTGCTACAATCACAACATAGGGTGGCGCACATTATTGGAAAGGTGGTGAGCTTATGGTCAATTTTGACATTATCACAGTTGAGGCTGATTCCGATTTCAAGGAACAGCTCGCTAGACATCTCCATCCTGCTGTTCGACTTCTTATCAAGCTGAATCGCTCTGACCGTTGGATTCAGGTCAATCTGGATACCTCAAGAATCGAGAACCGTTGCTGGGAATTCAGCGGAATCCTGTCACGCACTGTCTATCTCAATCAGACAACATTCCATCAGGAATCCGAAATCAGAGGCACATACGATTTCAGTCATGGACGCGGAACACTCACTATTCTTTGACAAAAGGCGGCTAAGTCCGCAAAGTTCGCCGAACTTATCGGCAGGGCCCTACGGGGCCCATCTTTTTTATACCCATGAGATGCCCGTGGTATCATAAAAGTATGAGTGATTTTATTAGTGAACTTAGAGCAATTAGCCCGTTCAGGGGACGCTTAGCCAATATAACAAATGCGCTAGCTAACGCAGCAAATGCTCAATCGGCTGAGCCACAAGCTTCCCCAGAAGCCGTGGCTAGGCAACAGCAGGTTACCAACCGCTCAGGTGGTAATATTAATTTCCCCAAACAAGAGTGCAGAGATTTCAGACAATTACAAAAACGCTTTCATGGATGCTATCAAGTTCTATCAAGGCGAATTTAAAGTCACGCCACACGCAGACATCTATCATGACCCAACACAATTTGGGGAGAGAGGTGGCGGATATACGCTGATAGAGCCGAACAACAACGGCCAACATGATGTCGTCCTCAGAGATATGACTAAAGACGATGAGAAAAGAGCCAAGAAGCTCACCCCTGAAGGGATAGATTATGTACCTACACATGAGCTAGGGCACGCCTTATTTAATACTCTGTTCCCATCTTATGACACGAGCAGTAATTCAATCCCAGAAGGCAACTCTCCATTGCAACAAACTAGCTCCACTGGCAGACCACGAGTAGAAAGAAACCGTGCTAACACGCTAAATCTCGTCCACGATGCCATGAAAGATATGGGCACGAAAAAGCCATGGGTAGAAGAAGCTGAAAAAATTACTCACTACGCTACAAAAGGGCCAGAAGAAACAATCGCAGAGGCTCTTACCGATTACTACTATCACAAGAGCAAGGCCGCTCCACTCTCTAAGGCAATCGTTAATAGGCTAAAGAGCAAAGGTGCTCTGTATGGTATTAACCAAACGGGCGGTGTAGATTTAGCTCCTACAGAATATAGCTTCTTCAAGAATCTACGCAGATATAGCCCTCTAAAATAATAACCACATGCTATAATGGAATCGGGGCCATATTCGGTTTCCTCCATACTCACACTCAAAAAATACGGTAGGTTCTACAAAATCTCTCCTACCGTATTTTTTTATTGTGTTATAATAAGGGCGGAATTACCTTCCAAAGTTACACTTATCTAGCAAAAATACCCCCATTATCAGGGGTATTTTTGTTGCTCGTTTTAATCTAGGAGATTAAGCTGAGACTGGAGCAGAGTGCTGCCATTGGTCGAACTCAAGAATCATACCGTAGATTGGGAAGGTAATGCCTGAGCCAGTGTAGACGGTATCAATCATACCACGAATGAGGTGTTCACAGTCGTATGGGTTGATTTCTAGGTGGTAGCCTTCCTTCTCGAATGAGTAACCGACACGTGGGTCGAGGATAGCTACATACTGCTTGGTCGTATCTTCACTCCAGAGTGGATATTGTGAAACAGCTGTACCAGAGTTGTCATAGGTCATCCATGGTGAGCGCTTCATAATAACTACTGGGATGTGGACACCGAGAATCTGAGCGATACGGTCAGAAATCTCAAAGCCTGGAAGATTCCATTGTTCCCAGTCGTTAATCTTCTGGATGTTGAGGTTAGAAGAGTATGGGTTAAGGTTGCTATCAAGGACTTCTTGTGCGAATTCACGTGAGATGAAGGCAGTAAGGTTGATACCTGCAACAGCGTTGCTGAGGTATTGCACAGCTTCACGAACTTCACGTACACCGTTAGCAGCAACTGAGCCAAGATTTGACCAGTAGTGGGTTGGGTGAGTGTTGACGGTGAGATAGTCGACAGTGGTTGCTGGTGAGGCGATAAGGCCTTTAACAACAGTATTCCAAAGGTCAACTTCACGACCGAATTCCATAGCTTGGCGAGATTTGACGTATTGTTTGGTGAACAATTCATAATCCCAGAAATCTTTGTTCTTGTCGCAAGCACGAACACCGTATGAGTATTCAGTGTCAAAGCGGAAAATCATGTACTCGAATTCTGGAGTTGTATTGATACAAGGAACAGTACAATCAAGCTCGATTTGGTTGTGGCATGAATCAGCAGCAGCGTAAGCAATAGTATCTTTGCTGAATAGACTGAATGGGTTTTGGTCCTTAATAATGTTCAAGCGAATTTCTTGACCATATTTAAGGTATTGCATAAGAGTTGTGCTCTCAACAATTTCCTGACCTTTGAAGAATGAACGTGCAGAGGTCATTTCTTGTTGGAGAGAAGGCTCTTCAAAGAGACGGTCAACGATGATTTCACGAAGGAGTGGTCTCATAATCGTGAGGTCGAAGACAGAGCTGGTTGAAGGAGCAACTGGAGCAGCTGGAACAGTCTGCTCATAAGTACCTGCTAAGGTAGTCATAAGTTTTCTTTCCTTTTACGATTTAAAATTACTTTGCTTTCGTCTCTTCTCCCACTGGCGAGTGCAAGTCGTCAATCGGCTAAGTGTTCTTCCTACCAGGCTTTCTCTTCATCAGTGACTCGGCTGTTTTGCGTCCAGTCGGGTATCATGCTTTGAAAGTCCACTAGGGAACCTAGACTTACCTTCATTGTAAAGGATAAAAATCAAAAACAAAAAAAATTGCCATAATTTGGCAATTATTTTCTTTCTAGCTTTCCTTCTCTTTCGAGACGTTCTTTTTCAGTATGCACCCACGAATTAAGGTGTAAATCATCAGTATAATGGTCATAAACTTCATAAAAACGCTGAATCGCAACAGAATCTAATTTTTCCCCAGCATCAAGTGCAGAGAATGTCTGTTGAAGGAAGTTCTTGCTGTTATCAATATCAACTTGGTTTACTTTCTCAGCAAGCACATCTATCTTCTTGTTAGTAGGCTCAAGCGATTCGTTGATAATCTTCTGCAAGCGGCTTAAAGTAAATTTAGTAATAACTGCCACTGCTCCGATTAAGCTAGCGATATAGATTATTACACTACCTAAACTACCTAATGTAATTGACTCCATGGCCTCATTATACGCCCAAAAACCCCACCTTCTAAAAAATGGTGGGGCGTTTTGAGTAGATTATTTCTTAGCAGGATTCCAAGCGTTCTTCAAGAATTCCTTGGCTGCTGCGATGTCTGGGTGCTCAGCGAGACCTCTACTCTTTAGCTGAGCTGATTGCGAAATGATTTGCATTGCCTGTTGGACACTGTCAATCTTACCCTGGTTGGTTGGGATGTAATCAACGGTTGGAGCTTGTGAAGCTTCTGGAGACTCAGCAGGTTTTGCTGGGACAGTCTTAGCCAAAAGGCAAAGGAACTCACGAGCCTGAACGTCATTAATATTGCCGTTCTGGTCCATTGGTTGGATACCAAACTTCTTCATCTCTGCAAAGACTTCGCCCGAGCGAATCTTATCTGCAATAGGGGCGTACTCAGCTTGGTTAGCAAGAGAGTTGTAGTATTGCTGTGCCATAAACTCCTGTTGGCTCATATAGCCAGTAGGGATTTGTGGTTTTTGAGCTGCCTCTGCAACAGGGGCTTGAGCCTGTTGTGGAGCTGGTTCTTCTACTGCCTTTGGGGCCTCTGGAGCTGGATTTGAGATACGGTCTTTAAAAGTCTTAAAGGCCTTATCAAAACCACCGTTGGCGTCCATAAACTTTTGCATCTCAGCAAGCTGGTCTCCTGTGAAACCATGCATGTCTGGCTGTGCTGGTGCCTCAGCTTGAGTGGTTGCCTCTTGAGTAGTATTAGTGTTGGTAGCTTCAGTCGCTGGTGCGGCTGCTTCTGGAGTATTTTCCATGAAGTCCTTTCTAATTAGTTAATGTAATTCCATTATAAAGCAAACAAAAAATTACGCAACGGTGACACTTTTCTTGGTTCCATTTTTCTTCTCGTTCAATGCCTCAAGAAGAGCCAAAGCCAATGTAGCCTCAGCTAGGATACCAGCTGCCTTTTCGTAATTCTTTGCACTTAGTTCTCTCAGTGCGAGAGTGCGCCTATTAACCAATTCAGAGGTGCAGTACGCAAGTACTTCTTCCTCTGAATGGTTGGCGACATATTCCTTAGCTATACTATTAGTGTTCATGCCCTAAGTATATCACACGAGAGCATTTGGGTTAGCGGTCATCGCGCCTAGCTCTGGGGATACGGCTTCCATGTCAGAAGTGTATGCTCCCTCTTGAGATGGCATATCAATACCTTCTACGTCTACACCTGGAGCTCGCTCCATAGGTGGTTCAATTGCACTGTTCATCTGGGCAATGACTTCATCCATTTCTTCAGGCGATGCCTGTTCCTGGACCTCTTCCATCTCATACTGAGTTGGGTTGTCATTGTACATCATCTCGTTTTGAGCAATCTGTTTAGCCATATTCTGGCCATTAAGTTGAGCCGCTTGGACTGCTTCTGGGTTAGCCTGTGGCTTGACTAAGAATGACGAAATCATCTTGCGAGGAGCATTACCGAACATTGCCTGTTCAGTGAAGTAAGCAATACCGTTCTCATTGAGTCTGCCTTGGCCCATCAAGCTTGCCATAATCTGCATTGAGTTAGAAGCTAGGAGCTTTTCGTGTAGGGACTTGGAGAGCTTAGACTTCACATTGATTGTAGCAGAAAGAGCCATCTCTTGAATCGTAAGTGAGCCATACTGGCCACGGTTAGAAACTGGAAACTCGTGGTTGGATGAGTAAGCGACACGGTTAGCAATCATCTGACGAGCAATATCTGCATAGACCTGCATAATGGCGTTCTGGTGCTGAGCAAGGCCCTGAGCGACTGCGCCGATAGCCATACCTGATTCAGCGGCAGACGCACGGTCGCCCATCATCTGCATAGCATCGAACTGGTCATAGGCGCCAAGCACTGTCTTAATTTCGTTCTCAAGATAGCCGATTTCAGAATCGATTGCAGTCCAGTCGTAATCGAAGTGGAGCGAGTTTACATCACCCTGAATGTCGTCAAGGACAATACCCATAATATTGAGCAAGTTCTTGAATGATGACGCGTCTGCGCCGTTAGTCTCAATACGAAGGGTAGCAAGGAGCTTAGCCACGTGTTCACGCTTTGCACGCCATGAACATAGACGGTCATGAAGAGGAAGGAGATTGAACAACACAGATGTAGGATATGGTTGCAAGTCTTGGTTGTCCTGCTCTTCTCTCTGGAATTTGAGAGGACAGTCTAGGTGGAAGTCATCAAGGCGATGGCGAATCTCGCCAGTGATAGGGTCTTCAATTTTAAAATCAATCTTACGACAGAAGGCCTTTGAGTTTGCAGAGATTACAAAACGTCTGTTGATAATCTTAAACTCAATCTTACGGTCGAGGTCGTAGATAATAGTAAGTTCAACATCATCGCCGTTATAACCAGACTTGGTTCTAGCCTTAGGGTCAGTTGCAAAGGTATGATACCATCCGAGGTTGTAGCAAGAGCCTAGGTCGTGTGCGTATTCAGGGAAAGTAGAAGTCCAGCCCTGGAGAGAAGCAGACTCTGCAAGTTTGTTCATATCTTGAACATAGATGTCGAGACCGTTAAGAGAGCGAATCTTCTTGTTGGCGTACTTAGCGGTAACGTCTACCTCATATTTACCCTTGTCACCCTCTTTGAAAACAGAGCGGTCTGGAGCTTTAATGTCAAGATTAATCTCCTCGTTCTTGTCCTCAGACAACATCTTCTTGAGCTTGGCCCAAGAAATCATCATATTATAACCACGGAAGCGTTCCTGGCCAGTAGTAGAATACTTAGTATCAAACCAAACGTTCTTTGGGTGGATGCGCTTAACAGTGTTCTTATCAGTAACTGGGTTGTAATCAACCACAGCAGCAAAAAGACCGTACTTAGTTAGGTCTGTTGAAACAGTGGATGCGAGGACATTGAGTTTATTTTCGATGTAGTCCTGTTCGCATTTAGCAGACAAGAGGTCTTCTGTTTCATCGTTAATAATCATGTATGGGTCGTTAACCACATACTCATACTGGTCTACGCCAGTAGCCATCTGGTTAGCACGATTTCTGACAGCCTTCTCAAGGGCAAACGACTTCACTGTAGGGATAGGAAGACACTTCTTTTGGATTTGTTCCTTAGTCTGAGCATCATCAATATTGGCTAATACAGAAGTTAATTCTTTTTCGTACAGGTTCTCAAACGGTTCACCTTGCATTGCAAGCTGCACACGGAATATCTCGCATTGATATTTTCTGCGAGCAATTTCAGATTCATACAGCCACTGTAGCGGATATGACCATTTGTTGTTCCAGTCTATACCTGTATATTCATTGGTACCATTCATAATTTTATTATGGCACAATTTAATTGGTTTATAAAATAATTACAAGATTGTCCAGCCGACCTTATGATTGGAGCCTGCGACCTGGTTCCTATCAAGGCTACCAGCATAAATCCATAGATTAGAAACACGGTCATCGTGATGCCCAGCACGAGCCTCAATGCGGACGGATTCAGAGCCATCTTGCCTCTTCTTCACCTTTCTCTCGAAGAACCCCATCTCGTTTATGGTGTTCTGGTCGTGGAGAATAATACGCCCAGATTGGAGCAAAATAGTTAGAGAGTCCAGCATCCCCTGGCGTGATGATGCGGTGGTGCGGATGCCTGGCATCTTCTTCGCCCTGGCCTCATTGTCCTGGAAGTAGAAGTTGTAATATCTCTGGCCTTCCCATACGAGTGCAATAAAACCTTCTGCCATATTCTGTTCTGGCACAATCATCGCACGGTTGTAAATCTTTGCAATCTGAACGGCATAGTCAGCATAGTCTTCAAGAGCAAGACCGTTATCATAAAACACTGCGCACTGCTCATTATTCCGTTCATCAAACACCATCATAGAGAAGTAATCGGATTCACCAGACATAGACGTAATCGCATCTACAACAAGACGGTATCGATGTCTTTCTTGTGGTTGTCTGAACACAATAAACGAGGACTGGTCGGTCTTCTCCATCTCTGGCTTCTTGGTGAACTGGTCGACTTTCAATGTCATTGGCGTGCCAGCGATAATATTCGGCTCCTGCATCTTTCTAACCTCTTCGGAGAAGAAACAGCGGTCTTTGGTTAGAGCCATAATGTCATCGATAGAGGTAGGGAACTCATAGCGCATATGGCTGGTTCTTCTTGCCCTACGATGGTACCAAGCAATCTTCCCCAAAATCTCTCTACCGTGGTACCCATACTTAATTAGTTCTGGGACAATCACGTTTTTGTCGTATTCAGTGTAGTCGTCTTCAGTAAAATTCAGGATGTCTTCTTCGCCACCATAAACCAAGAACCATGGGACAAAAACGAGTTCCATCTCATTAGGGTTATCGAGAGCCATCTGGATTTTGTCCGTGAAGTAAGACGAGATGCGTTCAGAGAACGTACCGATGTAAGCAGTAAACGAGAACCCGTGGTCAGG
>DLBF01000096.1 GCA_002494215.1 Prevotellaceae bacterium UBA7028
TGAGATTGACTGGAAGCGTCTCGAGACTGTTGAAGAGGCTGGTATCAAGGAGGGTGACAAGCTAAAGGTTAAGCTCCTGGAGATTGATCCCAAGACTGGCAAGTTCAAGCTCTCTCGTCGTGTTCTGTTAGAGAAGCCCGAGGGTTATGTAGAGCGTGAGCGTCGTCCCCGTCCCGAGCGCGGCGAGCGTCGTCCCCGTCCTGAGCGCGGCGAGCGTCGTCCCCGTCCCGAAGGTGATGCTCCTGCAACAGAAAGTGCAGAATAAGTAATAGACTTATTTCACTATATTATATATATAAGGTGTGGTCCGATTGGACTGCACCTTATATTTTTCTGTATGTATAGAATCTGACGCCTATGATACTTTTTTGTTATTTTTATGTAGAATTTTGCATGTTTTTACTGCACTTTATAAAATATTTGATACTTTTGTGACCAAAATAATGAATTTAAGCCTAAAAACAGATGAAAATTTATCTTTCCACATTACTTTTCCTTATAGCCGGTTTCCTGCAGGCTGATGAGCTTAGTGTTCTTACAGCGCCCCAGGATGATTGCTTTACCATTTGCAGCTCCGTAAGCGCGGACAAGTGCGTAATTGTCAGCGATGCCAATGATGCCGAAGTAGTCTCCACTGTTGTGGCATGCCTGAAGTCGGACCTTAAGGCAGTGACCCGTAAGACCTTTTCCAGTTATAATGCCGTTCCCGAAGGAAAGAACCCCATCTTGGTGGGTACCATAGGGAAGAGCTCTTTTATCGACCAGCTTATAGCCGACGGAAAGATTGACGTCAGCGATGTTCAGGGAAAATGGGAGGCCTTTGGAATCCAGGTGGTGGATAATCCCATGGATGGTGTCTCTAAGGCACTGGTTATCTTTGGTTCACAGCCTCGTGCTACTGCTTACGGTATGTTCGAGCTGAGTCGCATGATAGGTGTCTCCCCTTGGATTTGGTGGGCGGATGTAGCTCCTGCCATCAAGTCTCAGCTCTATGTCACCCAGGGTAGGAAAGTGTGTGGTTCACCCTCGGTGAAGTTCCGTGGTATCTTCCTGAACGACGAGGACTACGGTCTGCGTCCCTGGGCAGCCAAGAATATGGATAAGAACCTGAATAACTTTGGTCCCAATACCTATGGTGCCATCATGGAGTTGCTGCTTCGTTTACGTGCCAATACGCTATGGCCTGCCATGCATGCGGGTAGCCGTGCTTTTTGGTACGAGAAGACCAACATCCCCCTTATCATGAAGTATGACATCTATATGGGCTCCAGCCACTGCGAGCAGATGTTGCGTGACAATGAGTACGAATGGGGCAGGAACGGTGACAAGTTTGGTGGTCATTATAATGACGACTGGGTATGGCATTCCAATAAGGAGATGATTAAACGTTACTGGGCTATTCGGGTAGGGGAGAGCAGGGGTAAGAATGCCATCTATACCCTTGGTATGCGAGGCGTACACGATACTGGTATCAACGGCTACAATAGTACAGCCGAGCGTGTAGCTGCCCTGACCGAGATTATCGCTTATCAACGTCAGCTGTTGGCCGACAGTATTGGCGACCCCACCAAAATTCCCCAGATATTCATCCCTTATAAGGAGGTGCTCGACTGCTACAATGCCGGTCTGAAGGTTCCCGAGGATGTTACCCTGATGTGGGTGGATGACAATCATGGCTATATCCGCCAGATGCCTACGCTGGCCGAGCAGGCACGATCCGGTGGCAATGCCATCTACTACCACGTATCTTATTGGGGCTCACCCGATTCCTATCTGTGGCTTAGCACCATATCTCCCAGTCTTTGCTGCTACGAGTTGAGCAAGGCCTATGACCAGGGCGTGCGCGACCAGTGGATTATCAATGTAGGCGATATCAAGCCTGCCGAGGAGGAACTGGAGTTCTGTATGGATTTGGCTTGGGATATCAATAGCTGGACACCGGAGACGGCCTATCTGTACTCACGCGACTGGGCTGCCCGTACCTTTGGCGAGGATTATGCCGATGCCATCCAGGAGATCAAAATGGAGTACTACCGTCTGGGTATTGCTTCTAAGCCCGAACATGTGCATCTCTGCCACTTCGATTTCTCTAACGAGCAGATCGAGGAGCGTATCGGGCAGTACAAGGAGTTGGTCGAAAAGATGCAGACACTCAAGAGGCGTATTCCTACTACGCTCAAGGATGCCTTTTATCAGTTGATAGAATATCCTGTTATTGGTTGTTATGATATGAACGTCAAGCACTTGCGAGCCCGCCAGAGCTTCCTGTATGCTCGTGCCGGACAAGGTGATTTGGCACTCTCTTACTCCAGGCAGGCACAGACAGCCTTCAACGAGATTGTTTCTTCTACCACCAAGTATAATACGGGTATTTCTTCCGGCAAATGGAATGGTATGATGGACTACAAACCTAACAACTGGAGCTACCATCTGATGCCTGCTGTGGCTTCGTCCTCTGATGTAGGTCAGATAGAGAGCTCTATTCTGCAGCCTCGAATTACCTTTGTGGCTGGTGGCGACTACAATGCATCCTCTGGTACTGTTAAGGCTATTCAGGGATTAGGTATTCGTGGCACCAGTGCCACCGTATGGCCTTTGGATATGACGGCTTACAGCAATGCCGCCCAGGCTCCTTATGCCGAATATACCCTGCCTGTGCAGAAGGGTCTGAATCTCATTCAGGTTCGATGCCTGCCCACGTTCCCCATCAATACGTCTTACGACCTTCGTGCGGGCATCTCCGTTGATGGTGCTACGCCATCCATCATTTCCATTAAGACAACGGCCATGAGTGCTACATGGGACGAGACCGTTGCCCAAGGCTACTTCCCCGCAGCTGTTCATTATACCAGCGACGAGGACAAGACCGTTACCGTCAAGGTATCCTTCATGGATCCCGGCCTTACCGTCAGTGCCGTGGCAAGCATTCCTTTCAGCGCTGGTATGGAGGACCTGACTAACGTGCTGCTCACCAATGCCGATATGGAGTACACCTTTGCTAATGACCTTAACAAGCAGGGTGTTACCTCGCGTGGATATCCGCGTGGTTGGCGTAATACGGGAAAATTGAGCGGTAATTCATGGGGTGTCAACAGCGATGCCAAGCACATCTATGGTACCAGTTGCTTCTGGGCTTCTGCCAGTCCGATGCCCAACACCTTCGAGCTCTATCAGACCATCCCTGCCAGCAAGATCGAGCCTGGAACCTATCTGGTAACATGTAACCTGGGTGTTTTCAAGGAGAAACTGGCTACCTGCCGTCTCTTTGCCAATAAGAACGTGCAGTATTATGGTGCCGAGGGTGATTATCTGACGTCTATGCTCACATCTGGCGAGAACAACACCTTTGCCGGTTATGGTGGTAGCGGTTCGGGTAAGATGACGCTGAACCCCATGCAGGTGATTGTCACGGTCAAGGAGGGCGAGAGCTTGAAACTTGGTATCCGCACCAGCAACTATATGCCTGACGGAACCCGCTCTACCAACGATAACCATGGTTGGTTCAAGGTCGATCACTTCCGCATCCAGAAGGTGAATGCCGTGGATGATGAGACAAAGATTTCTGAAATTCAAAATTCAAAATTCAAATTTCAAAAGGAGGGAGCTGTTTACGACCTTGCAGGACGTAAACTTAATTCAAATTTCAAAATTCAAATTTCAAAATTGCCGAAAGGAATTTATCTTATTAATGGACGCAAGGTGGCGTTATAAAAGACCCTCTCCCCGCTCCCCCAAAGGGGCGGGTTTTTTTGTTGAAAATTGAAAGTTGAGAATTGAAAATTAATCCTTCTCTCTTAATTCCTAATTATGAATTGTGGATTAATCAGAAAGCTACTTTACGTCCTTCTTTAATGTAAATACTTTTTGAGGATTTTGAATTAAGTCTACGACCACTCATGTCATAAACCTCTCCCTCCCATTTGGGGGAGGGGTGGGGAGAGGGGCGACTAATGGCGGTTTCATTCTCCGTTACCTCTATTTGGCAAGCTAAGTTGGTGGCCTTGTTCTCAATATACGAGTTGTTGACCGTTCCCACGTGGAAGAGTCGGGAGCTCTTGGCATCCGTGTAGCTGCTATATTTGTCTATGCCGGCATCATCCTCTTCGTCGCCCCCAATGAAGTCGATGGTATATTTGCCAGGCTTGGCATCCTCGGGGATAGTAACCAGGAAGGTTATCTTGATGGAGTCGCATCCGTTGCGCCAGCAGGCAGAGATATTCTTGGGCACCTTTTTCTGACTTTGGAACCCGTGCCAGGTATAGCCACTCTTCTTGCAGGCAGCATTGTAGAACTCCGTCAGTTTGTCGCAGGCAATCATGTTATGCTGGCTGTTCACCTTGCTGCCATCGCTGTAATATACCCAATCCTCCGCAAATTGTTGGTGTGCACCCTGGGGTACCGTCACTTCCCATCCGCTGGGTACACGTATGCCGGCATACGACCAGTCAGTGACAAAGTTCTGCGTGTCCGAACCATCGTCTACCACGGTAAAGCTCACCTCGATGGTAGAGCCAGCCTCTGCCGTCTTAGGTGCCACCGTCCTGATAATCTTATAACATGAGGTCAGTAGGAATAAAACAAATAATAAAGCACACAAGCCTCCCCCGGCCCCTCTCAGGGAGGGGAGAATTGATTGATAATTATTTTTCATTTTCTATATATCATTTTTTTCTTTTCACTCTTCCCTTTCTCCCTCTCCTTTGGGAGAGGGTTGGGGTGAGGCTTCTTATTCTTCAAACACTGCTTTCCAGTTATACACCCTGAAGAAGAAGGGACGGTAGAAGTCGGCAGAGCCCGTAGCATTGAAGTTATCGTTGAAATCCTTGCAGTCCGTATTGGTCGAGAATACCAGTTCCCCTTCGCGCGAGAGCGTCTGGTGCAGATGAGGCATATAGAAGTTCTGGTACGTGCGTGTACCTTTCTTATCCAATACCCAAGGCATTGTCCACAACTGGTGACATTCCTCGAAGGGGCCCCATGGGTTCTTGCTGCGCATGATGTACAGCTGTTTGCCGAATACATAGCCCTGAGCTGTCATGTAGTAATAGTCGCCGTCCTTGAAGACCCATGCCGTCGAAACGGAGCGGCTCGAGATAGCCGAGCGGTTCACTTCGGTTGCTGTGGGATAGGTCTTTTGCCAACTGAAATTCCCCTTTTCATCGGCGATATAGTATTCCCATTCCGAACGTAGATCATGTGTAGTGCTGCGAGCTACAACAGGAGATGAGGTATTCATAACATCGCTTTCATTTTTCTTGTACTGGTTGCAAGAATACAGATAGGTGTGCCCGTCCTCATCCTCCCAGAGTGTCTGTCCGTAGCCTATGGGATCTTTCTCGAAGAAGTTATGGTCAACGCTCAGTAGCTTCAGGTATGTGTCATCGCCAGGCTTCCCCTCAAGCGAATAGATAGCCAGAGCGCGGTTGTCGCTCTGCATCAGGTTTTCCGTTCCGTTATAGACGCCAGCCCAAAGCATCTGCAGCTGTCCGTCAACTACCGTAGCATCGCCTGCCCAGTAAAGCCACTGCTGGTCAATCTCGCCCGCCTTTATTTGTGCCTCCGTCTTCTCCCCCTTGGGGTGGCGCAGGTGCGTGCGGCAGGTTCCTTGTGCTTTGCTTATCCAGTCGGCCAGCCATACCAGGTTGCTGCTCTTGGTGCCAGGCAGTCCGTCCTCGCCTGGTGTCTGAACCATAATACTGTTACGTGGGAAGGTACAGTTGCCTCGGGCACGGGTAGTACCGTTGACAATGCCATAGAAGCTGTCGTTGAACGACCAGAACACGTTGCCGTCAGGCAGCATGGTTGTCTCTACGCCATCGCCGCCGTTCCAGCCGCGTGTACGGGTGAACAGAGCGTCGTAGAGTTTATCCTTATAGACATATACATTGTGATTAGCATTGTTGTGGGGCATATACTCCAGTTTCCATTCCTCTTTTACCGATGGAACGGGCCATTTCAATGTGTCTGCCTCAACTTCGTGTGTAAGGTCTTGTGCCGAACAGGTTAGTGTCAGCCATAGGGCTGTAAGCAATAGATGTGGACTCGGTTTCATATTAAAATTAAAGCCTCTCCCCATCCCTCTCCTAAAGGAAAGGGTGAAGTTTTTTTTTGAATTGTTGTTAATTTTGAATTTTGAATTTATAAATTTTGATTTTATCAGTATATTTGGGGTAGTTGAATGCGGGCATGCCCAGAGCCATTATGGCAAACGGCTTGTGCCCTGGTGGCAGATGCATGAGCTTCTCCGTTCGGCGCTGTCCAATAAACTTAAACGCCATCTGCACCAATCCCATGTAGATTTGCGAAACGCCGTGAGCTTCTGCCATCAGCGAAGCATTCTGGTATGCCAGGTTGCAGTCCTGCCATCCAAAGTCGTATCCCTTGGGAGTGCTGAATACCAAAAGTGCCGTTCCGTTGCAGGTGCAGGGACGTTTTCCCGCGCGCCATTTACGTTCGAAGCGGAACAGTTCGGCAGCCTCGTTGTATAAACTGCGCATGAACAGCTTGGTCAGTGGTCGTATTGGCTTCGACATTAGCACGTGCGCCAGACTCAGGTAGAACTTCATGGTGGCATCTTCCACCGCTTGAATATCCTCGCCTTGCAGCAGGGTTACTACCACCTTGCGTGCATTCTCGGCTGTTGGTGCGGTGTAGGCAGCCTCTATGATATCCGACAGCGCCTCAGGGGGGATAGGCTTCTCTGTGATGGTGCGGTTAGAGCGGCGGCTTTTCATCAGTTCCATCAGCGATTCTGGCGATGGAATCAGTTCTTTCCGTATCTGATGGATATGCTCGGCAGGGAACGCAGAGTGCTGTATGGCATCCGCCTCGCATACATCCACGCAGTGTCCGCACAGAATGCAGTTCTTCGCCTTCCGCACCGTGGGTACCTCACCCTTCTCCTGTATATAAACAGCAGAGGGGCAAACCCGTGCGCAGCGTCCGCAACGCTTACACTTATCGGGGGATATTTTTAATTCATAATTCATAATTCACAATTCACAATTCATAATTCATAATTCACAATTCACAATTCACAATTCATAATTCATAATTCATAATTCATAATTAAGAATTAAGAGAGAAGGATGAAGAATTAACTTTCATTTTTCAACTAAATCCCTCTTCCCCGTCGGGGAAAGATAGAGGGATTTTAACAGATACCCACACAGGGCTAATCCTACTACGATGCAGATGATGGCGATGGTGTTGCCGCCTACCCATTCCACCATGCTAAAGTCCTTGGCCTTTTCGCCCATCACATTCATCTGGATGAGGGCAATCGAGTTGTTCAGAATGTGTATGATGCTGGTCAGCACGACGTTGCCTGTCTTAATGTATATCACGCCCAGGATGATGCCTATTATCATGGCAACGACCACCTGAGCGGGGTTCATGTGTATGATTCCGAACAGGACGGCCGAAACCCAGATGGCTTTCCAGGGCTTGGCGCCGTTACGTGCCAGGTATCCGCAGACACCCTCGCGGAACACCAGTTCCTCGGCTATCGGACCCACGATGGCTACGGTGAGTATGCCCCAGAAGCTGTAGGACAGTTGTTCCATCATCGTATCCTCGATAAAGTTGGGCATGTTGGTTATCTCTACCAACAGGTCACCGGCGAAAGCACCCGAGAAGGCAGCCACGAGGGCCATCAGCACCCAACCCACGCTCATTTTGGAAGCCTTGAATGTGGCGGGTATCTCCATCACCTTCAGCGCCTTCCAGCAAACGAGCACACCTGTTATCATAAAATATATGTACGCGATGGTCATTACCGTTATGATGGGGCAATCAGCGCCGGCTAATTTGCATAACACTGCTACTACGCCTATTACAATGGCTGTCAATATCTGCGAAATCAAGAAGTACGTCAGTACAGACAATAATGCTCTTTTCATATTCTTCTTCTTTGTTATTATTGCTGCAAAGTTAGCAATAAATTCCATATTCGAGCATTGTTTTGTGTATTTCTGTTATTTATGGTGATGGTATCTATGATTATTTTTGTATTTTTGCCACGGAAAACAAACCGCTTAAATCTGAATATGAGACGATTTCTACTTTCTACTGTCGTTTTTCCTCTCTTTGCCTTTGTGCTGAAGGCTCAGACAGCCGAGGTGTCGGAAAGCCTGACACAGGTGTATAGTTCCACTTGGTCGCGTTTCTATTCATACAACTATCCGTCCAAGAATGCTGCGGGCGAGGACGTTGTTCTCTCTTCTATGCTCATAGCATGGAGCCCGTTGTTTCCCTCCGCTACAGACAGCATCGAGTCCCTGCATATCTATAGCCACTATACGATAACTGCCAACAAGCAGTCTCCTACCTCCAGCGATAATACGCAGGACAAGTTACTGTTCGGTATGCTCGTAAAGAACTCCTATGATACCAGCCATACCTGCGACTACGTTTCCCGTTGTGTGGTTATTGCACCTGATTATCAGGGTTATGGCGTAACGCGAGACCAGAGCCATCCCTATCTGGCGCAGGCATTGACGGCCCAGCAGGTGATGGATGGTGTAAGGTATGGCATGGAGTTGTACCAAAAGCTTGTTGCCGACAAACAGGCACTACCCATTAAGAGTGACTGGCGCACGTTTGCCTATGGCTATTCTCAGGGAGGAGCTGTGACGCTGGCGGTGCAGCGATACATAGAGCAGAACAATCTCTCGGACGAGCTTCATTTCCGTGGAAGCATCTGCGCTGACGGGCCTTACGACCTTTTGGCTACCTTGCGATATTATCTGGATGATAATGGCGACAGCTATGGTGTCTCTACGGCTCATCTTAAGGGGCTGAGCACCATGCCTATGGTCATTCCTATGATTATTAAGGGAATGTTGGATTCCCATCCCGACATGAAGGACCATTCCATCGCGGACTATCTTTCCCAGCAGTTCCTCGATACGGGTATTATGGATTGGCTCTCGAGCAAGGATCTCTCTACCAACGATATCTCCGAAAGGTGGTATAGCCAGGTGCAGGAAGGCCTGGAGGCCAACGGACATTGTTATTCCCCAGAGCAGATGGCGGAGCTTTTCCTGGCTAAAGGGAAGAGTCAGGTTTGGGCCCGACTGGAGAAAGTCTTTACCCCGGGTCTTTATGAATACCTGACGAATCCTGAGAATTTTGATAATGTTCCCACAGAAAAAGGCGATGCATGCCAGGATTTGCATCGCGCTTTGGCCGATAACAGCGTTGTGACGGGCTGGGAGCCGCAGCATCGCATACAGTTTATCCATTCCAAGGGAGATATGGTTGTTCCCTATGCCAACTACCTTTCTTTCCTTGATGCTCATTCCGCTGCCAACGAGACGCTTTTCCGTGTCGATGACAGTTCAACGTCAGACCATACGGCGGTTGGCACCTCCTTTTTCTTAAGTCTCACAGCCATGTCCGGATTTGGTGATTATTTCCGCTGGCTTGACGAACCGCTGGATGCGACGGGAATAATAAGTCATCAGTTCGGGGATGGCGATCATGGTGCTTCTGGTGAGTGGTATAGCATAGACGGACGCCGTCTGAGCGGTCATCCTGCCCAGAGGGGAGTCTATATCCGCAACGGCAAGAAAATGTTATTCAATAAATAATATAATTGGTATGAAAAACAACGTTGGAATCAGGGTTTCTTCCTTTGTTGCCCTGATGGTGAGTATGGCCTTATCGGCCTTCGCCCAGAACCAGCCGGGTAAGCCTTGGCAGGTAAATGTGATGAGTTATAATGTACAGCATTGTGCTGGTGTCGAGATGGACATCAACTACGATCGAACGGCGGATATCATCTGGCGGCAGCAGCCCGATGTGGTAGCCCTGCAGGAGTTGGACAGCGTTACCACCCGCAGCGAGGGACTTAACCAGATCGAGGAACTGGCACGTCGTACCCTCTACTATCCCGTCTATGCCAGTGCCATCGACTACAAGGGTGGCAAGTATGGCGTCGGCATCCTCACACGCGAGCGTCCCCTAAGTGTTACCCGCACCCCTTTGCCTGGCAAGGAGCCCCGTGTGCTCTTGGTGGTAGAGCTGGAGAACTATGTGATGGCATGTGCGCATCTCGACCTCATGGAGGAGAACCGTTTGGCATCCATTCCCATCCTTGTCCGCGAGGCAAAGAAGTGGCAGAAGCCCTTCCTTATAGCAGGCGACTGGAACGATACACCAGACTCTAAGACGATGAAGGAGATAGGTAAGTTCTTTACGGTGAATTCGGGTAAAAAGCCTACTTTCCCTGCTCAGGAACCCAAGGATTGTATAGACTATATCGCTTCCTTCAATGCCTATCCTGCCGTAGGCTTGAAGAGCTGGGTGCTGGACGAGCCTACTGCCTCAGACCATCGTCCCCTTATGACCACCCTGCGTTTGCCCATCAAGGCCGACAAGCTGATGCCCCTCAAGCCTTATCTGCAGGACCCACACCCTACGCAGATGACCGTGATGTTCCAGACAACGGCTCCTGCCCATTGCTGGGTGGAGTACGGAACAGACCCTAACAACCTGCAGCAGAAGCATGCCCTGTTGGACGGACAGGAAATATGCTTCGATATCGAGAACCGCATCACCCTCGACAACCTGCAGCCCGGACAGAAGTACTACTACCGCGTCTGTGTGGTGGATCTGATGATGAAGCATGCCTATGAGTTCCATACGGGTGATACCTTGCGTACCCAGTTCTATCAGTTCACTACGCCACAGGTGAATAGCACCGACTTCACCTGCGTTATTTTCAACGACCTGCACGACCGTCAGAGTACCTATAAGATGCTGCGTGATACCTTGCGTGTGGAAGGTATTTCTCCCGATTTCATCGTATTTAATGGTGACTGCCTGCCCGAACCTTACGACCGCGAGCACGCCATCCGTATGATTCACAGTCTGGCAGACCCCATTGGTGGTGCTGAGACGCCCATCTTCTTCATCCGAGGCAATCACGAGATTCGTAACTTCTACTCGGCTGGCATGCACAGCCTGATAGGTTATCCTGGCGATAAGACTTACGGCGGTATCAGTTGGGGCGATACCCGTTTCATGGTACTGGATTGTGGCGAGGATAAGCCCGATGACGATCGCGAATATGCCGGTTTCAACGACTTTACTCAGCTTCGTGCCGAGGAGACCGACTTCATCAAGCAGGAACTCAAGAGCCCTGCTTTCAAGAAGGCCAAGCGTCGCATCCTGCTCAGCCACATCCCCGTCTTCGGTAACGACGATAAGTACCAGCCCTGCCGTGATGCCTGGGCTCCTCTCCTTCAGTCACAGCCCTTTGATGTAGCCATCTTTGCTCATACGCACAGGTTCAACTATGCTCCTCAGGGCTTGGGCGGTGCCACCTATCCCGTAGTGAACGGTGCAGGTCCTAACATTCAGCGTGCCTCTGTCATCATCCTGCAGAAGCGTGGCAAGTCCCTGCACCTTCGAACCCTGAGCCGTAAGTCCGAAAACTGCATTGATGTAGAGCTTTAATGGTATCTCTATATTCCTCTCCTAAAAGTGATGAGTACGAATAACTGCTTGCAAACTTAAATATAGAATTAAGAGAGAAAAAAAGAAGTGGAATCTTCATCTATCATCGCTTACGGTTTGGCGAATAAGAAAAAGGAGTTGCGCGATCGCGTAACTCCTTTTTTTTCAACGTGGACCAGCTTGGGCTTGAACCAAGGACCTCCAGATTATGAGACCAATTTAGTGATATTCTGCGATAGTCTATGATTTGTAACTATACTGATGGTCAATAAGTTATATCTTTGCGATTTTCACTGAAACTCACAAAATACCCCTAACTGAAATAGTTTGTTTACGCATTGTTTACGC
>DLBF01000140.1 GCA_002494215.1 Prevotellaceae bacterium UBA7028
GAGATGACCTATCCCGGTCAGGTTAAGATAACCGTTATCCGTGAGACTCGCTCTGTTTCTTACGCTAAGTAATGCTTATAATATAAACAAGGTATAGAAAAGCCTTGGGCGTCAATTAGCCCAAGGCTTTATTGTTTCTTTATTAGAACTGCCACCATTTCTTCTTTGGCTTCTCTGGCTCGGCACTTAGCTGTTCTGTCAGTATTTGCTCGTAGGTCTTTTTCTTCGATATCATCTCGTAGATAGTTCCCCAGTCGGGTAGGCCGCCTACGTTTCTGTCGTCAATCCAAACATCGGCTTTCAGCTTTCTGCTGAAGTGCATGTTCTTCTCTACGTCCTCCTCGGGGAAATCCTTGTTTACGGCATAGAACTCTACGCCTCTGGCTCTACACCATTCTACGGCATCGTCCAACAGTTTTCCTTCCCTTACGCTCCATAAAATAAGCTTGTGATGTTCCTTTATGAGCATCTTCAGGGTCTCTGTGGCAAAAGGAATTTCCCTGCCAATCTCGGGATATCTATGCTCAACGATTGTTCCGTCAAAATCTACTGCGATAGTCATAAATCTGAAAATGTTTTGTTGCAAAGGTATATAAATTTTGCCATAAATCCACAAATGAACCATTATTTTACTAAAAAACGACCTTATATAGCAGTGATATTGAATAAAAGCATTAACTTTGCCATGCAAATATGTTTAATAAAATGAAAAAGTTTTATTCTATTCTTTCTGTCATGACATTTGCTGTAATGATGTGCAGTTGTGTCTCTACTAAGAAAATTGTTTACTTTCAGGGCGCAGATTCTTTGTATACGCAAGCTCAGCAGGTGTTGCAGCAGTACGAGATGAAGCTGAAGCCTGCAGACCAGATACTGGTTAAGGTGACATGTAGTGAGCCTGATTTGCTTTCAGTGTTTGCTCAGGATGTTGTGATGGGTACTTCCGGCGGAAGTCGTGGCACCAACTCTTCATACGTTTCATCAGGTGCCTCTGGCGGTATGTCTAATGCATATGGATATACTATTACAAACGATGGTTACGTAGTTCTTCCTTCTATAGGCAAGGTTCATGTGGCTGGCCTTACAACTGTAGATGCCGCCAAGGAGATAGAGGAGAAAATAAAGGAAGTGAATCATATTGCCGACCCCGGTGTAACTGTTAATCTGCTGAATGCCCGTGTGGCTGTTTTGGGCGCTGTAAAGGGTCCCAGAGTGGTAAGTTTGACCAGTGAGCGTAATACGGTACTTGACGTGTTGTCACAGTGTGGTGATATTGCTGACACGGGTTTACGTCAGAAAATCAAACTCTTCCGAGAGGTTGACGGTCAGCGTATGATGTATGAGATGGACCTTACAAAGTCAAATGTCTTCGAGAGTCCTGGTTATTATGTGCAGCAGAACGACCTGATTTATGTTGAGCCCAACAAGAGCCAGAGTATCAAGAGCAGTGCTTTCTATACGTTCTGGACGGCAGGAGCAACCATTATCAGTACTTTGGCTACTGTAACATCAATGATCTTCCTGATAAAGAAGGGTTAACGGAAACGTTATCTGTATAATAGTAAAGCCTTCGCATGCTGCGAAGGCTTTATTGTTTTATTCCTCTTCTTCTGTAAAGGCCATGAGCAACTTCTGGAATACGGCAGGCAGGTTCTTTTTGTAATAAATGGTCTCGAACCACATTGCAATATAAACAATAAGGACGAAAGTAAACCAGCTGAGTAATATTTTCAATATCATAATGTATATAAGTTTAAACGTCAATTAATAATGTATCCCTGTCGTGGTATCTTAGCGTACGCAGCCTTTCCCATTCAGGGGCATTCATTCTCCATGTGTGTGAGGTGGCCTCAGAGCCAAAGCTGTCTATGTGCTTGATTACCATTTTTAGTGTCATACGATGAATGTCCACAGCAGGCAGGTATAGTGATACGTTGTCTGCTTCGTTGTGTGTTTCCACCAGCAGTCGCATGTTAGCCAACTCGTCCAGCAGGATTCTGACTACCGTCTCGGGTAGCTGTGTGTCCTTGGCCAGCGTACGTGCAGAATAGGCGGAATCTCCGTTGGCAAAACGCTTACAAATCTTGCTCATAAGCAGCAGGCAGATGGTGTCGCGGTAGCGTCGGCTAAGGTCGAAACTCTGTCGCTCGAAAGCGTAGTTCTCCATGCACTGGTTGGCATAGCACAGCTCTCCGCCTATCAGGCAGATGCTCCAGGAAATCTGCAGTAACAACATGAAAAGGGGTAGGGCGGCAAACGAACCGTAGATGGCGTTGTAGCTACTCAGCTTGATCTGATAATGTATATACAGGTACTGGATAACGGTGAAGGTTATGCCTGCCAGAATACCTGGTACTATCACGTTCTTGAATTTGACGTGCGTGTTGGGCATCAGTTTGTAAAGCAGTATGAAGGCGATGCAGATAAGTACTACGGGCGACATTTGCAGGATGGTTCCCAGAGTGTTGCTTAGGTATTCGTACTCAGGAATCAAACTTTTGAATGTCATTAGTGCCATATTCAGACCGCTCAGGATAATGATGATAAAGGGTAGCAGGATGAATACGCTGATATAATCCGTAATCTTTTTGTATATGTTGCGCGATGATTTTACAAACCAGATGGTGTTAAAGGCCGTCTCGATGTTAGTAGTCAGGGACAGCAGAGTGTAGAGCAAGAAGACCAAGCCTACACCCAGGAAAACGCCGCTCTTTGTGTGTTGCAGATAGGAATCGACAAAGCCTAGGATGGTGTCCAGAATCTCTGGGTTAATCTCCAGCGAGGTACGTATGCGCTCTTCCAAAAAATTGTCGAATCCGAATCCTTTGGCTATGGCAAAGATGATGGCCAATACGGGCACAGCTGCCAACATGCAGTTGTATGTCAGGGCAGAGGCATAACTCATGAGGTTGCTCTTCATGATACATTCCGTAATGATGATGCCTCTCTTCAACATCCTGAGCCTCCATCTCTTATACGTGGAGAGCTTCTGCTCGTTGATGTTCCATATATAGTCTAGGTTTCTCATCCTTGTCAGTTTAAAAACAGAAAAAGGCAGTAAACTTGTAAGCCGGGTTCTGTGCTTTTACCCTTTTTGAGGAGAAAAAGTGCTTGTCATTTATCTACGACCTACGTCACCGCAGACCTCTATCGTTCTACCCTCCAGCTCAGACGGGCCGCCTTCTCTTTTGTTCGCTGGTATACATGAACTTTCAACTCCCGGAATGCACAGCGTTGATGTCACCACCAACCTGGTAGGCTCTTACCCTACCTTCTCACCCTTACCTTAATTAAAAGGCGGTTATTTTCTTCTGCATTTACAGACCCTTGCGAATCTCTTTCCGTTAGGAAGCGGGATGCCCTGTGTTGCCCGGACTTTCCTCTCGCCCTCTCATTGCTGACAGAGTTAGCGACAAGCCGGTTTACTGCCTAATTCTGGATGCAAAAGTACAAAGAAAACTTGTATGTACCTTTATTTTTTGAAAAAATATCTCACGTAATGTAAGTAAACGAATGTAAATTAGGCCCTCTTTAGCGTTTAACAACCGTTAATGATGTTGTTGTTCTGTTAAATATTAGCAAAAAGCGTTTCTGATATTACCTTGTTTATAAAAATTGATATATCTTTGCGATGCTTAAGTGATAAAAAAACGGGAAATTAACAAACAAAACAGATATAGTTATGAAACAGACAAGTAAAATGTGGATTGGAATGACTGTTCTTGCCTTCGCAAGTAGTGCTGTTACTGGTGCAGTGATTAAGAATACATCTGCTAAGGAAGCTCCTGCACCCATTTTTGCTCCTTCTCCTGTTGCTGCTGCAGTGCCAGGTGGTTATGTGGATTTGACTTCTGCGGCTGAATCATCTGTCAATGCCGTTGTATATATTAAAGTAACACAGACGGGTAAGACCCAGCGTGTGACTGTACAGGATCCCTTTAGCGATTTCTTTGGTGATTTCTTCGGCTTTGGTGGCAGAGGTCAGCAACCTCAGCAGCGCGAATACAAGGCTCCAGACAGACATGGTGCAGGCAGTGGCGTTATCATCAGCAGTGATGGTTATATTGTTACCAACAATCATGTGGTAGGAGAGGCCGATCAGATAGAGGTGAAGTTGAATGATAATCGCGAGTTCAAGGGTCGTATCATTGGTTGTGACCCTACTACCGACTTGGCACTGATAAAGATTGATGGCAAGGACCTTCCTACCATCCCCATTGGCAATAGTGATGATTTGAAGTTGGGACAGTGGGTATTGGCCGTTGGTAATCCCTTTAACCTGACCAGTACCGTAACTGCAGGTATCGTAAGTGCCAAGGCTCGCACCCTGGGTGCTAATGGTATTGAGAGCTTCATTCAGACAGATGCAGCCATCAATGCTGGTAATAGTGGCGGCGCTCTGGTGAACGAGAAGGGCGAACTGGTTGGTATCAACGCCATGCTGTACAGCCAGACAGGTAGCTACAGTGGTTATGGTTTTGCCATCCCAACCTCTATTATGAACAAGGTTGTTGCTGACCTGAAGGTATATGGTACTGTTCAGCGTGCTGTTTTGGGCGTTGGCGGACAAGATGTATCTAATTACATTGATGCCGAGAAGGCTAAGGGCAACGATGTGGAACTGGGAACTGTTAGCGGTGTTTACATCGAGAAAGTCTATGATACAAGTGCTGCGGAGGATGCCGGACTTGAGAAGGGCGATGTGATTACTGAGTTCGATGGCAAGAAGGTAAGCAAGATGTCAGAGTTGCAGGAGGCTATCGCACAGCACCGTCCTGGCGACAAGGTTACCATCAAGTACCTTCGCAACAAGAAGTCTCATACAGAAACTGTAACATTGCGTAACTCTCAGGGTACCACCAAGGTAATGGAGGAAGTAGATCTCGACCAACTGGGCGTTCAGTTGAAGCCCGTTTCTGATGAAGAAAAGAAGACTATGAATATTAGTTACGGCTTGACCATCAATGCCATTCGCAACGGTAAGATGAAGGCTGCCGGAGCAGGAAAGGGTGCTATCATCCTGCAGGTCAATGACCAGAAGATGAATACCGTCGAAGATTGGGAAGAAGCTGTTAAGAGTGCCAACCAGAGTACTGATCGTACCCTATGGATAAAGGCCCTCACTCCCAGCGGTAGAAAGGTAAGTTATGTTATTGACTTGAATGAATGATAGACTTTAGGCTTTAGACATTGGACTTTAGTTAATTGAAAAGTTTCCCCGAAATCTTGTCCATTTCGGGGAAACTTCGTATATTTGCGTGATAAAATCTAGAAATAAACTACAAGAATGAGGAGAAGCGCATTTTATATATTGTTATTCTTTGCTTGCCTGTTGTGTCAGAACGCAGAGGCTAAGATTAAGCAAAAGCCTGTTTACATATTTGGGTTTGCTGCATCGTTTACAGATTCAGTGAGTTACATAACGGATGTCCAGTATTTGGATTCTTCGTTTGTCGATAGCAAGACCAAGTTCCTGATTGGTAGAAATATGTATTCTGTTCAGTTGCAGCAGTATTTGCAAAAGAACGAAGGATGCAAGCAACCCGTTACCGCAATATACTTTGGGGACAAGAAGGAAAAGCTGCAGAAGAAACAGCTTTCCGTACGTCACAGGTATGAGAAATACAGAGACTTTACCGTCAAGACGGTTGACTGCATCTTCACTCCTGAAGCATATTATGGCGAAGAGGAAGTTGAGATGCTGAAATCTGATAAAGCCAACAAAAAGGCCAATAAGAAAAGTAAGAAAGACTAAAGCCTGATGAAGGAGCGTAAACTGTTTTATCGAGTGGGTGATCATGCCTTTTGCATAGTCTTCCTCGACGATTGCAACGACGAATCTCTGCTTCCGTCGTTCTCTCGTTTTAAGATTGAAGAGACTGCCGAGCCTTTGCTTTTCACGCTGACGGTGGACGATTCCTTCCGCTTCAGTCAGAGAGGTCAGGAGATAGGACAGTTCGATTGCGGAGGCTGTAATCATGGTGTCTATTGTACAGACAACTCGGAATATCAGTACGAGATTTCTGATGTTCAGGGCGTTCTATGCAGCTATATGCAAGCTTCTTCAGACTTTAAGGAGTCAAAGGTTGCGATATTGGGTGAGAACTGGAGCCAGCGTAATTACGGACTCAATAATGCGCTGATGATGACCTATGCCTTCGCCTCTGCCGACCAATATACCATGCTGATGCATGCCTCTGTTATCCGCCATCAGGGGAAGGGTTATCTGATGACCGCTCCCAGCGGAACGGGCAAGAGCACGCATACCAGACTTTGGTACGATAATATCCCTGGCTGCGACCTGATGAACGATGACAATCCCGTGGTTAGGATAGTGGATGGTCAGGCTATTGTCTATGGTAGCCCCTGGAGTGGTAAGACGCGCTGTTACAGAAATATACAGGCTCCCGTTGGTGGCATTGTGCGCATTCAGCAGCGTCCAGAGAATAGCATCAGGACGTTGTCTCCTTTGGAGGCTTTCAGCAACCTGCTCCCTGCTATCAGTAATATGAAGTGGGACAAGCGTGTTTATAAGGGAATCTGCGACGGCATTGCCGAGTTGGTTCGTCTTTGCGGAATGTATGAGCTGGGTTGCCTGCCAGATGCCGCAGCAGCTCATCTCTGCCATGATACAATCGTTAAATGAATGCCCTGAAGACCATAGTACGCTTTCTGCTAAGGCTGTTGATGTCTCCGTTTAGGTTTTTCAATAAGCAAAGGAACGGCATAGCTTCGTCAGAGGTTAGGCATGAATTGCCCAACGATGCCTTTTTGGGACTTGTGTCCGAGAAACTGGCAGAGGGCCATACTGCTGTTATATGGGTCAAGGGCTACAGTATGCGTCCTTTCATAGAGTTTGGGCGTGACAAGGTGAAGCTGGCTACAGCTGCTGCTTATCAGGTGGGTGATGCTGTGTTGGCGGAAATAGCCAAGGGACATTATGTCTTACATCGTATTATCAAGGTGGATGGCAATAAGTTAACCTTGCAGGGCGATGGGAATGTAAGAGGGGTTGAGCATTGCACAATGGCCGATGTGAGAGGTGTCGTTACAGAATATATCCGTCCCAACAGGACACTCTCTGCCGATGATGCATGCCTAAAGCGGAAGATTCGTATTTGGCGAACGTTATTCCCTATACGCCGCTATCTGCTAGCCATCTATAAAGAGACCCTCTCTCCGCTCCCCCTCTAAGGGGAGGACCCTTTCTAATTAGAAAACATAAAGTCAAATATCAATATTTAAACTGCCCGCACCCTGGATTGCAGTCCCTTCCCATAGAGGGGGAGGTTTAGGAAGGGGTCTTTGAATATGAAAATAAACGAAGGTTTTGAACTCCGTACAGTATGTGACGAGAATGTTATTGTGGCCTATGGCCGTAAGAATATTGATTTCAGCAAGGTAATCAGCCTGAACGAATCTGCTGCCTACTTGTGGAATGCTGTTATTGGCAAGGAATTTACCTGCCAGGAACTGGCTGACTTGCTCTGCAAGGAGTATGAGGTGGATGCACAGACAGCATTGGCCGATGCCACAGAGATGGTTGTCGGTTGGAAGGAATTAGGTTTGGTTTCTGATTAAAATATACAAGCATAGTGGATTGGTTACTTGACATCTTACAGGAGATGGGAACCACACTCAGGCTTCCCACATCCTTTGTGGTAATAGAATTCATAGGAACTTTTGCCTTCGCATTGTCCGGAATCCGTTTGGCATCGGCTAAGCACTTCGATGTCTTCGGGGCATGGATTGTGGGTATGGCAACTGCAATAGGTGGTGGTACCTTTCGTGACTTGATGTTGGGCGTAAATCCGTTCTGGATGACCAACAGCAGCTATTTTATCTGTTGTGGCATAGCCGTATTCTTCGTTATGGCATACGGAAAGCACCTGATTCGTCAGAAGAATACGTTGTTCATCTTCGATACTATCGGACTGGCCCTCTTTAATGTCATCGGTATAGAGAAGACGCTGAATATGGGCTTCCCTTATTGGACTGCCATCACTATGGGAACTATAACGGGTGCCGCAGGCGGTGTTATCCGTGACGTGTTCATCAACGAGGTGCCTTTGATTTTCCGTAAGGAGATATATGCATTGGCCTGTGTAGCAGGCGGTCTCATATACATATTAGGTGTAAGACTGGGTATGTCGGTCGAGGTGAATGCTCTCCTGAGTAGCTTTATGGTAATACTCATCAGGGTTCTTGCCGTTAAATACCATTGGGTTTTGCCCAGATTAAAGGGCGAAGAGGATTTAAGCTAAAACAAAGGAAAGCCATGAAGAAAGTATTTGGGTTATCATTTTTGCATTTTTACATTTTCTCATTTTTACTAGTCCTTCCGTGCCTGGCAACAGCTCAGGTACAGCGTATTTATGACGAGAATGTAAAAACGCTTACTGTGATTGTGGATGATGATCCGACCCTGCCTCCCATCTTATCCATGAGGAAAAGGCACACCTTATCTATAGAATGGGATGAGATGAGCCATGACTACCAACGCTACGTCTATCACCTGCAGCATTGTACTGCCAACTGGGAACCTTCGGACGAGATTTTCGAGAGCGATTATATGGCAGGCCTCAACAATCAGTTGGTCGAGGAGTACGAGAAGAGCTTTAATACCACGCAAATTTACACACATTATCGCTTGCAACTGCCTTCTCAGCAGCTTCGTCCTTTGTTGAGCGGCAACTATTGCCTGCAGATTTTCCACGAGGATGATGATATGTCTGAGGATACACCAGTGCTGGAAGTCCAGTTCTGTATGTATGAGAGTGTGGCCAGTATCAGGACTCAGGTTAGCAGTAATACAGATATCGATTTCAACAGAGACCATCAGCAGGTAACGCTTGGCATCGGATACGGAACCCTCAATGTGGTTGATCCGCAGCGTGAGCTGAAGGTGGTTGTTTTCCAGAACCGTCGTTGGGATAACCGCGTGACAGGCCTTGTGCCTAATATCCGTAATAATGCGGGTATAGAGTTTACGCATAATAGGAAGCTTATCTTCTCGGCGGGTAGCGAGTTCCATAGGTTCGAAATTTTGGATGTTCATCGTACGGCAATGGGCGTGGAGCGAATGGATTGGTTCGATCCTTACTATCATGCAACGCTTTTTGCCGATGAGCCTCAGCATAACTATTCATATCTGAAGGACCAGAATGGCGTATATGTCTTACGCAGTTCCGACGATGTGGATGATGCCATCACAGCGGAATACGTGGTGGTGCACTTCTACCTGCAGAGTCCCAGACTTCCTGGTGGCGATGTCTATGTCTGTGGACAATGGACGGGCGAGACCTTTAATCCGGAATGCAAGATGGAGTACGACGATATCAATAAGCAATATCATGCTGCCGTTTTGCTGAAACAGGGCTACTACAGTTATCAGTACAGACAGCAAGATGGCGCTACGGTTCGTACAGAAGGTGATTTTTATCAGACAGAGAATGAATACAGCGTACTGGTTTACTATCGTGGACAAGGTGAGCGCTACGATCGTTTGGTAGGTTATTCCGTAACAAATACAGGTCAGCCATGAAGTACTATCAATTATCAGCCTCACCTCTAACCCGAACTCCGTCGCGAATGGGGATTCGCTCCCCTTTGTGGGGGCGCAGCCACATTCAGTGGCTACTCTACAGCCCCCAGTCGCTCCCATGGGCGAGGGGAACTTGGATTTTGGTTTTGTTATCGTTGACATTAACGTTATCGTTACCCGTCCAAGCTGTTACTTACGAGCGGGAAGATAGCATTCGTGTGGTAGAGTTGTTGCAGAAGGGTAGGAGGCAGGCTGCGGACAAGAACTTGGTCCTATACTATGCACATCAGTTCTTAGGCATCCCGTATGTGGGGCATACTTTAGAGGTTAATAAGGAGGAAGAACTGGTGGTAAACCTCAGGGAGTTGGATTGTACTACGTTCGTAGAGACAGTTACGGCTCTGATCCTTACCACCAAGCATGGAGGAATCACTTGGCAGGATTATCTGCGTTGGCTTCAAACCATCCGATATAATAATGGTAAACTGGACGGCTATTGCAGCCGCAACCATTATTTCAGCCAATGGATAGCGAGCAATTCCCGGTTGGGACTGGTAGAAGAGCAGACAGGGACAGATTATCCTTTCATTGCCACTCAGCAGTTACAACTCAATTACATGAGTCGGCATCCCGAATATTACACCATGCTGAAGGACAATCCAGAAGATGTAAAGACAATAGCACAGTTAGAGAAAGCCGTCTCGGGAACAGAGGTTCGCTATATTCCCTCCAGTCTCTTGAATGAGTCAAGGGATGCGCTGAAATGTATTAATGATGGTGATATCCTTGCCCTTGTGACCAAAAAGAACGGATTGGATGTCAGCCATGTGGGATTTGCCGAGTGGGGTAAGGACGGCAAGCTATATCTGCTGGATGCCAGCAGTATCTACAAGAAGGTAGTCTTAGAGCCGATGCCCCTGTACCAGTATGCAAAGAGACAACCCACCATGTTGGGAATTAGGGTGATAAGAAGCCCCCTCCCAGCTCCCCCTTTGGGGGAGTGTCCTAAGGAAGAGGGAAGAAATGATAAATCTAATTAAGAAACCTACCCCGGGTATAGTACTCCCCCAAGGGGAGCGGAGGGGGCCGTTGTTATGAAAAATAAAGCTGCACTTTGGGTTCCAACCCTTTATTTGGGAGAATCACTTCCGTTCTCGGCAGTTATGCTGATTTCGGTTATCATGTTCAAGGATTTTGGTTTGTCTGACGGACAAATCACAGTTTACACTGGTTGGTTGGGTCTGCCGTGGGTTATTAAGCCACTGTGGAGTCCTTTCATTGACAACTTCAAGACCAAGCGTTGGTGGATTTTGTCTATGCAGTTCCTGATGGGAATTGCTTTGGCAATGGTTGCCTTTACGCTCCCAATGGCCTACTGGTTGCAGAGTTCACTGGCCATCTTTATGTTGATTGCTTTCGCAAGTGCAACGCATGATGTGTCTGCGGATGGATTCTATATCATCGGACTGAAAGAGAAGGACCAGGAATTGTATGTAGGTGTAAGAAACACCTTCTATCGCATTGGTATGGTAATAGGGCAGGGAGGATTGGTGCTGTTAGCTGGCTATCTGCAAGATGGAAAGCTGGGGGCAGCCTTTCAGACCCCATCAGCCTCATGGATGGTTGTCTTCCTGATATTGGGTGTACTGATGCTCTTACTTGCCACTTATCATAGCTTGTTGTTGCCCAAGGTCGAAACATCGTTGCATAACGATTTCAACTTGAAGACCCAGCTGATTGAGTTCTGGAATACGCTGAAGGTGTTTGCAACAAAGCCCCACGTTATCACAGCCCTGATGTTTATCCTGTTGTTCCGTTTGCCAGAAGGACTTCTGACGAAGATCGTACCATTGTTCCTTACTCGCGGAATAGAAGAGGGTGGCCTGGGTATGAGTAACGTAGATTTCGGATTGGTTTACGGAACCTTGGGCGTTATCGGTCTTTTAGCGGGCGGAATCGTAGGCGGTTGGACCGTTTCTAAATGGGGACTGAAGCGATGCCTGTGGCCTCTTGTGCTGTGTATTACGTTACCGGATATCGTATATGTTTTCCTTAGCTATTTCCCTACAGATCAGTTATGGATTACAGGAACCTGTGTCTGCGTCGAGCAGATTGGTTATGGTTTGGGATTTGCCGCATATACGTTGTTCCTTGTTACCTTCTCACGAGGCGAACGCAGTACGGCAGTCTTTGCCATTTGTACGGCAGGACAGTATCTGGGAGGCGTGATGTTGCCCGGAATGGTTTCGGGATTGATATCCGAGAATGTAGGCTATCAGACCTTCTTCCTGATAGTAATGGCCTTCTGCCTTGTCACCTTTACCGTTACAGCTTTGGTCAAGATTCCGAAGAACTGATGTTTGCGGGGAGTCGCAAAGGGCTTTCCTGCAACTTGTAAATATTTTTTAAGGGTACTTTGTTAGTCCCTTTTTCCTCCCCAGTTAGAGAAATTTTATTCCCTAACGGGGGAGTTTTTGTTTTCCAACCTGACAGTAAAAAACTTATGGCTAATAGCCCTGTAATGAAGGTGAGACCAATATCTCCATTGTCAAATTAATTCACGAAGCAATAGCTATGCGCTAAAGTCTAAAATCTAGAGCCTAAAGCCTAAAATGACTACTATTAATAGTAATACTTGCAAACCTTAATAGTAACATGTGAAGGTATTAATACATGTTTTTACCCTTAGCTCTCTGCTCCGACAATGGAGTTTTCTCAAATAATTGCCAACATATACCCCAACGAGGCTTTACCCCCGATGGTTATCGTTCTTATCAGACGGTACATATTGTCTAAACATGTACCTAACATATACCCTATATGTACCTTATGATTCAAGAATTTGACAGAGATGTCAGGTATATGTTAGGTACATGATAGGTACATATCGCACAAACATATACCGTGCCTTCAACGCGATAACCATCGGCTCTCAAAGGTTCTTATGGTATATGTTACCTGTTTTTGCGAAAATCCAATAATTTCAATATACATCTTCCACATCCGCCAGCAACCTTCATTCGCAGGTCGTATATTTATTAGAGAAACGGCGTATCACTATGAGCAATACGGCCTTTCACTCCCAGAGAAACGCCGTATTGCTATTTGCTTTATGGAGCGCTATAAATAATTCTTTTTCTTTGTGAGTGTTAAAGTGTTTTTTTTGTCAATGACAAAACTGACAGAAGAGGCCAAAAACTTATTCTTTTTTGTTCATATATGCCTTTGACTTTTCTGTCAATGCATAACTCTGCTTAGGACTATTGGGCGTTTCTTTGATTGTTGGCTCTACCAATTCTGCACCAATCAAAGGATACAGCACTTTCTGACGAAGACGATTCTTGTTTTTTTCGCCTGAGATTACCATCAAGTCTGTTATACTGCCATTCTTGGATTTCAGATATTCCAATATCTTTTCGGCTTTCTCCAATTGTGTAGAATTGAACAGAGGACAAACTTTGGGGGTCACTTCACTACTGGGGACAAACTGGGGACAGTTCCATCGTAATCGAGACGATAGAAGGTTACTTCTGTCAGAATCAAGTCGGTCTTGAAGAGCACGCTCTTGCCAGTCAACTTCTTCCATATCTTTGGCTTCGCTTTTTTTATGCTTTGAGTATGAACACTGAATTCGGATGGTTTGCACGCTGAATACTCCTCGAATTCAGCGTGAATTCAAGGAGTTTGGAGGCTGAATTCTTATTAGCTTGTTTTTGAGCAAAAATCAACTTGATTTTGGGCAAGAAACAACTTAAATAATTTATTTTGCAAGTTGATTGTTTTTGCAACAATTGCAAAAGTGCCACAAGCCTCGTTTTTTCGGTTGAGCCGGCTCACTCGATCAGTTGAGCCGGCTCGATCGATCGTTTGAGCCGCCTCAACTTTTTGGGGGCGTTTCAAAGAAATTAGTTAAAGCGGCGCTTTTTTCAATTCATAATTCTTAATTCATAATTCATAATTCATAATTACCACTTCGTTTTCGCTTTCGCTCGAGACCCCTTCGGTGTTCATAATTGAAGTTGTGCTTCGAGTCTGCTAACGCTCGGAAAAGTTCATACGAGTTGTTCGAAAAATCAATAACCATTAACCATTACCACTACCTTCTAACCACTTTTATCAGTAGCCAACAGATGGGGGCGGTGAGGGTGTTAAGGAGGAAGAACTGGTGATAGCCCAACCATGATACCAGCCAACCGCTTGCCATTAGGGGAAGGAGCATACAGGTGGCAATAAGGGGAACGCTAAGCAGGTTGGCGCAATTGCGGTAACGTTCGCCTGAGATCATGGCCAAGGGAATACGGCAGATGCAGATACCCAAGCCGAAGAGCAACTGGGCGTGGAAGGTGGCAACGCATAATGCCCCAAGGTCGGTAGGCGTCTCGATGGTCATAAACAGATAAACGGCAGGAGAGAGTCCTAAAACAAGGGTCAACGGCCAGAAGAGCTTCTGGGCAGGAATCCATCGCATCAGACTGCGTCCGATGGTTAATCCGAGGGTAAAAGCTATCACGCCAACAGTTCCCTGTGCAAAACCAATCTCCTGAATGGTGCATCCAAGTCCGCCGTTTGCCGTCTTATCAAATAAATAATGTACGCGCGTAAAGAACATCAGGCTCTGTGGTAGCAGCATCAGGAAGATACAGAGCACATACTTCCACCAATTGGGTTGTTCCCTAATGCGTTCTATCACATGAACTTCGGCCATGACGGATGCTCCCATACTATGCTTGCGTACCTGATTCCCTATTTGTGGGGTGGGGAGCGTCAGAATGTGTAGCACGGTAAAGAACATAAAGACACCTGCCGTCATGTAGCAACCCATTGCCCACGAATGCCTTATCTGACGAAAGAATACCTCCAGATTACCTACCATGATAATCAGCACACCATAGGTAAGGATGACTGCCAGTTGGGCTGAGGTAATCTTGAGGTTGGTATAGAATTTCTGCTGGCGCGGATAAAGCATCCGTTCGTAATACATGCGGGCTGTCAGTTCGTGCCATGCTACCAGAAAGCTAGTGAGCATTAGGGCGCAAAATACACACCATATCCCTTGTGAGAAGGTACCGGCAAGTATGAAGAGGGTGACGCAGATAAGTCCTTCTACAAGGAGAAGCATATCCCTAAAATGACCAACCCTGCGTACCCACGTCCTCAGGAAGGACTTGAGTATGCAGGGCAGGAACAATAGGGCTGCTAATGCTGTTGAGAGCGTAATGGATGCCCCTGTCTGCAGGAACATCAGCAGCGCCACAAAGGTTACTATGGCAGAGGGAATCTCCTCGGCTGCAAAGAGCGTGCTTATCCAGATTCCCGGCCTCATATGCTTAATAGCTTCTTGCGATCAGGACGCGAGCCTTGGCAGGCTTGCCGCTGACCATATCGGTACCAGGAGTTTGCTCCACGCCGAAGGGTACGCAACGTATGGTGGCCTGTGTCTCTTCCTTAATCTGAGCCTCAGTCTCGGCTGTGCCGTCC
>DLBF01000190.1 GCA_002494215.1 Prevotellaceae bacterium UBA7028
AACATGAAGAAGATGTACATGCACAAGATCATCGATGTTCTTGGCAGCAACGACAAGCTTTAATTAGACTTTAGACGTTAGACTTTAGTCTTTAGCATAAATAAAGGAGGTAGATTATCTGCCTCCTTTGTTTGTATATTAAAGTATCGCTTTTTGCGTAAAGTACTCTTGCTGGATTACTCCAGTACTTACGTTGAAGTACTGGAGTACTTCCTAACAAGTACTGGTTCAGTCGTACCAGTTTATATTCTCTTCGTACTTATCGAACTGCATCTTTTCTGTAACGCCGGCCTTGCGAAGGGCTTCGAGTATGACCTTCTGTTCCTTTGGTGATAGGGGAGATTCGCCGCGACGACGTTCGAAATAGGCGTTACGTCCAAACTTTCCGATTAGTGTGTACATGAAAGTCTGGTATTGCGCAGGGAACATCTTCTTCTGGAAATTAGTGAATCCAAAGGCGTATGTCACGGGCTTGGAATCGCGATAGAATCTACATTCCTTATCCTTAGAACACTTCTCTGGGTTGATGAGGCGCAGAGTAGTCTCTTTCTTCAGTAATTGGGGATAAGCTATCTGATGAAGGCATGTCGCCGCCATCGGACAATTTGCGTGCAAACAAACCCCATAGTCTGGGGGTAGGTCCCTATAAGTTTTTTTAGGCATCTCTAAAGTCTAAAGTCTAGCGTCTAAAGTCTAAAAATTTTTACCTCGTAATATCCTTGGTGCCGCCTGTGGTCTGGAAGAATGTGACCTTGGTGGTAGCCTGCTTATCGAAGAGCGTGTTGGAGAGAATCTCTACCACGCCGAACTGACCCATTGGCAACTCTGTGGAGCAGAACTCCTGCTGGCTGTTGAAGATAGTTACCTTGGCTCGTGCGGGTACATTATAATATATACCTTTCTCCATCTTGGCCTTCTTCTTGGCAATATCCTCGTCGTTCTCTGTCTGAGGAAGTGTCTCTGTGCGTCTTACGCTCACGTAGATGGGAGCGCCAGCCAGATCGTCCTCGTCCACAATGCCCAGTTTCTGAGAGAAGCGGAACAGAATGTCCTTGTCCGTCTCCTCATTGGGCAGGAAGTTGAAGGAAGTGACCTCTGTGCTGGTTTGCTGTGTTCCCTTGAACATAGATTCCAGGGCGGCAGTCTGCTTGTCCAACTGGTTCAGCATCAGTTGCAATTGGGCACCATCCTTGGGGGTATTGTCTGCCTCGCCCTTGATAAGGGAGTTGCGACTGTCCCTGAGGTCGTAGATTTCCTCGGCACAAAGTTCAGCCATCTTGGACGTACTGCCGGCAGCCAGCATTTCCTGTGTCATATAGGTGCGTGGGTCTTCCAACTTAGCAGCGGGGATGGCGTCAGGCAATTCGGGCAGCACCTCCTCTACGGCTTCTGTGTTGATACTAAGCAGAAGGCCATCGCTACTCAGTCCTACCAGAGGAGCCACAGTCTTACTCTTTATCTTTATGCTATAGGCCTTGTCCTTATCGGGCACGCCAAAGGGTTCCAGCTTTATGCTCTTGATGCGCCATTCCACCTTCTCCTCAGTAGGTACGTTGGAGAGGCGCAGGTAGCGGTTGGCATATTTATAGAAATCGCCTGGCTTGGTAACCGTTTTCTCTGTTATAATGGTAACGCGGAAGGCTGTTTTGGGCAGAAAATAAGAGACACCCTCGAGGGTGCTTCCAGGTACAAATTTGGTTACATCGGTCTGTGCTTGAACGGCCAGAGCAGAACAGCAGAAAACAAGTCCTAAAATGTTTCTTAGCTTCATAATCTTGATGTTTTGTAATGCAAAGATAACGTTTTTCGATGAATGTGATACGGATATACGGCAAAGATTTTACTTTTTGTGAACTTTTATATACCTTTGTCGCGATTTTCAAAAAAAGAATACCAGTTAGTATGCAGACAATTCAGGTTAAGGATAAGAGTTTTTCCCTCTTTATTTCCGAGAAAGAGATTCTGCGGGAGGTTAAGCGAATAGCAAAGCAGATTAACAAGGATTTTCAGGATAAGGAGCCCGTTTTCTTGGCTGTTCTGAACGGTTCGTTCATCTTTGCTGCCGACCTGCTGAAGGAGGTAAACCTGCCCTGCGAGATTTCCTTTGTCAAACTGGCATCCTATCAGGGCGTGAACACTACGGGTAAGATTCGCGAGGTGATAGGCCTGAACGTGGACCTTACAGACCGTCCCGTTATCATCGTGGAGGATATCGTGGATACGGGTCTGACGATGGCGCACATGTTGGATGTGCTGAAGCAGCAGAACCCTGCCAGCATAGATATCTGTACGCTCTTGCTGAAGCCAGGTAAGTTGCAGGTGGATCTGGACATCAAGTATTGCTGCATGGAGATTCCCAACGACTTCATAGTGGGTTATGGCCTGGACTATGACGGCTATGGAAGAAACATGAGGGATATTTATACTTTAATTAAAAATTAAAAGAGAAAAGATAAAAATTAATCGAAGAAAATAAAGACAAACAATATAGTTTTTTTAAGGTATGAAGAATATTATTATCTTTGGTGCTCCCGGTTCAGGAAAGGGTACCTACAGTGACATGATTGTTGAGAAGTATGGTATGGGTCACATCAGTACAGGCGATGTGCTGCGTGCTGAGATTAAGAACGGTACTGAGCTGGGCAAGACAGCCAAGGGTTATATTGATAACGGTCAGTTGATTCCTGATGAGTTGATGATTGACATTTTGGCAAAGACCTACGATAGCCTGCCTGCTGGCAAGGGCGTTATCTTCGATGGTTTCCCCCGTACTATCGCACAGGCTGAGGCTCTGAAGCAGATGCTCTCTCAGCGTGGCCACGATATGGGTATCATGATCGAACTGGTTGTTGAGGAGGATATCCTCGTTGCTCGTCTGCTGAACCGTGCTATCGAGCAGGGTCGTGCCGATGATAACGAAGAGACTATTAAGAAGCGTTTTGCTGTTTATCACAACCAGACAGCTCCTCTGGCTGAGTGGTTCCAGAAGGAGGGCATCCGCAACATCGTAGCATGGGCAGAGCATCCCTCTAAGGAGGAAATGATTGCCGAGGTATTCGCAATTATTGATAAAGCAAACTAAGTTAAGAATTTGGAGTTAAGAATTTTCAATTCTCAATTTTCAATTCTCAATTTATAAAGATGGCAGAAAGCAATTTTGTAGATTACGTTAAGATCTGCTGCCGCTCTGGTAAGGGCGGTCGCGGATCTATGCATATGCACAGGGCTAAGTACATTCCCAATGGTGGTCCTGACGGTGGAGACGGCGGCCGTGGCGGACACGTTTATCTGCGTGGCAACCACAACTACTGGACTTTGCTGCACCTGCGTTACGAGCGTCATGTCTTTGCCACCCATGGCGGCAATGGCGGTAAGAGCGGCAGCACAGGAGCCGATGGTGAGGACCGTTATATAGATGTACCCTGCGGAACCGTAGTCTATAATGCTGAGACGGGCGAATATATCTGCGACGTAACAGAGGACGGACAGCTGGTGATGCTCCTCAAAGGTGGTCGTGGCGGACTTGGCAACAAGCACTTTGCCACCAGCACCAATCAGGCACCGCGCTTTGCGCAGCCTGGTGAGCCAATGCGCGAGCTGACCATCATTCTGGAGTTGAAGCTTTTGGCCGATGTCGGTCTCGTTGGCTTCCCCAATGCAGGTAAGAGCACCTTGCTGAGTGCGCTGAGTAGCGCCCGTCCCAAGATTGCAGGCTATCCCTTTACCACCCTGGAGCCCTCGCTGGGTATTGTCTCTTATCGCGACGGTCAGTCGTTCGTGATGGCAGACATCCCTGGTATCATAGAAGGTGCTGCCGAGGGTAGGGGACTGGGTCTGCGCTTCCTGCGTCACATAGAGCGTAACTCGCTCCTGCTCTTCATGGTGCCGGGCGATACGGATGATAT
>DLBF01000116.1 GCA_002494215.1 Prevotellaceae bacterium UBA7028
TACTCCTACGACGGTAAAGCTCGGTGAGACGGCCGAGTTTACGCTTAATGCTACGTTCGCCTCTACCGATGCTTCTGACTATGAAGTTGTATGGACGAGCGACAATACTGATGTGCTTGAAGTGGCTGGCGATACGGACGGAAACGCTCTGTATGAGGCAAAGGCAATAGGAACGGCCAACGTGACAGTACGCGTAGAGCCTGCCGACGATGCCACCTACACTGCCGTTAGCGAAACATACACCGTGAGGGTTATTGACCCCAATGCCAACGACGGCTCGCTGGAGCATCCTTACACCGTTTCTGAAGCTCTTGCCGCCATCGATGCCGGTGAGGGCGTTGAAGGTGTTTATGCCAAGGGCGTCGTTTCGGAAATAGTAACTCCGTTCAACTCGCAGTTCGGAAACATCACCTACAACATCTCAGCCGACGGCTCTACCACCTCTGACCAGCTGCAGGCTTACCGTGGCTTTGGTCTCAATGGTGCAGATTTCACTTCTGCTGACGACATTTCCGTTGGCGACCAAGTGGTTATCTATGGTAATCTGACCAAGCACAACACCACTTACGAGTTTGCCCAGGGCAACTACCTTGCATCTATCACTTCCAAGCAGCTCACAGAGATAAGTCTGTCGGGCAACTATTCCACCACCTTCGGCGAAGGAGCCGAGTTCAGCCACGAGGGCATAGAGGTGACAGCCTACTTTAATGACGGTTCATTTGAAGATGTTACAACCAAGGCTGAGTTCAGCGAGCCTGATATGACGCAGATAGGCGAGCAGCAGGTGACTGTCAGCTACACACGTAAAGGCTTAACCGCTACCGCTGTCTATACTATCACTATTGTAGAGACACCAAGCCACAATGCCACCTTCTCTGTCAATGGAACCACCACAACAGCTCAGGTCAAAGAAGGTCTGGCAATAGAGTTCCCCGAGAACCCTGCCGACATCAGTGGCAAGTCGTTCGTTGGCTGGACTACAACGGAGATAGCTACTCCCACCGACGCAAAGCCCGAGTTCGTTACATCGGCAACGATGGGTACGGCAGACGTGACATTCTATGCCGTATTTGCCAACATGAGTGGTTCTGACGAGCCGTCGCTCATCAAGATGAATGGTGACGACACATTTGCTGATGGCGACAAGGTCGTGATAGTAGCTACATCTGGCGACACCCAGTATGGTCTCTATCAGGAAACGGTTTCAAACAGCTATGTCAAGAACTTCGAGTTCGACGGCACTGCTGCCTCTATCGCAGCCGACGCGAAGAAATGGTGGACCGTGAACATGACACCAGCTACTGAAGGCTTCACCCTTGGCGACGGTACCAACGGCTATCTTTACAATGCAAGCGGCAACAACCTTGCCGTCTCTACCGATGGTTCTTCTGACTGGACCCCGAGTTGGGATGAGACAGAAGAGATGTTCACCCTGACAGCCAACGGCAGACGCCTATCACTGCGCGACGACCTGAGTACTGCCTATAAGGATAACTGGAGAATGGGCGGTTCTTCTGCTACCAGTCCTTCAGGCGTAGCTTTATTCGACATCTACAAGTTTGAAAGTTCTTCCGCCACCTATTCGGGCTACACCACTAATATTGTACCGAATACCTACACTGTTACGTTTGTGAACTTAGAACCTTGGACCTGGGGTGAGGACGTATACATCCATATAATCAATGTAAATACAGACTCTCCGACAGGCTGGCCTGGCGTGAAGTGCGAGAAGACCGGCACAATCGAGCTGTATGGCGACACAGAATTCCCTGTATACAATTGCACGTTCCAGTCTGCTGTCGATCCGCAGTATGTGATGTTCAACAACGGAGATATGAGCAACGATGGCGTAAACATCAAGCAGACCCTTGGCAATGCATATATTGACGGTGCTACCTATCGAAATGAAAAAGTTGAGTCGCAGTATCGTGGCAGCTTCTTCTTCACCGATGGTGCCAGCCAGTATAAGCCGACCGATACCTATAGCGTTGGCTACTTTGGCAGCGCCGACAAAGCCACATACGCCCGTGTGTTCACCGAAGGAAAGCTTTGCACCATCGTCCTTCCGTTTGCCATGAGTGAGGAAGATGCAGCCAAGAGAGGCACGTTCTACAAGATTACTTCTATCAAGAACGGCTACATCTTCGGCGACGAGGTTGCTGCTCCCGAAGCCTACGTACCTTATATATATATGCCGAGCAACTATCCTTGGTTCACTGGCGTAGAGGTTTCGGAGCTTCCTGCATTTGCACTCAAATCCGTTACCACAGCCGAAGGCTACACTATGGAGTTCGTGGCCGAGCCTACAACGCTCACATCGGGTGGCGAGTACGACTACTACGGCTTCGCCGACGGCAAGTTCGTAAAGGCAGCCGTGGCAACAGCCAATCCGTTCCGTGCCTACATCAAGGTGCCTCACGCTGCCAATGCTCCTGCTACGCTGCAGTGGCTCGGCGACGAGGCAACGGGCATCAGCGACTACAAGGCCGAGGACGGCAGTGCCAAGAAGGAAGTGTTCGACCTGCAGGGCCGTCGCGTGGAGAACCCCGTTCGCGGTATCTACATCATCAACGGCAAGAAGGCTGTAGTGAAATAGTTGCGAATAACCGATTAACTTAATATATATAGCAACATGATGAAAGAATATGTAAAGCCATCCGTCAAGTTGAAAACACTTGCTGGCAATGAGTCGCTGCTCGAGGGCTCCATCACTGAGGGAGCAATCAGCAACGACACTCCTGGTGAGGGTACATCCGAGAACCCCATTATCTTTGAGGCACCAAGAGTGAAATCAGTTTGGGAAGATTAAGGTTCTGAAGCTGATGGCTTGAAAATTGATGTCAGGGCCGTGCTCCGTAGGGGAGTGCGGCCCTGATTGTATTAAAATAGTTTCCCTTTTCTTTTGGAATAAGAACAAAATCGTTACCTTTGCATACATCCAAAGCTGCAACCAGCCTATGAGAGTAATATCTTTTGCCGCTCTGCGCAACTTCATAGACATCCATGCCGATGCCGAGCAGCCTCTGAGAGAATGGTATAAGCAGGTTAATAAAGCCTACTGGCGCAACCTGTCCGATATGCGCAAGACCTTCCGCACCGTTGACTATGTGGGCAACGACCGTTACGTCTTCGACATAAAGGGCAACCACTACCGCATTGTTGCCATCGTCCTCTTTGTAAACCAGAAACTCTATATCCGCTTTGTCGGCACACACCACGAATACGACCGCATCAAGGACATAAAAAACATATAACCGCTATGGCACACATCAAGAACGAAATGCAGTATCACGCAGCCTGCGACCGCATCAACCAGCTTCTGATGGTGGTTTCCAACCAAACGCCCGTTGAAGACCCCAATCTGTTGGAACTCGATATGCTCTCCGACATGGTGGCCGACTATGAGGAAGAGCATTTCCCCATCGTGCCGCGCGAGGAACTGGAGAACCAGCGCATGACCTTTCAGGCACTCTTCGAGGCATGTCCCTTTCTCAATGCTACCGCTTTTGCCGAGTGGATTGGCATCAACCCTTCGCTAATGCGCAAGTATCGCGCCGGACTCACCTCGCCTCACGGGCGCAACCGTGAACTCATACAGCGTGGGCTGAAAGACGTAGCCGCACGGCTCGAAAACGTCATGGTTTGATGAGCTATTCTCTATGACATACCTTCAGCTATCTATTATCCGCCAAGTTGCTGTCTGCGTAGAGCTGCTCCGATTGCATCGACATAACTAAAAAGCACGCTCTGTAACGTGCCAACAGCCAAGCTGTTAGCCAACCGGCAGAAAGCTTCGACCAAAACAACTTGTTTTGCCTTCCCGTTAGCACCAAATTGCAATGCAATAAGCACCAAACTGCGGACCAAAACAAGTTGTTTTACTTGATGGCAGTTTTCCTTCCGCTTTTCGTCAGGCACATATCGCTTTCCGTCAACTGCCTTTCAAGAACATTCCGGTTGTGGATTTGTTTTCTGTTATTGATAAAAAACCTTAAACTATGTTAATTGCAGGTAGTGTGGTGTTGCGAGGATAATATATAATGTCTACCTTTGCAGCCGCTAAAGCAGTTATTGCGCTGGCCATTGGCTATCAATACGTTGAAAAAGAACGGTTTAGCTTGACCCTTCGGGGGATAAACTGTTTCGCTTTTTAAGTGTATGAAGTAGTTTCTGGAAAGCACATTGCCGCTTAAAAAGAAAACAATACATAATTATATTTATTCAAAATTTTTAATTGAAATGCCAGGATTATTAGGAAAGAAAATCGGAATGACATCCGTTTTCAGTGCCGACGGCAAGAATGTGCCGTGCACTGTTATCGAAG
>DLBF01000072.1 GCA_002494215.1 Prevotellaceae bacterium UBA7028
AGTAACTTCGACACTTATCAGGCCAATCGTCTGAAGTGTCGCTATCGCAATAGTGAAACCAAGAAAACTGAGCTCTGCCATACTCTTAACGGTAGCGCTCTCGCCCTTCCCCGTATCGTTGCAGCCATCTTGGAGAACAACCAGACAGAGGAAGGTATCCATATCCCCGCAGCGTTGCAGCCATACATGGGTTGTGACATCATCAAGTAACTTAATTATCGTAGGATAGCAATAAAAACAATTCAGGTAAAAGATGAACAAGATTGTTAGAAAGATTCAGTTCAGTGAGAAAGTATTCCGCCTAGATGTGGAAGCACCCTTAATTGCAAAAGCGCGTAAGGCTGGCCATTTCGTAATCGTCCGCGTAGGCGAAAAAGGCGAACGTGTCCCCCTTACCATTGCAGGTAGTAACCCTCAGGAGGGAACAATCACCCTCGTGGTACAAACCGTTGGCGCCAGCACTTCTAAGCTCTGCGCGCTGAAGGAAGGCGATTACATCACCGACGTAGTAGGTCCCCTCGGAAAGGCTACCCACATAGACAACTTCGGAACAGTTGTATGTGCCGGTGGTGGTGTTGGTGTTGCTCCTATGCTTCCCATCATCCAAGCTCTGAAAGCTGCAGGCAATCGCGTAATCAGCGTTCTGGCCGGTCGTAGCAAAGATCTTATCATCCTCGAGGACGAGGTTCGCAAGAGTTCAGATGAGGTAATCATCATGACCGACGACGGTTCTTATGGCAAGCAAGGTGTTGTTACCGTAGGTATCGAGGAAGTTATTCAGCGCGAGAAGGTGGACAAGGTATTTGCCATTGGTCCTGCCATCATGATGAAATTCTGCTGCTTGCTCACCAAGAAATATGAAATTCCCACAGATGTCAGCCTCAATACAATTATGGTGGATGGTACCGGTATGTGCGGCGCCTGCCGTATCAGCGTAGGAGGCAAGACAAAGTTCGTCTGTGTTGACGGTCCCGAGTTCGATGGTCATCAGGTTGACTTTAACGAGATGCTGCAGCGTTCTGGTGCCTTCAAGCCCGAAGAGGCTGAGGCTCTTGCAGCCTATCAGGCAGCCCTCGAAGGCAAGACCTGCACCTGTGCCTCTGAGAAAGCAAGCGCCAAGAGCGCAGATGCTCCTTCTGCCGAAGGTCAGGATACAACAACTCCCCTGTCAGAGCTGTTGGACCGTAGCGCTGCATGGCGCGATGAGCTCCGCAAGAGCATGAAGGCTAAGGAGCGTACTCAGATCGAGCGCGTTAAGATGCCCGAGTTGGATCCCGTATATCGTGCCACAACACGTACAGAGGAAGTTAACCAGGGCCTTAGCAAGGAGCAGGCCATGACCGAGGCTAAGCGTTGTCTTGACTGTGCCAACCCCTCTTGTATGCAGGGCTGTCCAGTAAACATCAACATACCTTCATTTATCAAGAATATCGAGCGTGGTGAATTCCTGAACGCTGCACGCGTTCTGAAGAGCACCTCTGCCCTGCCTGCCGTTTGCGGACGTGTTTGTCCTCAGGAGAAGCAATGCGAAAGCCAGTGTATCCACCTCAAGATGAACGAGCCCGCCGTAGCCATTGGCTACCTGGAGCGCTTTGCTGCCGACTTCGAGCGTGACAGCGGCAAGACAGCCCTGCCTGAAGTGGCAGAAAAGAATGGCAAGAAGATTGCTGTAGTAGGTTCTGGCCCTTCAGGTCTGAGCTTCGCAGGCGATATGGCCAAGTTGGGTTACGACGTAACCGTATTCGAGGCTTTGCACGAGATTGGTGGTGTATTGAAGTATGGTATCCCAGAGTTCCGTCTGCCCAACAGAATTGTGGACTTCGAGATTCAGAACCTCGAGAAGATTGGTGTCAAGTTCGTCAAGGACTGCATCATCGGCAAGACTGTAACCGTTAAGGAGCTGGAGGAAGAAGGCTTCAAGGGTATCTTTGTTGCCTCAGGTGCCGGCCTGCCCAACTTCATGGGTATTCCTGGCGAGAACAGCAACGGTATCATGTCATCAAACGAGTACCTGACTCGCGTCAACCTGATGGATGCTTCCAGCGCAGAATACGACACTCCCATCCGTCGTGGCAAGAGCGTAATGGTTGTGGGTGGTGGTAACACCGCTATGGACAGCTGCCGTACTGCTAAGCGTTTGGGTGCTGAGCGCGTATTCATTGCCTACCGTCGTAGCGAGCAGGAGATGCCTGCACGTCTCGAGGAGGTTAAGCACGCCAAGGAAGAGGGTATCGAATTCCTTACTCTTCATAACCCCATCGAGTATCATGCTGACGAGAAGGGTAACGTCACCGAGGTTGTACTGCAGAAGATGGAGCTCGGCGAGCCCGATGCTTCTGGTCGTCGCAGTCCTCAGCCCATCCCCGGTGCGACAGAGACCATCGCTATCGATCAGGCCATCGTTGCTGTAGGTGTATCTCCCAACCCCATTGTTCCCACTTCTATTGAAGGTCTGGAGCTGGGTCGCAAGAACACCATCGTTGTTAACGAGGGTATGCAGACAAACATCCCAACCATCTTCGCTGGTGGTGATATTGTTCGTGGTGGTGCAACTGTAATCCTCGCCATGGGCGACGGCCGTCGTGCAGCAGCTGCTATGCACGAATACCTGAGCAAGTAATAAAAACGACTTGGAAACCAGGAGTGGCACAAGGGCGTGCCATTCTTGGTTTCTTTGCTAAAAAACCTTAATAATGTCTGGATTATACACAATTATTCTGCTTATTGCCAGCAACATATTTATGACGTTTGCCTGGTATCTACATCTTAAATTATCACAGACTGGCGTCAGTTCCAACTGGCCTCTTATTGGCGTAATTGCATTCTCGTGGGGAATAGCATTCATTGAATACTGTTTCATGATTCCTGCCAACCGTATCGGTTTCGTGGATAATGGCGGTCCGTTCAATCTTATGCAGCTCAAGGTTATCCAAGAGGTGCTTTCGCTCATCATCTTTACTATCATAGCACAAATCATGTTCCAGGGACAGAGCCTTCACTGGAATCACATGGCAGCATTCCTCTGCCTTATACTCGCGGTATATTTTATCTTTAAATAAGGAATTATGAACAAGACTCTGCTTATCATAATCATGTTAATGACCAGCCTTGCTGCTCCGGCTCAACGCAAGAAAGCCAGACAGAAAGAGCAGTCTTTGCCTAACATCAACCCTGTTGAGGCCATCAACGAATACAAGTTCAAGGATGCCGAGAACTACCTCGTGCTGGCCATAGAACAATTGCAGAAGAAAAAGCAGCCTACCATCCACGAGGAGGAACTGCTCGAGACTGCCCGCAAGGGACGCATCAAATTGCAAGCCACCGAGCAAGTGTTGATTATTGACAGTCTGGTCCTGCCAAAGGCACAGGTATTGAATGCTATTAAGATAAGCTCGGAATGCGGAAGCATCCATCCATTAAATACACTTATTAAGGATGACAAGACCAACAGTAGCTATTTCCAGAATCAGTTGGGCGACAAGCGCATGTATGCCATGCCCAACAAACAAGGAAAACTCAGGCTGATGGAGAGTCTGCTCATTGCCAATGAATGGAGTGCCCCCACTCCACTTAAGGGCTTTGGCGAAGAGGAGAATGATAATCTCAACTACCCCTTCATGCTCACAGATGGTATTACCATGTATTTTGCTGCCGAGAATGGCGAGAGTATAGGTGGCTATGACATCTTCATGACACGTTACGATGCCGATGAGCAACAATTCCTGGTACCCGATAATATAGGTATGCCTTTCAACTCGCCTGCCAACGATTATCTGTATGCCATAGACGAGTTCAACAATCTGGGATATTTTGTTTCTGACCGTAACCAACCGGCAGATAGCGTATGCCTCTATACCTTTATTCCCAATGACAAAAGAAGCATCTACAATATTGATGAAATTGGTGAAGAGAAGCTGCGTAACCTTGCCAAAATCAACAGCATAAAGGATACATGGTCAAACACAGCTGTGGTCAAGGAAGCACGAGCCCGCTTGGAAGAAACAAGGAGCGCCAAAGAGAGCAAACAGCAGAAGCGCGACTTTGAGTTCGTGCTCAACGACCAGCGTACCTGCTATACCCTTTCAGATTTCAGAAATGCCGAGGCAAAGAAGAAAGTTCAATGGTGGATAGAGACCAAGAAAGACCTTGCATCAAGGGCAACTGAACTGAACAGGCTTCGTGAGCGCTATGCTTCTGCTGCCGAAAACCAGAAGGCGCAGTTTGCAGCTCAGATACGTCTGAACGAGGAGAAGTTTGAGCAGATGCAGCAAGACCTTCATAATCAGGAAAAAGAGATTCGAAGAATAGAACTTAACCCATAAAACATAAAGCCATGAAATATTATGAACCATCAGAATTGATTATCAATCCAGACGGTAGTGCTTTCCATCTACACATCACTCCGCAGCAATTGGCCCAGAAGGTAATCCTTGTGGGCGATCCCGGTAGAGTTGCTTTAGTTGCCTCGCACTTTACGAATATTGAGTGCGATGTACAGAGTCGTGAGTTCCACACCATAACAGGTACGTATGAAGGGAAACGTATTACGGTCCTCAGTACTGGAATCGGTTGCGATAATATAGATATTGTCGTGAACGAGCTGGATGCACTTACCAATATCGACTTCGAGACCCGAACACAGAAGAGTCCGCTCCGTTCTCTGGAGATTGTCCGTATCGGAACTTGTGGCGGCTTGCAGCCCAACACCCCTGTTGGCTCATTTATTATTAGTGCCAAGAGTATTGGATTCGATGGCTTGCTCAATTTCTATGCAGGTCGCAACGAAGTTTGCGATTTAGCCTTCGAGAAAGCTTTCACCCAGCACATGAACTGGAACCCGCAACTCTGCGCTCCATACGTCATAGATGCCGACAAGGAACTTACAGAACGAATCGCCTGCAATGATATGGTACGTGGCGTAACCATCGCTTGTGGTGGTTTCTATGGTCCTCAGGGACGCGAGCTCAGAATTCCCTTGGCAGACCCCACGCAGAACCAGAAGGTGGAAAACTTCGAGTATGAAGGATGGAAGATCACCAACTTCGAGATGGAATCCTCTGCTTTAGCAGGCCTAAGCCGTCTGCTGGGTCATAAGGCAACTACCTGCTGTATGGTTATTGCCAACCGTCTGATCAAGGAGGCAAATCCCAACTACAAGAATTCCATTGACACACTCATTAAAATAGTTCTCGAAAGAATATGATGATCATTAACTTTGTCCTTGCAGGTTTTCTTCTCTTCCTTGCTATTATTATTTATTTTGCCCAGGGAGACGGACTTATTGCAGGTTACAACACAGCGTCTGAAGAGAAACGGAAGAAAGTTGATATACGTCGGATCAGACTGCTTACTACTACCGCAATATTAATGGCCATTGTCTTTCTTCTTGTAACACCATTTATCAAAAACGATGATATAATAAAAGTCGGCGTCCTCATCCTTATTGTTGCTGTTACCATTATTGTAATCCTCGCTAACACATGGGCAAAGAAAAAATGAATTCAAATAACGATACCATTTGCGCATTGGCCACTGCCCCAGGCGGAGCCATAGCAGTAATAAGAGTCAGCGGTCCTAAGGCCATTGAGATAACGAATGCCATCGTTATCAAAAATATCTCAAAGGCAAAAACTGCCACCCTGCATTACACAGAGTTGAAAGATCATGTGGACTATGCGCTAATTTCTGTTTTTAGAGCTCCACACTCCTATACTGGCGAAGATACCACGGAGATCAGTTGTCATGGCGGATATTACATCACCCAGCAGATTCTGAGTATGCTTATTGAACAAGGTGCCCGTCAGGCCCTGCCTGGCGAGTTTACACAACGTTCTTTCATGAATGGCAAGATGGACCTCTCACAGGCTGAATCCGTAGCCGACCTGATTGCTGCCACCAACAAAGCTACACATAACATGGCCATGAGTCAGCTGCGAGGTAACTTCAGGAATGACCTGGAAGACCTGCGTCAGAATTTACTGAAACTTACCTCACTCATGGAACTTGAGCTCGATTTCTCAGATCAGGACATCACATTTACCGACCGCCAACAAATTCTCCAAACCGCACAGGACATTCAGAAGCATATCAATACACTTCGTCAGTCCTTCCGTGTGGGCAATGCCCTTAAGAACGGAATCTCCGTAGCCATCATCGGTGCTCCCAATGTTGGTAAGAGCACCCTGTTGAACAATCTTCTTCACGAGGACAAAGCCATCGTATCTAGCATACAGGGAACTACGCGTGATACCATCGAGGATGTTGTACAGATACAAGGCAAGACCTTCCGGTTCATAGATACAGCAGGTATCCGCAAAACCAGAGACCAAATAGAACGTATGGGTATTGAGCGCAGCCTGCAAGCTGCAGAACGCGCCAATATCATCCTACTGCTGACAGATAAGGACAACCAGTTCCCCGACATAAAGATACCCGAGGAGAAACCCGTTCTGCGTGTTGTCAACAAGTGCGACATGACGCTACCCAGCGCCTCATTCCTATTCCATAAGATGCCAACGGACAATATCTATCACATATCCTCTCTTACCGGCGATGGCATCAAACTGTTGACGGAAGGACTGATCCGCGCTGCAGACATTCCCGAGATAAACGAAAACGACACCATAGTAACCAATGTCCGTCATTACGAAGCTCTGACGAAATCCCACCTGGCATTATCCCGAGCCATAAAGTCTATCCGCGAAGAAATCCCTAACGACCTCATCGCCCAGGACCTACGCGAATGTCTCCACTTCCTAGGCGAGATCACCGGCGGCGAAATCACCTCTGACGAAGTTCTTCATAACATTTTCCGCAACTTCTGCATCGGAAAGTAGATTCTGCGTGGGAAAATAAAAACAAGGAAAGATAAATGACGTATGAACATTGAGCAGGTTAGAGAATACACGTTGTCACTCCCAGGAGTGACTGAAGACCAAGCGTTTGGTGAAGACATCCTTAACTTCCGCTTGGAAGGAAAGATATTTGTC
>DLBF01000128.1 GCA_002494215.1 Prevotellaceae bacterium UBA7028
GAGCGAGTGTATGGCCCGCTGTTTGACAGCTTATGGTGTTACGCGCGACGATATTTTCTCTGTAGCTTACGGATACGGATTGTTTACGGGTGGTTTGGGCGCTCACTATGGTGTAGAGCACATCGGTGCCTCTTGTATCCCAGCAGGAACCGGTAACACAGAGAAACATCTGAAGCTTATCCGCGACCTGGGTATTACAGGTCTGGCTTGTACACCTTCTTACGCCCTGTATCTGGCAGAGACAATGGAGAAGTTGGGCATCAGCAAGGATGACCTGAAGCTGCGTGTAGGTGCCTTCGGTGCTGAACCTTGGACAGAAAGCATGCGTCAGGAGATTGAGGCTCGTCTGGGTCTTAAGGGCTTTAATATTTATGGCCTTTCAGAAGTGATGGGCCCCAGCGTCAGCTACGAATGTCAGATGCAGAATGGTTCTCATATCAACGAAGACCATTTCTACCCTGAGATTATCAACCCTGTAACCCTCGAGCCGCTGCCAGCAGGACAGACAGGTGAGTTGGTGTTCACCACTCTGACTAAAGAAGGTATGCCCGTACTGCGTTATCGTACCCGCGACCTCTGTTCTATCTTGCCCGGCACCTGCGATTGCGGTCGTACCAACGTGCGTATGGGACGTATTCAAGGACGTTCTGATGATATGCTTATCATTCGTGGTATCAACGTATTCCCATCTCAGGTGGAGAGTGTTATCCTCTCATTGCCAGAATTCGCACCTCACTACCTGTTGGTTGTGGATCGTGTGAACAATCTGGATACCCTGCAGGTACAGGCAGAGCTGCGTCAGGAGGTATTTACCTCTACTTTCGATACACCTGCTGCCGTAGAGGCTCTGGAGAAGAAACTGGCTGCCAAGCTGAAGAGCGTACTCAGCATTGCCGCAAAGGTTCAACTGAAGGCTCCTGGTACTATAGAGCGTAGCCAGGGCAAGAGTGCTCATGTGATAGATAAGCGTAAACTATAAATTACAATCTATAATTCGTAATTCACTATGAGTGATATTCATACGGGGAATTATTTTAACCCAGAAATTGAAACCATGACGAGGGAGCAGATTGAAGCGCTCCAACTCGAAAGACTGCAGAAGACGGTTCGTCACTGCATGAACAATGAATTCTATCGCAAGAAGTTTGAGGAGGCAGGCATCACGCCCGATGATATCAAGACATTGGCGGATGTCCGCAAACTGCCTTTTACTACTAAGCAGGATTTGCGCGAGACCTATCCCTTTGGGATGTCTTGCGTACCTTTGAAGGATTGCGTACGTTTGCATTCCTCCAGCGGTACAACCGGTAACCCCACCGTTATCCTGCATACCAAGAAGGATCTCGACGAGTGGGCCAACCAGGTAGCACGTAACCTGTGGATGGTAGGCCTTCGTCCTGACGATGTCTTCCAGAACTCTAGCGGTTATGGTATGTTTACAGGCGGTTTGGGCTTCCAGTATGGTGCCGAGAAGTTAGGTATGCTAACGGTTCCTGCTGCTGCTGGTAACTCGCTGCGTCAGATTAAGTTTATTAAGGACTTTGGTACGACGGCCATTCATGCTGTTCCTAGCTATGTTACCCGTCTTTACGAGGTGATGAAGGAGGAGGGCATAGATCCCCGTCGTGATACCAAACTGAAGGTGCTGGCCATTGGTGCCGAGCCTCACAGCGAGGAGCAGCGTAAGCGCATCGAGGATATGATGGGCGTGAAAGCCTACAACTCCTTTGGTATGAGCGAGATGTGCGGTCCTGGTGTAGGATTCGAGTGCCCAGAGCAGAACGGTATGCACTTCTGGGAGGATTACTACATCGTAGAGATTGTCAACCCCGAGACCTTGGAGCCCGTTCCCGATGGCGAGATTGGCGAGTTAGTGCTGACAAGCCTCTGTCGTGAGGCTATGCCCTTGCTGCGTTACCGTACACGTGACCTTACCCGTGTATTGGGAAGAACCTGTCCTTGTGGTCGTAACCACGTCCGCATCGACCGCATGAAGGGTCGTAGCGATGATATGATGGTATTGCGCGGTGTGAACATCTTCCCCATCCAGATTGAGAAGATTCTAATGCAGTTCAGCGAGCTGGCCAGCAACTACCTCATCACCCTCACTACCGACGAGGAGAACGATAATATGACCGTTGAGGTGGAGCTTGCTCAGCCAACTGACGATTTCACGAAGCTGCAGGCGCTCGAGAAGGAGATTCGCCGCCGTCTGAAGGATGAGATTCTGCTCACTCCCATTGTCAAGCTCGTTGCCAAGGGCTCTCTGCCCGTCAGCGAAGGTAAAGCCGTCCGCGTTGTGGATAAACGTAAGGTGTACCAGTAGACCCTTCTCCCCGCTCCCCCGTTGGGAGAGGGCATCTATCATCTATAATCTATCATGTATCATCTATAAACTCTTAACTTTAAAAGTTATGACAATTCCCCAACTTTCCATTTTCATTGAGAACCGTTCCGGTACTCTTATCAAGGTGTTGGATGCCTTGAAGGAAGCAAAGATCCAGATTATTGCCTCCACCATTGCTGATACAGCAGAGTATGGTATCTATCGTCTCATCTGCAGCGAGCCTATGCGTGCTTGCGAGGAGTTGAAGAAGGCCAATGTGGCTGTTGCCCTTAGTGATGTGTTCGCCATAGAGATTGACGACCAGCCTGGTCGTGCTGCCGAAGCCGTCAAGGTATTCAGTGAGTCTGGCATCAGCATCACCTATATGTACTCTTTCCTGTTGAGAGGCAAGGGAGTCCTCATCTTCCGTACAGACGACAGAGAGAAGGCTATGGCCGTTATCAGAGACAACAACCTCAAGAGCATCGACGAGGCTGCTCTGGCTAAGTGGGCATAACCGGTTTGTTGCGTGCAGAGAAAGAAGAAGAAACGCAGACTTAAGAAGAGTGTCAAGCGCGGTTGCTTGGGAATAATCATATTCCTGCTACTGCTGGCTGTTTTCCTGTTCTTCAGATGTTCCCCAGCTAAGGATTTTTTCTTTTCCAAGGGAGAACCTATAGAAGAGGTTGTTGTGCTGGAGCCAGACAGTATGGATATGGCAATTGCCGATGATGTGCAGCGCCTTATTCGCCGTTCTACGTTAATAGACACCACCATGCTGGCGGTGGACATTTACGACCTCGAACGTAACTGCTACGTCTATGAGTACCGCAGTCATCGCAAGTTGATTCCCGCTTCGTGCATGAAGCTCCTTACGGGCGTTCGTGTATTGAAGCAATTAGGTGCCAACCATCAGTATTGCAGCAGGGAGTATATCCTGGGCAAGGTGAAAGATGGTACATTGTATGGCGACCTGCTCTTGCAGATGGACGATGACCCTCTGTTGCTTTCTTTCTCTGATTTCACAAATGCTATAAGGGCGCGAGGTATCAGTCACATTAAGGGTAGGGTTATCTATGACCTCCTGCGGACGGATACCTTGCGTCCTCATTATACAGCCCAACCTTATGATATTACCTATAGGCAGGTACCCTTGCTGATGAAGGGTGCGCCCAGGGTGATGAGTGAGTTCAGGGCTTCCTTCCGTGCTGCAGGTGTTAGCTACGATAGTGATACGCTGCTTTTCAACGTACCGCTAACGGATAATGCCGAGTTGGTTTATCAGTATCAGACACCCCTTCGTGAGGTGCTGAAGCCTATGCTGATAAACAGCAGCAATGTAAAGGCTGAGTGTGTCTTCTATCACAACCGGCATGCGCAGGATCGTTTGGCGGAACCAGACACCAGTCTTTATATGAAGCCGCTCGATTTTGTGCAGACAGAAGGGATTTACGATAGAATAACGGATTTTGTGGTGAACGACGGTAGCGGTCTTTCGCCAGAGAACCGCCTGACGGCTGATTTCTTGGTTCAACTGATGGTGTATGCCTATAAGGACTCTGTGATAAGGAATGTCTTTATTGATGAGGCTCTGGCTACGCCTGCCCATCCTACGCGTCATGGTTCGTTGTTGGGGCGCATGTCGGCTCCTTGCTATCGCAATCGTATCTTTTGCAAGACAGGCACCTTGGTTTCTTATGCATCTTCTTCCTTAACGGGCTATGCGCAGCACAAGAGCGGAAGGTGGTTTGCCTTCAGCATTATCAACAATAATTCGCCCGTTTATGATGCCAGGGAGTTTCAGGATGCACTCTGCCGTTTCTTGGTAGAATGACAATCCTCACACTTGCAGCTGCATCCTTCACATTCCGAACAATGCGGTTTCTTCAGATACTGACGTAGCGCAAAGCCTGCTACTATCACTATCAAGACCAGAAGAAGAATGCTTTGGTAATTCATAATTCACAATTCATAATTCACAATTTCCATCTATATGTTCCCTCCTCCTCGGGGAAGGTTAGGAGGGGGGGCTATACTATCAGGTGTACCAAGAATGCAACCATCCATGCTATCACGCATTGTCCTGTCATGATAAGTAGTGCCCACTTGCCGCCTAATTCTCTGCGTATGGTAGCAATGGCTGCTACGCAAGGGGTATATAGCAGACAGAATACCAGCAGCGTAAAGGCTGTTCCTGCCGGGAATACTTCCGTGATGCTGACACCGGCAAACAACGTACTCAGCGTGCTCACCACCACTTCCTTGGCCAGGAATCCGCTCACCAGTGAGGTTACGATGCGCCAGTCGCCACAACCCAATGGCGCGAAAACAGGCGCTACCACACTGGCCATCTGTGCCAGCATACTCTCCGATTCCATGCCCGGCTGTACCATCTGCAGGTGGAAGTCGAAGGTTTGCAGGAACCAGATAACGATGCTTGCCAGGAAGATAACTGTGAAGGCTCTCTGCAGAAAGTCCTTGGCTTTCTCCCATAGCAGCCGGGCCACATTCATAGGTACGGGCATACGGTAATTGGGGAGCTCCATTACAAAAGGAACGGCTTCGCCTCTGAAGAGTGTCCGCTTCAGTATCAGCGCCACCACAATGCCCGTCAATATACCTATTATATATAAGCCTGCCATTACCCATCCTGCATGGTGCGGGAAGAAGGCTGCGGCAAAGAAGGCGTAGATGGGAATCTTGGCCGTGCAACTCATAAAGGGTGTCAGCATGATGGTAAGGCGGCGGTCACGTTCGCTGGGAAGGGTACGGCTGGCCATTACGCTGGGAACGGAACAGCCAAAGCCTATCAGTAGGGGCACGATACTTCGGCCTGAAAGTCCCAACTTACGCAGCAGTTTGTCCATCACAAAGGCGATACGGGCCATGTAGCCGCTGTCCTCCAACATACTCAGGAAGAAGAACAATATTACTATCAGGGGCAGGAACACCAATACGGTGCCTACACCGCTGTAGATGCCATCTATGATGAGAGAATGTATAGGCGGAGCTATGTTCCAGTCGGTGAGCGTCTGGTCGGAAAGCTCGGTAAATTTCTCGATTCCTTCTTCGCACAACTCTTGCAGCCAAGCACCAACGCTGCTGAAAGTTAGGTAGAACACCAACGCCATAATGCCCAAGAAGGCTGGAATGGCGGTGAAACGTCCTGTCAGAATCTTATCTATCCTGCGACTGCGTATGTGCTCCTTGCTTTCCTTGGGGCGTAGCACGGTCTGACTGCATACTTGGTCGATGAAGCTGAAACGCATATCTGCCATAGCAGCACAACGGTCCAGACCGCGCTCTTCCTCCATTTGCTGCAGGATGTGCTCTATGGTCTCCTGTTCATTCTTCGTAAGACCCAGTGCCTTGATAATCAGCGGGTCGTTCTCTATGAGCTTGCCGGCAGCAAAGCGGACGGGTATCTTGGCCTCCTGTGCATGGTCTTCTATGAAGTGCATGATGGCATGCAGACAGCGGTGAACGGCGCCTCCGTGATCCTCGGGGCTACAGAAATCTTGTCGTCCGGGTCCCTCTTGGTAACGGGCAACGTGTATGGCGTGTGTCACCACCTCGTCCACACCCTCGTTCTTCATGGCGCTGATGGGGATGACGGGGATGCCCAGCAGACGCTCCATCTTGTTGATTCGGACGGTTCCACCGTTGTTTTTCATCTCGTCCATCATGTTCAACGCCAGTACCATGGGGATGTTCAGCTCCATCAGCTGCATCGTCAGGTAGAGGCTGCGTTCAATACATGTGGTGTCTATGATGTTGATGATGCCCGAGGGACAGTTCTCTAAGATGAACTGACGGCTCACCACCTCCTCGTTCGTATAGGGACTAAGGCTGTAGATGCCAGGCAAGTCGGTCACCAGGGTGTTGGGATAGCCTTTTATCACGCCATCCTTGCGATCGACCGTCACCCCAGGGAAGTTGCCCACATGCTGGTTGCTGCCCGTCAGTTGGTTGAAAAGCGTGGTTTTACCGCAATTCTGATTTCCCACAAGGGCAAAGGTCAGCTTCTCTGTTTGGGCAGGACCATGAGGTTGCGATGGGTCGTGATATCTGGGGCCATCCTCTCCCAAACCGGGGTGTTCAATGGGACTCTCTCTATCTTCTTTCTGAACAACGGAACTTCCCTCTGTGAGCGGAGAGTGGGTGTCTACCTCTATTTTCTCTGCATCCGCCAATCGAAGCGTCAATTCGTATCCATGAATACGCAATTCCATAGGGTCGCCCATAGGTGCAAACTTCTGCAGCACTACCTCGGCACCAGGGATTACTCCCATGTCCAGGAAATGCTGTCGTAGGGCACCCGTTCCACCCACTCGGGTAACAACGGCCCGTTGTCCTTTCTTCAAATCACGAAGCGTCTTGGCCATCTGCATTTTTCTTTCCGACTGCAAAGTTACACTTTTTTCTGAAAAGGGAAGGGCTGCAAAGCCTATGAATTTAATGGAGAGGGGATAAAGATACTCACTATTGGGTATTGGGCAGCGATAATGATAAGAACATTTTTTTTCATAAAATTATTTGCTGTTTCAGATTCTCTTCGTACTTTTGCAAAAGTATAAGGTAAATGTTGTTGTATGAACAGACAGCAAATAATAAAGAAGATAGCCGAGTATTTCAAGACGCAGCCCGTTTTGAAAGCATGGCTCTTTGGTTCCTTTTCACGTGGTGAAGAGCGCCCAGATAGCGATATAGACATTCTTGTTGCCTTAGATTACAGCCAACCTGTTGGATTGCGATTCTTCGGAATGTATGAAGATTTAAAGGCTTTGTTGGGACGTAATGTAGATTTGGTGTCCGAGCGAACTCTTGCTCCATTTGCTCGCAATAGTGTCGATAAAGATAAAAAACTCATCTATGAGAGAACCGCTTAGAGACCGTGA
>DLBF01000005.1 GCA_002494215.1 Prevotellaceae bacterium UBA7028
CAGACTGCATTTCCTGAACACTGACGGTCTGACCCCAGAGGTTCTTGCGACCAGGGGCAGCCCACTCGTCAACATGCTCCGCCATAGGAGACGAAGGAGTGATGGGATAGATAGCAGCAACCTCGCTGAACATATAGGCAACATGTCCTGCACAGGTGTTACCATCCCATGTCACAAATTTCTTTTCTTTTGCCATAATAAATTGATAGTTATATAAAAATCTTTATCCTAAATTTCTATTTTGAATCTTGATTTTGAATTCTCAATTATGAATTATGAATTAAGAATTATGCATTAATAAAGGAATCCATACACCCAGATAGGAATCTCCTGCTCGGCACCCTCGGCTATATTGGAGAGGGCATACAAGACATCGGTATTCTTACGCTTGGGATGTTCCAGGCAGATACGAAAGCGCTGTTTACCATCAACGATAAACGTACTGCTTCTATCGCCGGCCTCAACCTTATGACGACCCCAGAGTGCATTCTGGAAGAAAGTCTCCATCAGCGTCTCCTCGTCGGTCTTGCCAGGTGTCATTGCATACATCAAATTGGTGTTATGCAGATACAGGCCAGAAGGTTTCTTGGGGAATTCCTCGCCATGACGGTATATCATATTCAGCAATCGGGCATCGCTCAGATACTTGATATAGTTCATCACCGTAGCACGGCTGGTCTGCATATCGCTGGCCAACTGGCTAACGTTGGGAGCACCTGTTCCGCCTGTTGCCAAGAGGTACAAGAGCTTCTTTATCTTGCTCAGATACTTCAGGTCGATCTGCTTGATGAGGAGGATATCCACCTCTATCATCATGTTCATGGTCTTCAACAGATTCTCGCTGAAGTTACTGTTCTCCAGGAAGAATGGATAGTATCCGTGATGAAGGTAGTTGCGGAAATGCTCCAGCGGATCTACTTTTGCCAATACCTCCTGAGCAATACGCTCGTGACGGTTCTGAATCTCACGGATGCTGTAGGCCTTGAAGTTCTCACCTGTCTTCAGGTTCAGATACTCGCGGAAAGAAAATCCGCGCAGGTTATAGCTGTCAACAATGCCGTTCAACTCAGGATTCTCGTCCTTGAGACGCATAACGCTACTTCCCGTGAAGACAACGCGCAGACGAGGAATACGGTTGTAAATCAAACGCAACTCATGGCTCCAGTCTGGTTGTTTGAAAACCTGGTCTATAAGCAAGACCTGTCCACCAGCCTGCTGGAATTCCTGCGCAAACTGGAAAAGTGTCTTTCCCTGGAAGTAGAAATTGTTCATGTTGATGTACAGGCATCTCTTATCCCGTAAACCAAAATTCTCCTTTGCATACTGAAGCAGGAAGGTTGTTTTACCAACACCCCTACTGCCTTTAATTCCTATCAAACGCTGCTTCCAGTCGATTTCGTCCATCAACGCTCTGCGAACTGGAGCCTGCGTATGTTCCAAAAGAAATTGGTGTATCCGAAAGAATGTTTCTAACATACCCGAAATATATTATTTTTTCGGTGCAAAGATACTTATTTTCGTGCAAATTGCAAACTCTACATAACAAAAAGTGAATTTTGACCATTATTTTTTGGGAAAAACGTCAATATGACGCATTTGTTTCATGATTGCAGTCTGACGTTTTAACATATAAGACGATGGATTCTTGCTACTGAATCTCAACGGATTAGGTAATGTGGCGGCAATAAGTGCGCAATTGGCCCGAGTCAGTTCCGAAGAACTTCGCCCGAAGTGTTGCTGCGCCACAGCTTCCGCCCCATAAATACCATCCCCCATCTCTATGGAATTCAGGTAAACTTCCATGATCCTGTGCTTACCCCAAACAATCTCAATCAGCCCTGTAAAATAGACCTCCAATCCCTTACGAACCCAACTGTGGGCAGGCCACAAGAATACATTCTTGGCCGTCTGCTGGGATATGGTGCTACCGCCTCTGTTGCGCTTACCTGCCCTACTCTCTTCGATGGCTTTGTTAATGGCCTTAAAGTCAAAACCATGATGTTTCAGGTAGAGCTGATCCTCGCTGGCCATAACAGCAACAGGCATATAGATTGACATCTCGTCGAGCGGAACCCAATGATGTTTCAACCTGATTTTCTCGCCGTGTACCACTTGTTGACAGCATCGAATTACCATCAACGGAGTCACATAGACAGGCATCCAGCGATAGGCTATAACAGCAAGAATTGTGCTTCCGAAAAACAGAAGCACAATCCATTGCATTATCTTTTGAATCTTTTTCAGCATAAAAGTCCTCCCCATAGAGGGGGAGTTAGAGAGGGGCTTTTTACTTCAGTGTACCTGCGTTGGCAGCGTTAATCATAGCCTCGCTGGCATACAGATAAACCTCAACACGACGGCTGGCATTTACATCCTCCTTGCCATTGGCATCAAGGATCAGATACTGAGGATCCTCGCCATAGCCGACAACGCTCTTAATCTGAGCATTGTTTACGCTGCAAGTACCAGTAAGATAGTTCTTTACAGCATTAGCACGATTCTGGCTGAGTACCATGTTCTTATCCTCTGCACCGTCGCTGCTGGCAAAGCCATAGATGGCAACATCGCAATCTGTATAAACGTTCAGTACGGTAGAAGCGAACTTCTGCAGAGACTGCTGTGCAGCGGGCTGTAAAGCATACTTACCAACCTTGAAGAGGATACCATTGTCGAAGGAAACCTTAACAGCCTCCAGGCCATTCTTATCAGTAATAGTCTCAACCTCAGCATTGGGAACTGCCTCAGCAGCAGCCTTAGCCTTATCCATCTTCTTACCAATCAGAACACCAGCTGTGGTACCACCAGCAACACCTACACCGGCACCAATGGCAGCACCCAACTTAGCACCGCTTGAACCACCAGCCAAAGCGCCAATAGCTGCACCTAAGCCAGCGCCCAAAGCGCCACCACCTGCACCACCGATAAGACCACCCTTAGCGGTATTACTCATGTTACAACCAGAAACTAAAAGAGCTACTGCAAGAGCTCCCATTGTACCTTTCATTCCTTTCATTATTCTATCGTTATTAAATGTTATACATTTCCTTACTTGATTAAATATTGACGCAAAGTTACACATTTTTGATAAGAAGCATACAAAAATCCGCGTTTTTTTAGTACTTTTGCAGCGGTTTTAACACCCTAAAAGGGTTAAACCGTTTATTCAGGCAAACAAAATAAAGACAAAATATAATGGCAAAAGAATTGGAATTTCTCACAAAACGCAGTGAGGACTACAGCAAATGGTATAACGAGTTGGTGGTAAAAGCCGATTTGGCAGAGCAGTCTGATGTTCGTGGCTGTATGGTCATCAAGCCTTACGGTTACGCCATCTGGGAAAAGATGCAGCGTGTACTTGACGACAAGTTCAAGGAGACGGGTGTTCAGAATGCCTACTTCCCCCTGCTTATCCCCAAGAGTTTCCTCTCTAAGGAGGCTGAGCACGTAGAAGGCTTTGCCAAGGAATGTGCTGTTGTAACACACTATCGTCTGAAGACCAACGAGACACACGATGGTGTTGTGGTTGACCCTGCAGCTCGCCTGGAAGAAGAGCTCATCATACGTCCCACTTCCGAGACTATCATTTGGAATACCTTCAAGAACTGGATTCAGAGCTATCGCGACCTGCCTCTGCTCGTTAATCAGTGGTGTAACGTTATGCGTTGGGAGATGCGTACCCGCCTCTTCCTGCGTACCAGCGAGTTCCTGTGGCAGGAGGGCCATACAGCTCACGCTACACGCGAGGAGGCTGAAGCTCGTGCCCAGCAGATGCTGAAGGTTTATGCCGACTTTGCCGAGAACTACATGGCAGTACCTGTTATCCAGGGCGTAAAGAGCGAGACTGAGCGTTTCGCCGGTGCCCTCGACACATATACTATCGAAGCTATGATGCAAGACGGTAAGGCACTGCAGAGCGGTACCAGCCACTTCTTGGGTCAGAACTTCGGTAAGGCATTCGATGTTCAGTTCCTCAACAAGGAGAACAAGCCCGAATATGCTTGGGCAACCAGCTGGGGTGTCAGCACACGTTTGATGGGTGCACTTATCATGACACACTCTGACGATAACGGTCTGGTACTTCCTCCCGCTTTGGCTCCCACTCAGGTTGTCATCATTCCTATTGGCAAGCCTGCACAGATGGAGCAGCTCGATGCTAAGGCTGAGGAGATTGTCAAGAACCTGAAGGCTATGGGCATCAGCGTTAAGTACGACAATGCCGACAATAAGCGTCCAGGCTTCAAGTTTGCC
>DLBF01000205.1 GCA_002494215.1 Prevotellaceae bacterium UBA7028
TATATATTGAAGATAGCATTTCTGTTCCTTCAAGGGCTTTTTATGGCTGTAAGAGTTTGCAATGGGAAATTTTCCGCACAGCACGATTAAGCTCCATTGGAGATCAGGCCTTTTATGGTACGGGAGTGAAAGAATTGAGGGGGTTATATTGGTGCCCCATCATAGGTCAAGAGAGTTTTGCAAATTGCGACTTTCTAAAGCAAATATGTATAGATAACTCATCCTTTGAAATTGGTCATAGAGCCTTCGCCAACTGTAATAAACTAACTGATATTTATGGTACAAGTGAAGCACCTACCACAGCAGAAGATGCTTTTGAAGGAGTAGAACTGAGTAAAATTACTTTACACGCTGACAACGTTGCATCCTACTTAAGACAACCCAATTGGGGAGAGATGAAAGTAGATAAGCTCAATGCTTTCCCCGTATATGAATTTGGATTTAGCATTTCCGCTTCAGGTGTGTTGGAACTAAACAAAAAAATAAATGAATATGATTCGGAATATGCTGAAAAATGGAAGCTGTACAAAGATTATATTACGGAGGTTTTAATTAAATCCGGTGTAGAAAGTATTAAAGCCGGGTGGTTCTCTGGTATGGATAAAATTCAGAGGGTCAGCGTTCCCTATTCCTGTAAGAGTATCGGTGACGAAGCCTTCAAGGGTTGCACTAATCTGAATGATATCAATATCAATACAGTAGAGACTCTTGGCAACAATGTCTTCGAAGGCTGTTCCAGTCTGCAGTACATATCGTTGGGATTGAAGCTGCAGAGAGCCGGTGATTATATCTTCAAGGATTGTACCCAGTTGGAACTTATAGAAAACAAGGAGAATACTCCTGCGGAGGTTACGCTGCTGACATTTGCGGAGATTGGTTCGTCGGCTTACGAAGCACGCGGTGCCGTGCGTAGTGGATTGACATCTTCTTCAGACGGCCAGCGCAATGTGACACTTAAGGTTCCCGACGAGTTTGTGACAAACTATATTGTTGATCCGAACTGGGGTAAGTTCCACATTACCTTTGCCGACAGCCGTGGTACTTGGCAGCACGCCGGACGTTTCGGTGACGGCACATGGATTCTTTATGATGACAGCACGATGGTTGTAGCAGCTGACAAAGACCCGGATGATGTGAGATGGTCAACGTTGGGGTTCACTAATGAGGTATGCAATAAAACGAAGCGTGTAGAGTTCACAGGCAACCTCACGAAACTCGATGCTGTATTCAGCACGTTCCCTAATCTGGAGTCTGTATCGCTCAGCCCGTTGATAAAGACTCTTGAAGGCACGTTCAACTATTGTGAGAAACTGCGTTCCATCAATCTTGAAAACGTAACGGCCATAGGTGACGAAACTTTCATCTATTGCAGTCTGGATACCGTCAATTTGAGCAATGTGAAATCCATTGGCAAAGATGCCTTCTACTGCTGTAAGCAGTTGAAAAAAGTCGATTTGAGTAATGTGAGTTCCCTGGGCCAAGAAGCCTTCCGCGGCTGTGAGCAGTTGAAGACAGCCATATTGGGCTCTCAGTGTGTAGTAGGTAAAAGCGCCTTCCGTAACTGTGGTGCTCTTGTCGCAGTGAATCTTGGCGATGTGAACCTTGAGTCAGCTACAAGCTGTTTCCAAGGCTGTAAAAGCATAAGATGCATTGTCTATAATGGCAGCAATCTGCCAGAGGGCATCTTCTCTGACTGTTCTTCCTTATCGACTGTGAAACTTGGCAGCAGGGTACGCTCTATTAAGTGGAACGCTTTCAAGGGATGCACGGCTATTGACAGCATATACTGCGACAGTCCTCTGCCTCCAGCGTTGCCGGCAGGCAAATGGCAGGATATCATAGGCTATGAAGGTGACACTGAGGTACAGATGCCTATATATGGTGAAGAATACGACGTATGGGCTTTCGACGACCTTGACAAAGCCAGTGTCAGGCTTTTCGTTAATCCTGACTGTATTCCTGTCTATAGCAGGTTCGATATATGGAAGGAGATGACCATCGAGGGCAATGCAGAGGACGTGGAGCCTTTGCTCCCGACGGGCGGTTCGATGTATGGCTGCGACAAGGATGAAGACGGCAACTATGTCATGTCGGGCAGCTCGTGGCATCTTGACCCGGATGGCAAGATGATACTCGATGCATTGGGAAACATTGCGGTGCGTACCTCCTCTAAAAATTACTGGTGGAGTGAATTTGACTCTTACCTGCCATTCATTGCTTCGGTGGAGGTAACCGACAGTGTGACCTCTGTTCCTAACAACCTCTTTGGATTCATGGACTTTGAGCGCTTGTCAAGAGGCGTGAATACGGTTACATTGGGCGAAGGCTTGCTGAAGGTAGGGTACGACTCTTTTGGCTTCAGTGGTATAAAGGATGTATATATCTACTCAGAGCAACTCCTTTTGATACATCCCAGTGCATTCAATCTTGAAGCTGCAGTGGCAAACAGTGCCACACTGCATGTGTTGAAGGATCCTGAGGACAAATACCTTAATTACTACCGTTCTCACTCTGCCACAAGCAGTTTCCCGAACATCGTTGCCGACCTGGAGCCGCGTCATCCGAAGGTGCAATCCGTCACGTTCGAATATTCCGAGGTGACGATGCATCCTGGAGATACGTTGCGCCTGGAGCCACGCTTCCTTCCAGATAATGTCGAGGACAAGACGCTGCGCTATGAGGATGTCAGTGGCGGCTATCACGTCAGCATCGACGAGACGGGACTGATTACCGCAATGACAGAGGGTGTGGCTTATGTAGAAGCATTCAGCAGCTACACCCTGTCGGGAAATGAGATGATGGCTCTGTGGGGACCGACAGAGGAGATATACCTTAAGATTACCATAACAGAACCCGAACCTGGTGAGGAGATATTCTATGACTACAAGGAGGGCGAGGGAACAGAAGGCCTGACCATCACCTACCACCAGCTTGACGATAAGGAACATACCTGCGAGGTGGCAGGACGCTATGACGAGGATGATATGACAACACTTGCTGTGCCGGAAAACACTATCGGCATCATCAATATTCCAGAAATAGCAGGGGGGAACACCGTAGTGAGGATAGGTGCGAATGCCTTCTATGAACTGGAGGGTATCACCGAGGTAAGGTTGCCAGCCACTGTTACACAAATAGGCAGATACGCCTTTGCAAGTTGTTATAATGTGAAAGATGTATATATCCCTGTCAGCCAGCCGTTGCAATACACAGACGCCTATGGTGATGTTATGGAAGAATCAATGGGACATAATGACGCCTTCTACCGCGTTGGCGAAGATGTGGAAAGCGGTGCTACGCTCCATGTGCCGGCAGGCAGCCGCACTGCATGGAACATTTATCCTTGGAACGAATGGTTCAGAATGATAGTTGATGACATAAAGATGACCCTGCGCGGCGATGTGAATGGTGACGGCGAGATTGGTATGCCGGATGTGATGTTCTTAGTGAATTACATTCTTGGCAACCCAGCTGAAACTTTCAATGCGAATGCTGCCGATGCCAACCAAGATGGCGAGATTGGTATGCCAGATGTGATGTTCATTGTACAGTATATCCTTAACGGGAGATTCCCAGACGAAGAGTAAATAAACTGTTTTTGCAATTACAATTATCCCCGAAAGTTTTGTTTCTTTCGGGGATAATTATTGCCTGACTGCATTGAAGATGGCTGTGTCTTATTTTAGATAAGACAGTTTGTGTAGGACCCAACTTAATCGTTTAAAAAATATTCGGATGGAATGAAAAATAATAACTCCTTTTGCTGAGGCGTTATGAATCTAAAATATCAGTAAATTCCGATTTGTTTGTCTCGATTTATGAGACATGTGATTCCTGATGAGGGGGGGGCTTTTAACGTATGCTATACTTCAACTGTAGCTTTAAGAAAGGCTTTACATTGTCATACATGCGCATGTAGGTCTTG
>DLBF01000175.1 GCA_002494215.1 Prevotellaceae bacterium UBA7028
CGTTTGGTCGTTTAGTTGGTGACACAATTATGAATTATGAATTGTGAATTATGAATTGTGAACGCCGAAGGGGTCGCGAGCGAATAGCGAGAAGGTTTAGCTCGACGGCCCGAAGGGGAAAGTCAACTAAGTGGCAATTATGAATTATGAATTGTGAATTGTGAATTATGAATTGTGAATTGTGAATTGTGAATTGTGAATTATGAATTGTGAATTATGAATTAAAAGAAGAACGTTGAAGCTTAAATATTACTTTCTCATCCTTGCCTTGGGTATAACTGCACTGATGGCAGTTACGCTCTACGCTACGTTCCACAGCCATCCTACGCTGTTCTACGTAACGGAGTTCTGCGTTATACTGATGGGACTGTACCTATGGTTCTTCTATCACAAGACCATACGTCCCTTCGATACCCTCATAGGTGGAATGGAGTTGGTAAGAGAGCTGGACCTAAGCACCAGGCTGGCGCCATCGGGTCAGCACGAGACGGATGTCATTGTGCGTACCTTTAACGAGCTGCTGAACCGTCTGCGCAACGAGCACATAACGTTGGAGGAACAATATACCTTCCTGAGCCTGCTAATAGAGGCATCGCCCATGGGTATTGTTCAATGCAACATAGACGGCTCCATCACCTCTATGAACCCTGCTGCCCGACAGATGATGTCGCCATCCGTAGAGGAGACGATGCGTTCCCTACCGCTGGGCGAAACGACCACCATTCGTATTCCAGGTGAGGTTCAGCTGTTCCGCATCAGTCATCAGTCCTTCCCCGACAGAGGATACCAGCATCCATTCTTCCTGATAGAATCGCTGACCTCCGAAGTCCGACTGGCAGAGAAAGCAGCCTACGAGCGCGTTATCCGCATGATAGCCCACGAGGTTAACAATAGCGTAGCGGGAATCGTTGGACAAATTCAAAATTCAAAATCAAAAATCCAGAATGATGCCAGCGAGAGATTGAAAACCCTTTCTGCCTTTGTCACCCGCTTTGCCGAAGTGGTGAAGATTCCCAAGCCGCAGCTACAGCTCTGCGACCTGAGCGAGGAGATAGATGCCTGCCGTCCCTTCCTCGAGAGCCTCTGCACAGCGGCGAATGTCCGCTTGGAGTTCAACCTTACCGAAGAAGCCACGCCTGTACGTCTGGACACCGTCCTCTTCCAGCAGGTGCTTATCAATATCGTGAAGAATTCCATCGAGAGCATCAGACCCACTTCTAATCCCTCGCGTGATGGAGGGGCACTTAAACAAGAAGGGAACATCACCATCACAACGCAAATACTCCCCTCCATAGAGGAAGGGGTCGGGGGAGGGTCTTCTCTCACCATCACCGACAACGGAAGGGGTATTTCGCCCGAGGTAGCCCAGAACCTTTTTACCCCCTTCTACTCTACCAAACCTCAGGGTCAGGGCATAGGGTTGCTGCTTATTCGCGACATCCTAACGGCTCATGGCTGCACCTTCAGTCTGCTGACAGACCCCACAGATCACCTCACCCGCTTTAGCATACAGTTCCATTGAAAAGTGTCCATTATTATTGGTCGTTTGTGATTTCGATAATCGATAATCGACAACCGAATTTGTCAATAATCTAGTCCCTTTCTTGATGAATCTTGTTCACGTTGCGAATTTTCTCCAGCATGGCGGAGCACCAGGCATCGTCGCCAGGCATTTGGACGCGGCTGTTACCTGTGGCCGAAGGGGTGAAGTTGACAATACCGTCGTCATTGAGCACCACGGTGCCGCGCTCAGACAGAGTGAAGAGTCCGTCACCCTCCACAGCGTTGATGACGGTCAGCAAATCCCACATCTTCTGGCCAGTGTTGCAGTTGCGTGTCATATAGACTTGCTTGATGGGGTGATAGTCGGTCCACGAGACATCGCTGATGACTTGCTCAGGCAGGTACTCGATGCCGTCGCCTGTCTCCATGGAGTCGAAGATGATGTCTACATCGGAGGGCCAGAGGCGGAAGAAAGTCTTGGCAAAGCTCATGCCCTGAAGGAAGTTGTAGTCGGGCTCGGGGGACAGACCGAAGGAGCCGCCCTGAATATAGAGGCACTTCACCTTACGTCGCACCAGTTCCACGCCCGACAGCGGGGAATAGGAGTCACCCTCGGACTCCAGCAACTGGGCAAGGCAGACAGTGAAGCCGGTGGAGCAGATGCTCACCGAGTGGTCGGGCTGCGCGGCAAGCAAACTGCGATAAAGTTGCCAGCCATCGGGCAGTGCTGAGTAGTCGCTGATACTGCGGGCGAACATAGGTACATCGTTGGCCTTCGTATAGGATGGCAGAGCCTTGTAGTCAATCCATACCTTAGGGTTTTTGACACCTTCGCGCACCAAGCCGATGGGTACATAGCCGTAATTGAAGTACGTATTCATCACATCGGCACAGGCAGCGCAATCCTCGCCCTCGCGGTTCACCACCACACCGAGCAGTTTGCAGCGTCCTTGCTTCTGATAGTAATAGAGCATCTCTAAGGAGAAGAGGTCGTCGGTGGAAGAGCCTATGTCGGTGTCGAGGATAACCAGCGGCACGCCCGTGTAGTCCTGTTCGCTGGGCGGATTGTCATCATCTGACTTACACGATATGAATACACTTGTGCCACAGATGAGGATAAATACCATCATCCTCATCAGGATAGTCTTTATGTTAGCCATGTTGTATCGTTATTTTGCAACAAAATTACATCTTTTTTCTTTTATTCACGAATGGAAGTAACAAAAAAAAAGAGGACCGACATTTCTGTCAATCCTCTTTTTGGTTTCAAGTAATTATGAATTGCGAATTATGAATTGACTAAAGTCTAATTCATGCAGCTGGTTACACCGAAGCTGGTTGCAATGGCTGTCAGCACAGCCAGTATCGTCTGAATGACGAATTTCCAAGTTTCCTTTTTCATCTTCGTAAGTTTTTGAGTTTATAAGTTCATGAGTTGGTTGTTTAATTCTCACACGGATTTCACAGATCTCGCAGATTTTTTTATGTCCCGCAGAAATTGCAGAAATTGCAGAAATTTTATTCTTGGTTGATAGAGCAGCACTTTCGTGCTTCCGTCATCGGCTTGGATTGCAGCTGATTATGAGCAAGCTCCCATCAGCCACATTCCAACCCGCTGCCACGTTCTTTCGAACTAACCTCTCTCATCCAAGAATCCGGTAATTCTATGTAATCTCATCTAATGGAGGTTGTTTATAGAATCAGAGTCTGACTATATCACGCATTCTAGTCTCATATATCTTCATGGAAGATCTCGGAAGAAAATAAAATAGATAATGCTTTGGCGTTATGCTAAGTGATGGTCACAGCACTGATGTTGGAAGTGCGTGGTTTTATCTGGATGCTTGCATACAAGGAAAACCATGTGCTTTCAGCATCAAAACCGGGCAAAGAACGGTTAGCGCAACACCAAAGATACCGCTTTAAATAATTTCCGCTATTTCTGCCATTTCTGCGGGACATAAAAATCTGTGTAGATCAGTGGGATATGTGCGACTTTAATTTTGTCCGCTACCGCCGCCAGTGTTGCCGCCGTTGTCGCTACCACCTTGGTTCTCACTGCCGCCGTTCTGGCTTCCCTCCCCCTCGGGGGAGTCAGGAGAGGGGTTATCATCCTCAACAATTCCGTCGTCGGTGCTGGTAACACGCTTCACCTCCTTGCCGTTACGGTCGTAGCAGGTAATCTGCACCGTAGTGTCGGCCAGTTCGTCCTTCAGCTCCGTGTTGGGCGTGAAGATGATGCGTCGGCTGGTAATGAGGCCCGCCTTAACCTCGTTCACGGTGGCAACACTCTTGGCGCGGAGGCCGAATCGCATGGTTCCCAATCCAGGCAGTGCCACGCTGTGGCCTTCTGTTGCCCATGCCTTGATCACCTCGCCGGCTGCATCCCAGCATGCCTGCATGATACCTCGGCTCACGCCACTGCGCAACGCAGCCTCCTTAATCACCTTGTCCTGTGCCAACTGGGCATACATCTCGGGCTGCATCACATAGCGGAAGGTGTCGGCATACTTGCCAATTCTGATTTTCTGTTCTGTTGCTTTAACTTTTAGCATAATAATTTCAATTTGTAACCCCTCTCCGTCTCCCCCGAGGGGGAGTGATAGTTTGGAGTCTGGTTAGTAATTTTGATTAGGTTCTCTATTTAGACTAGTCTTTTTTTCGATTTGTCAATTATCTTCCTTCTTTCTTCACTCCCCCTCGGGGGAGACGGAGAGGGGTCTCAGGTTAGGTTTTTTTATTTCCCTAACTAGGCAAATTTTGCCGCCAAGTTAGGGAGGTCTCATCTCCCTCATTTCTGACACTGCAAAAGTACGGCGATTGCATTGCGGTTCACGAATAAATGACAAGAAAATTTATCTCTATACTCTACACTCTCTACACTTTACAAGGCGGACGTGGTCACGATTGTCATTGTCATGACTGTCATTAACGAAAACAGAGTGCAACAATCCTCATAAGTAATATAAATACATATTTATATACTTATGGGCATGAAATCCCCCTTCCCTTCCAAAATCCTTAATGACAATCATGACAATGACAATCATGACCACCTTGTACGCTTTGTACTTCCCTAGAAAAAGTTGAATGG
>DLBF01000160.1 GCA_002494215.1 Prevotellaceae bacterium UBA7028
GACGAGAAGTATCTGGCAGAAGACGGAAAGCCCGATGTTGAAAAGATGGGACTCATCACCTTCGACCCCGTACACCACACCTACATCCAATTGGGTAAGACCGCTGGCAATGCCTTCTCTGACGGCAAGAAGCTAAAGTAAACAAACGGGTTAATGAAATACCACAACCATTTGATATTCTATTTATTATAATATGAAAGTCCTAATGATAAACGGTAGCCCCCGTAAACAGGGCAACACATTCGTGGCACTGAGCGAAGCAGCTAAGACGCTGGAGCAGCAAGACATAGAAACAGAGATTGTACACATAGGTGTAAAGCCCATTCGCGGCTGCATTGCATGCGGACAGTGCAAGGCTAAACAACTGGGCAAATGCTCATTCGATGATGACGTTTGCAACAGCATCTCAGAGAAGCTGGACAGTGCAGATGCACTCATCGTCGGCTCACCTGTCTATTATGGTCAGCCCAACGGAGCGGTACTGTCACTTATCCAGCGTATGTTCATCTCGGCAGGAGCCAAGGTAGTGAACAAGCCCGCTGCAGCTGTGTGTGTATGTCGTCGAGGTGGAGCTACGGCTGCCTACCAGACCCTGAACATGCCCTTCCAGATGATGAACATGCCAGTGGTGACATCTCAGTACTGGAACATTGTCTATGGTCGCGAAGAAGGTCAGGCCGCCCTTGATACCGAAGGTATGCAGACCATGCGCACGATGGCCAACAACATGGCATGGCTGCTGAAGAAGATTCACGCCAACGGCAATCCCGACTATCCTGAGCGCGAGGAGTGGAAACCCATGAGTTTTATCAGATGAAATTAAAATGATAAAGAGTATTCTGTTGGTAGCAATAGGAGGAGGTGCCGGCTCTGTCTGTGCCCTGTATATCGGAGCAAGTGTGGTTGTTGGCGTGCTGGCTGTATGGACTGGATTGAAATTGTCAGGAGGATAGATTATAAACAATAAACGACATGAAACAAGAAATCAATCCCCAGGAATGTAGCCGTGCTGAGGCATTCAGCATGTGGATGTCGTCGCCCCAGCCAATGGTGACGGTGGTGAAGACGTTTGAGGTCGGCAGGCTACGGAAAATAAGCCGGAAGACAGGCATCAAGTTCAACGTGCTCCTGTGCTGGTGCATCTGTAAGGCAGCCAGCAGCATCGAAGAATTCTACCTCCTGCCAGAGCCCGGCCATATGTACCGCTATGACAAGTTGGCTGTGAATGTCATTGTGCAGAACGCCAAGGGAGGCATCACCTTCTGCGATGTCCCCTACTCTGAGGATATCAGGCAATTCAATGCCGACTATCTGCAGATAACCAGCCAGGCTGCTAAGACCAGCCAAAGCATATCGCTGGAAGATACCATGATTATCGGAACCTCAGGACTACCGCATACAGAGCTGGATGTGATAGTCAACCAGTATTCTGGTCGCTGGAACAACCCGTTCCTTGCATGGGGCCGCTATCGCAAAGGGTGGCTCAGGACCACCCTACCCATCTCTATGCAGTTCCACCATGTGCAAATGGATGGCATACAAGCCGCCCGTTTCCTGGAAGAGCTACAAAAGACAATCAACACATTATGAATATCATCCCCGTCTATATCATTCTTGCGGTGCTGAATTTCGTGCCCGTGCCCCTTCCAGTCCGGATGATCTTTCCCCTTGCTTGGCTCACCCTGTGTGCCATGTATAAGAAGCAATGGGTGTTGACGGCAGCACTCTTCTTCTCCTTTCTGGGCGATGTCATGGGCTCTGCGCCATAAGAATATTTGGCTGATTATGGGTGCCATCCTCTTTGTCATCTCCGATTTCACATTGGGCTTTCATCTGTTTGTCCACCCCCTCCACCACTCCGTCCTGCGTATCATGATTCCCTATTATGCCGGACAGCTATTCCTTTTTTGGGGCGGACAAAAGCTACTGCGCAATACAAGGCAAGGAAGAGATGAAGCAGTGTGTAGATAACCACATTTATTGTGCAAGATACTTCTTTCCACCTTGAATGTAATATCCGTTTGCAGACTTCTTGGGCACCCTGCGTCCGTTGAGGTCATAGATGGGGGCATTCTTGCCAACTTTTGCCGAAGGAGTGTCCTGAGCCTTCAGTTCTTCAATTCCTGTCGGATCAGTTCCAACAATAGTGCCGAATTCCCTCCATTGTTCAGCAGCCTTGTAATAACTCGCAAGAAAGTCATAGACGTAAAGCGTAGCAGAACTTTGGGGGACATTGTAAAACACATCTTCGCCCATCGTTGGCGGCTCAGATCTCCAACAGATGACAGACGTGAGCCTGGAACAATCTTTGAAGGCATACCAACCGATACTCCTCACATCTCTACCAATGCTGACTGATGTAAGGCCAGAACAGCCCTCGAAAGCACTTTGCTCAATACTCGTCACACTATTGGGAATAGTAATAGAGGTTAGGCCAGAACAGCCTTTGAAGGCATCTAAACCGATGTTCTTCACATTTTCTGGAATAACAGTATTCTTACAACCTGCAATAAGTGTATTAGAAGAGGTCTCAATGATAGCATTACAGTTCTCGCGACTGTCGTATTTAGGATTACCTGATGCAACGGTGATGGACGTGAGGCCGGAACAGCCAGAAAAGGCACTCCAGCCAATGCTCGTCACACTATTGGGAATAGTAATAGAGGTTAGGCCAGAACAGCCTGAAAAGGCACTCCCGCCGATTTTTGTCACTCCGTCGCCAAGAATATACTCCTTCACCTGAGAATCGAAAATATTACACAAAGAACTACCACTTGAAATAACGGCATTAGAATTCAACGTCACAGACGTGAGGCTGGAGCACTCATGGAAGGCCTTGTCTCCTATGCTCGTCACACCGCTGCCGATGATAGCTGAAGCGAGGGAGGAACAACCGAAGAAGGCCCTCTCACCGATAGTCGTCACAAGGTAAGGAATGGTGACAGATGTGAGGCTGGAACAACCAGAAAAGGCTTCTCGGCCAATGCTCGTCACAGTGTAACCAAAAGTAACGGACTTGAGCCCAGAACAATCACTGAAGGCCTTCTCGCCGATGCTTTTCACATTGACAGGAATATCAACAGAGGTGAGGAGCTTACATGCATGGAAGGCATCGTTACCAATGCTCGTCACACCGCTGCCGATGCTGACTGATGTAAGGCCAGAACAACCGGAGAAAGCCTCTCTACCGATGCTCGTCACAAGGTAAGGAATGGAGATTGACGTGAGGCTGGAACAATTCTCAAAGGCCCTCTCGCCGATGCTCGTCACAGTGTAGTGAATAGAGGTGTTCTTACAGCCTATTATCAAGGTGTTGCTCTCCGTTTCAATAACCGCATTACAATTATTACGACTATCATATTTCGTATTACCCGATGCTACACTAATGGATACAAGGCTGGAGCAATTTTGGAAGCTCGTAGAACTGATTTGCGTCACACCGTTGCCGATAGAGACTGACGTGAGCCTGGAACAATCTTTGAAGGCATACCAACCAATGCTCGTCACACTATTGGGAATGGCGACTGAAGTAAGGCGGGAGCAACCATCGAAAGCACTTTGCCCAATACTCGTCACACTATTGGGAATGGCTACAGACAAGAGGTTGGAACAGCCTTTGAAGGCATCTAAACCGATGCTCTTCACATTTTCTGGAATAACAGTATTCTTACAACCTGCAATAAGTGTATTAGAAGAGGTCTCAATGATAGCATTACAGTTCTCGCGACTGTCGTAATTCGGATTACCTGATGCAACGGTGATGGACGTGAGGCCGGAACAGCCTGAAAAGGCACTTCCGCCGATGCTCGTCAAACTATTGGGGATAGTAATAGAGGTTAGGCCAGAACAGCCTGAAAAGGCACTCCAGCCAATGCTCGTCACACTATTGGGAATAGTAATAGAGGTTAGGCCAGAACAGCCTGAAAAAGCACTTCCGCCGATGCTCGTCACACCCTCAGGAATAATGACTGACGTGAGGCCGGAACAACCTGAAAAGGCTTCTCGGCCAATGCTCGTCACATTTTCTGGAATAACAGTATTCCTACAACCCGCAATAAGTGTATTAGAAGAGGTCTCAATGATAGCATTACAGTTCTCGCGACTATCGTAATTCGGATTACCTGATACAATAGTGATAGACGTGAGGCCGGAGCAATCTCTGAAAGCACCTCCGCAAATGTACGTCACACTATTGGGAATACTAATAGAGGATAGGCCGGAGCAGCCCGAAAAAGCACCTCCGAGAATGCCCTTCACACTATTGGGAATATTAATAGAGGTTAAGCCGGAACAGCCTGAAAAGGCATCTTCGCCGATGCTCGTCACACCCTCAGGAATAATGACTGACGTGAGGCCGGAACAACCAGAAAAGGCTCTTTCGCCAATGGCCGTCACATTATATGTTTTATCCCCGTACATTACAGAAGAAGGAATTACAATATCACCTGAGTAGCTGTTTGTTCCAGACGTAACTTGCATCGTGGCATCATCAAACCAACACCGACTGTAGTAAATGCCATTCACCTCAAAGTCATACGCCCACGAAAGCATAGAAATAGTAAGAAGTAACAACGAAGCGAAGACACGCTGAAAATGTAGTTTCTGTTTCATCATTGATTTGGTCTTAAAATTCTTCTCTTTCCCATATCACGCCATAAATATACGATTATTTTTCTTTTTTCTTGCATTTTCCTTTGCCCAAATCGGAATAATCGTTACTTTTGTGACATGACACTCTCTCATTAAGAGTTGTTAAGAAGGGCTTATCCTTAAAAATATATCGATTATGAAACAAAGGACATTGCTTTTTATTTTAGTTCTGCTGTCAACACTGACGGCTAGTGGGATTGAAGCCAAAATTGATGGTGTCTTTTACATTTTAGATACCAGAAATTTGGAGGCAGTTGTAACATCTGGCGACACCGAATACACAGGTAACGTGACGATTCCAGAGACTGTAACATACAATGATATGACCTTTAACGTGATATATATAAATACCTATACTTTCCAAGACTGCACCAGCCTGACATCGGTAACAATCCCAAACAGCGTGAAAGAAATTGGAAGCCTTGCTTTCAATGGCTGCACCAGCCTGACATCGGTGACCATCCCTAACAGCGTGATAAGTATATGGACAAAAACTTTCCAGAATTGTTCCAGCCTGGCATCAATTGAAATCCCTAACAGCGTGACGAGTATTAGAGAAAATGCTTTCTCTGGCTGCACCAGCCTGGCATCAATTGAAATCCCCAATAGCGTGAAAGAGATAAGAAGCAGCGCTTTCGAGAACTGCACTAGCTTGGCATCGGTGACAATACCCAACAGTGTGACCGTAATAGGAAGCGGTGCTTTCCAAGGCTGTTCCAGTCTGACATCAATTGTAATCCCAAACAGCGTGACGAGTATAGGAGAATATATATTTTGTGGTTGCTCCGACCTGACAGATGTATCCGTTGATAAAGGGAATACTGTATATGACTCACGTGAGAATTGTAACGCTATCATAAACAGTGCAACCAATACTCTTATTGCCGGCTGTAAGAATACTGTAATCCCTAACAGCGTGACGAGCATCAGCACATATGCTTTCTATGGCTGTTCCAGCCTGATATCAATTGAAATCCCAAACAGCGTAATGAGTATAGGAGAATATGCATTTCAGAACTGCACCAGCCTGATATCGGTAACAATCCCTAACAGCGTGACGAGCATAGGCATCTTTGCTTTTGCTAGCTGCTCCAGTCTAGCATCAATTGAAATTCCAAACAGTATAACGTGCATCGAAAGAAGTTTATTCCGTGGCTGCACCAGCCTGGCATTGGTGACAATCCCCAAAAGCGTGACAGAAATTAAAAGCTACGCTTTCGCAGGCTGTACAGGCCTAACGGATGTATATTGTTACGCAGAGGATGTTCCGGCAAAACACTATTATGCGTTTGATTCGTCACCCATTTCGTCTGCTACGCTCCATGTGCCAGCAGTATACGCAGAGAGGTACGTAAATCTATGGAAATTCGGATCAATTGTTCCCATCACCGCTCCGAAACACACTCTGACTTATATGGTAGACGGAGAAGTGTACAAAACATATTCTGTTGAGGAAAATGAAGAAATTATCCCTGAACCAGAGCCTGAACGAGAAGGGTTTACATTTTCTGGATGGAGCGAGATTCCAAAGACTATGCCTGCACATGATGTGGAAGTTACGGGTAGCTTCACAGTCAACAGCTATAATGTCACATTCCAATATGGCGATGTAGTCTTGACCACTACGAAGGTTGAATATGGCGCAGTGATACCACTACCCAAGTCGCTGGACAGCGACCGCTATATACTCATAGAATGGTTGGACGTACCTGCCACGATGCCAGCACACGACATCATAATCTATGCAGACTTCATAGATGGTATAAAAGCTATTCGAGGCAATTCTCTGGATGTTGAACACTACCAGCTCAACGGCATAAGACGAAACGTCCTCTACCGTGGCATCAACATCCTGCGCATGAATGATGGCACAACTAAGAAAGTGCTCATGAGATAAATATCTTCACACCCTCCGCAACCGGCAACTGCCGCTACCAGCTGCCAAGCTCCAAAAAGTGGGCAGCGCAAATGCTGGAGAAGATACGCAATGTGAACAAAAAAAGATTATAGTCGGTTATAGTATATACAGAAAATGATGTTTGATGTGATAGATGCCACAGGGACCGGCGACAAGAGGGACCCTCGCATGCGTGCCATAGAGGGCGAGATGATACGGAGTCACGAATTATGTCTGAAAATCTCGGCCAGGAAACCCACAGACCCCGATTATAAGGGTCTGCTGGAAGAACTGTTCCAGTGTGAATTGGATGATAGCGTTGTCATCGTCTCACCATTCTACTGCGATTGCGGATGCCGGATGAAGTTCGGGAAGAACATCACAATCAACAAAGGGGCAACCATACTCTCCCCCGGGCAGGTGGAGATAGAGGACAACGTGCTGATAGGCCCCGAGGTGAAGATTGCAACGGTAGATCATGACTTTCACGACAGGCACAACCTGTTCCATTTCGGAAAGGTGACAATAAAAGAGAATGCATGGATCTGCATCGGTGCCATCATCTGCCCGGGTGTGACAATCGGTAGGAATGCCGTCGTCGGCGCAGGAGCCGTTGTAACAAAGGATGTCCCGGACAATGTGGTGGTGGGCGGGAACCCTGCCCGAATCATCAAGAAGATCTGAGCATATCCCGATGTAGAGCATATCGATAACTACGCCGAGTTCACCATCAAAGGCAAGAAGCGCAAATGCGAACTGCTTGCACTCTATACCCATTCATGGGAAAAAGCTGTGAAAGAAGAAGGCGAGGATGTCACCTTCCTCAAATACAACAAGAGTGTGCTTGTGCCCATAGATAAGCCGAATACCTATTATCCCATCGATAAGGCTTCTGACTTCTGGGACGTTATAGGTCACAATACCGGATATGTACTTGCCCCCGAGGAAACGTTGGCCGACAACTTCTCCTATGCTGTGATTGATGGACCGGGAATAAATAGTAACATAGCAAGCGCTAAGGATAAAGAGGAAAGTCAAATAAAATACAATACGCCTCAGTTAATAGATAATATATTAGTTTTCCTGAAGAACTGGACTCCTGAGAAGTAAAAGGGTGAACGAATGTCAGCAAAACTGATAAGAACATATATGAAAAGGATATTAACTTTGCAGAGAAGTTCAAAAAAAATAACAAAAACAAATCCGTATGAAAACAATTTATGAATGTTCGCAAAGTAAAGGAATAAAATGGCTGACTGCCTTTTTCCTTCTGGTCACGATTGCGTTCATCCTTTTTATGACTTACTCTGTATCTAAAGGAGTGAACCCCATACTGGCAGTTGCCATGGTTGCTTTTATGCTTGTCTCATCCCTCTCGTGCTTCTTCGTTTTCCCCATGTACATCATAACAGATGATGAGGGAATAGGCATCCGAACGCTTATCCGAACAATAAAGATACCGTATGAGAACATCGACCACATTGAACGGTTTGATGACCAGCGTCGATTGTTTATTAACAAAGGGAAATTTGGCAACGTTACCATAGGCACTAAGATCCAATTGGGATTTCATACCACAGAAAACACCATGCGTCTGTTTGGGATAGGCGGAGTGTTCGGATATATTGGTTGGTTCCGCACGAAGGGAGTCGGCATCTTCTGCTCGTATGTGACAGATGAAAAGAAGGTATTCCTGATTTATCGAATAAAAGGAAAACCCATAGCGATAAGTGTGGATGAACCAGACGAGTTCCTACCCTATTATCTGAAAGGAGGTGAAAAATGAATCTCCTCTATGATTTCTCCTCCGCCCTTCTGCAAGCACGCCAGCGCAAGGGAGCAACGCAAGAACAGATTGCATTTTCGCTAAATATCTCGCATGCCACATATAACGCATGGGAATGTGGACATCGCCTTTGTCCCTACAAGCACATCATCGCCCTTATTACCTATTTTGATGATGATAAGTTCACACGCCAGATGCTTCGCATCTTGCTTACCCTGCAACATAACATGGCAGGATTGAACAAGAAAGACCCTGCCCAACTATCTACCTTCTATATGAAACTCATTGCCTTGCTTGCCGATGAATGTGCCGATTGGCTCAAGACAACAGGGAAACAGTAATAAATCATGATGGAAACAGAAAGACTGAGACTTCGCCCTTGGCAGGATAGTGATGCCGAGACGCCCTGTAAAGGTAATGCAATTAAGAAAGGGAGAACTTTCTTTATAATGCACCTTGTCCGCAGGGGTTGTTTTCGGGCTTGCGTTGATTGGTATTAAGCCAACTTCCCCACCCTGCGAGGCGATGGAATCTGTTGAGTTCGTAGGACATACGGAAATCGACATTGCTATTAATCATGCTATTGTATTTCTGATGATTCGTCAGGACAACAGAGAGCGAATAGAACGGCAGCGTAGGCATAACACCAAGGTCGATATTTACCTGTTGCAGGATGGCACTACGGAAAGCTGTTTCCATCTCACTATGTATGTTGGCAAGCTGCGAATCGCCAGTCAGCTCAGCCAACTTTCCTGCATAATCGAGCAGGTCGTAGAAGGGCTTGCTCTGGTAGAACTGATACACCTGACAAGTGGCGTTGTCGATGGCATCCTGTTGCGCGGGGTAAAGCTCACAAAGGCGGGTGACCAACTTCCCTGCCGCATCACACACAGCCTGTAACTGGGAGGATTTCAGCAGTTCCACGTTTCCATTGAAGGGATAGCCCTCCTTTACATAACCCTCATGTAGTCTCTCTTCCGAATCAGTCAGCGTCTGACGGGCAGCAGTTTCGAAATCCGATGTCTGTCGCAGGTTCTTTACCAACATGGGAATGAGCGGATCCTCCTCGCTGGTGAGCATGAAAGGTGTAGCAATAATATAATCGGTATAGGAAGAAACCTCCGTAACGATCTCCATGGCACCCATCAAGCAATTGTTGAACATTATGGCCTTGAGATGCTTGATATCGGAATTAGAGATGGCAGTGGAAAGCTCGTACATATTCATTGATGCATGGTCGAGCAATTCGTCGTACAGCACGCCACGTGTCCGGCTCTCGTTTTGCTTCGGATAATCGGACTTGGCATCGAAGCCACCACCATGCCCGTAGAACACCAACACATACTCCTTGGCAGGCAAGTCCTTCTTGGCCCTATTCAACAGGGCAGTCAGGTTCGCAGGGTCATAGAGCTTGAACGACTTCATGTCGGCACCTTCCTGATGGAGGGTCTCGAACTGCGTATTCTTGTCCAGTTCAAAGGCCAGCACCTCGCCAGGCGCACCATACTCTCCCGAGAACTTATCACTATCAGCACCATACTTGTTGACTGCTAGGACACGAATCTTACCATCGGGGAGCAACGTTTGGGTCTCGCGCCAGACACCCTCGATGCAATTATCCATCTCACCACCTGCCATACCATATATAATAACGGTATAATCGGCCTGATTAGAATCTGGACCGTTCTCATCGCCATCTGAACATGAGGTAAAGAACGAGACAACAACTGCGAGCATCAAGAAAACCTTTTTCATAATTGTCATTATTGTATGTTCTTGCCCGCAAATATACGATTATTTTTAAAAATCAATATGTTGATGGGCGAAATTTTTCACAATGATTCCTCCGAAGGACATAGAGGCCATGCTTAGGCTAAACCTATAATGCAGTTATTGCCCATTAACCGCATTACTCCATTTGAGATTGTATGCTTCAACTCTAAAATAACCATAACTTTCATAGGTTCGGATTTCCTTTATAGTCACAACCCTTTTTTGAGAATCCAGTTCGTAATCATACTTTAGACCGAAACCATCATCATCTTCAAAGCTTTCCATCAGATTCTTACAGGCAACACCGAAGTAACCATTTACAACAAGAGGGTATAAATCAGGCATGGCACATCTCGGATCATTATATACATTATTCCCTGGTAAGGAAGAATAGCTATAAGAAGTATAGCTTTCCTCCGTAATGTTGACTCCTTTGACGATGTTACCATCCTTCCATTCATACGTAGTCTCATAACCTCTAACCTGTTTATAACGCGGATACACATACTTTACGCGCGAATATATCATCTCGCCACGCGCGTTAAAACGGAATTTATAATAGTGTAGGTCGGCTTCCATCTTATTACGGATACGATAATCAGTAAGAAACTTACCTGCACAACTATCTACCCTACCATCTACGAGGAATAGAGTATCTTCTTGAAAAGCGGTTTCAGAAACATTCTTCTCGTTCCTCCGATATGAAATATAGATGTGGTCCTTGTCGTATTTATACTCAGCATAGTGACACATAGAACCGTTAAGAAGCTCTGCACGAAGAACTCTCCCCATGTCGTCATATTCAAAATCATAGTGCGAGTCTGGCCCATCCAAAGAAAGGAGCCTGCTGGTATTCGGCACAACCTCGGGGGTATCTGGTTCTGGGACTTCATTGGAACAAGAGACGAGGCCTAACGCAAACAAAAAGGATACAATCAGTTTCTTCATCGTTTTTACTTTTATAAATGAAACGTATAACTTAAAAACGACGGTTGGACAAGGTTTAGTATGCAAGATTACTAAAAGAATGTAAAATTTTTCTAAAATTATTTGCCTACCATAATATATATAAAGCGCTTTTTGTTATATTTGCAATTAGAAACTTTAAACAAAGAGATTAACATTATGATTCTAACAACAACCCCACAGATTGAAGGCCACCCCATCCTGGAGTATAAAGGTGTGGTGACTGGCGAGACCATTATTGGTGCAAACATTGTAAAGGACTTCTTCGCAGGTCTCCGCGATATTGTCGGAGGTCGTGCCGACAGCTACGAGAAGGTACTAATCGAAGGCAAGGAAACTTCGCTAAGAGAAATGATGCAACGTGCTCAGGCTATGGGAGCAAATGCCATCGTAGGCATAGACATCGACTACGAGACAATAGGCTCTAACGGCTCCATGCTGATGGTAGCCACCAGCGGCACTGCGGTAGTAATTTAAAAAGCCTCCCCCGACCCCCTCCCAAGGAGGGGAGAAGGGGATTGAGGATTATTACATTGAACGTTTTTAAATTAAGAATGAAGAATGAAGAGTGAAGAATTTGCTACCGCTGTGCCGCTAACCACCATAATTATGAATTATGAATTTAGAATTATGAATTGATAATTGAACATTGCGGTAGCAAATTGACTCCGTTCATCCTGCTCACACTCGGCAATCGGAAAGCACGCTTTCCATTGCTCTCGCTCAATCGCAGGATTCTTCTCTCTTAATTCTTAATTAAAAACCGTAAACAGTAAACGGTATACGGTAAACTAATTCCTAATTAAAAGTGGAAGCTCAGGTCGAATCCGCACTGGAAGGGATTGCCACGCTGAGCCATGAACACTTCCCTACCCGTTGCCTTGCTGGAGAAAGCGAAGGTGTTATAACGGGTATCTGTGATATTACGTGCCCACAGGTTGAGTTTGAACGTGCCAAAGTCGGCACAAGCATGAGCACCCAGTGTAGCATAGAAGTTCTGTGCATAGGTGTTAGCCTCGTCCCACCATATCTTACCCTGTCCGTTCATATTGGCACCGATGGTCAGATGCTTCATGAATCGGAGGTCAGTATCGAAGGTATAGTCTGCCATAGCAGACAGCGTGTGTGCAGGAACATAAGGTACTCTCTTGCCTGCGTAATCAACCTCCTCGGCATTCTTGCTGGCGCGGTTCTTATAATCCTTGAAGGCAGCATGCGTATAGCCGTAGCCCAACGACCATGCCAGATGGTTGCTGACAGCGCTGCCGCGTAATGTCAGTTCCAGTCCGCAGCTGTAGCTCTTGCCGGCATTCACCATCTTACGGCCATAGCCATAATCCTCGGTAAAGACAGAAAGCTGCTGGTTGCGAATCTGCATATAATAAACACTCAGGTCGGCATGTATCAGATTATCGAAGAGGTTGGCATGTGTTCCAAGCTCATAGTTCCAAGACTCCTCGGGCTTGAACTTGATACCCTCGGCAAGGGATGCATACTTGGCATCGTCCTGCGTAACGGTTCTCTCGACATTCTGATGGGTGCTCTGTGCCTCCTGAGCGGCCTCCATGATAACAGCGGAGTTGGTCTTCAGGTCGTTCTGGATAATATCTCCGAACATCTGAATGTTGAATCCTCCTGCACGATAACCCTTGGTAACGGTGGCATAGATGTTACTGCCATTGTCGAACTTATAGGTAAGACCGAACTTGGGCAACAGCTGACTGAATCCTGCCGACTCGGTGTGCTCGTAGAGCGAGAGTACACGTGCCACGGCATCCTGACCCATAATGCTGAATTTCAGGCGCAGATCGCCATTGGTATCGTATGCTATCTTGGAGTGTGTATAATCATAGCGCAGACCAGCAGTAGCGGTCAGGCGGTCTGTGATATCATAGTTCGACTCGTGGAAAACACCGATGTTGGCCTGTGGTGTATGGAACAGACAGGGCACCAGCATCTGCACACCTATGTGCACACCACCAGCCTGCTCGATGGCTGCCTTGGCTGCTGCCTCGGACATACGGCCAGACATAGAAGCCAGGATGGAATTGTAGATGCCTGCCTCGGCTTGATCCAGACGCATATTCTTCTTCATCATTTCGCCAAAGGCTGAACCGAAGGTATTAGGGGCTGCCGTCTTGAGCCACTGGTAAGAACCGAACACACCCGTTGTCCAGTGCCAACGACCCTTCAGGTTATCCTTGAAGGTGAACTCCTGTGTAATGGCATTGCTTAGCTGCGACTGATCAACAACAATGAAGTCTATTGCAGAGTAGTCGTTATCCATCAGCAGATTGTCTTTCAGATACTGGTAACTGGTATTAGACTGGAAGTCAAAGCCTTTGCCACGATACTTAACAGCCATGCCCGTATTAACCATATTACGATTGTACTTGCCCTGATGGTCCTGATCAGGCTCGGAAACTACCTTGCCGCTCGCAGGCTCCAAAATGCCGTAGGGATAGGCATGCTGACTGACGTACTGGTAATCTGCCATCCAGTCGAACGAGAGCCTGTCTGTAGGCTGATATACCAGACGCAGACGAGCGCCTGCCTCGTTCTTATCATCGGTACGCTCGCCGGTGAGTGTATTCTTCCAGAAGCCGTTGGTACCGTTATAGAAAGCGCCAGCCGAGAAGGCCAACTTGTCATTTACCTTATTATAGTGACTTATCTCTGCATTGCGGTACATACGGGTTCCAAAGCCAAGGTTAACGTCTGTACCCTGATAGCGCAAGGGATTCTTGGTGTACTGACGCACCAGACCTCCCTCCGAGTTAATGCCGTAGAGCGTACCCTGTGGACCACGCAGAACATCCACACGGTCTAACTGCCACACATGGCTGTTGAAGGCCGATTTGTTCATCAGGGGAATATCATCCACGTAGATACCCATGGAAGGACTGTTTACACGAGAACCGATACCACGTACATATATAGAAGAGGTGAAGCGTGCTCCATAGTCGGGCATCACGAAGGCGGGAACATAATTAGAGATATCGCGCAGGTCGCGAATACCCAGGTTGTTCATCTCCTTACCAGTAAGAACAGATGAACTGACAGGCTGGAAACGCAGTCCCTTGGACTCCTTGTTAAGGGGTACAAAGACAACCTCGTCCAGGTTAAAAACTCGCGAGGAATCTAACGGTGCAACCTCCGTTTCTGCTTTTGCAGAAAAAACAAAACCAGCTAATAACGATGCAGTTAGGATAATTTTTCTCATTTTTATATTTATTTATTCTGACTTAATAATCTTGTTAGCTATTTTGGCAGCCTGAGTGATACGATGACCCATACCTATGCCGTCGCGCAGGTTACCTCCCAGCACCAGTCCGGGGTATTGCTGCTCGATAGATTCCACAGCACAGAACCGTTGTCCGCTGTCGGCATTATATTGCGGAATGGCACGCTGGTGACGGGCAATGTGAATGAAGTCCGGCTTTGCCTCGGCAGGGAACTTCAGCATGCTATGCAGGTGCTGAATGACAATAGCCCGAATCTCCTCGTCGCTCTTGCTCATCATCTCTGGATTACGTACACCACCCAGATAGAAAGAGAACAATGCCCCACCCTCTGGCGCACGCTGTGCGAAGCAAGCCGATGGGAACAGAATTCCAAGTATCTGACGTTTCTCCTTTGTAGGCACCAGACCGCCAAAAGCACAATAGTCACCGCCAAACGTATCGGGCATACCCACGTTTACCTCTATGATAGGAGAATATACCAACCGGGCTATCGCATCCATGCGCTCCTTATCCACAAAAGGCAGCAGCTTAGGCAGGCTATAGGCGCCACAGGTAGTAACAACCCAACGGCTTTGCAACTGCTGAAAATTGCCATTGGCATCCTGGAATGTTGTTATCCACCCCTCCCCTTCCTGACTAACGCATACATTGCTGACACCCACGGAGATATTCTCCATTCCGATATAATCAGCCTCAGCCTGTGGAATATGGCTCAGTCCGCCCTTTGCAGAGAAGACTTTCTTGGTAGCGAGACGATCACGTTCAGTCTTGGGCTGCTTCTTCTTGGCAATGCTGCCACGGATAAAGCTGCCATAGTCACGCTCCAAGGCATACAGCTTGGGCAAAGCATAACGTGTAACCAATGTATAGGGATTTCCGGCATAAACGCCAGAGATAAAGGGATCTACGGCATAGTCCACAAAGGACTGGCCAAGTCTGCGGGCTGCCAGCGCCCCAACACTCTCGTCCGGGTCATTGCCACGCTTGCGCCAAGGTTCGCCCAGGATACGCAGTTTATCCGAGAAACGGAACAGCGGAGTGGCAATGGCACTGAGCGGACCGGAAGGAAGCTCCCAGAAGCGGTCTCCCTTCCAAATCAGTCTTCGCTTGGCAGCATCAGGAGCGGTCTCTATCTGGCAGCGGCCCTGAGAAGTCTCTGACAAGGCATTCATCAACTCAGCCACCTCAGGCGTAGAGACAGCACCCGTCGAAGGCCCCGTCTCATATATATAATGTTCGTAGCGCTGTGTCTGTATCTGTCCACCTATGCGGTTGTCGGTCTCCACAACGCGCACATTCTTTCCGCCTCGCTTCAGCCAATAAGCGGTTGTCAGGCCTGTTAAACCTGCACCGATTACGGTCACGTCTGTATACTCTATTTCTGGGCAACTTTTCATTTCGGGTGCAAAGGTATTACAATCCTTCCAAGCCCACAATCCTCATTTCTTAGGATTTTGCAAGTTGAGAGTTGGCAGGGGGGAAGAGTATAAGATTAAAAGGTTAAAAGGTTTAAAGGTGAAAAGGTGAAAAGGTTAGCGATCACGTCCTAGCCAACGGCTGGGCTCCTAGCCACTAGCTTGTCGAAGGAACGCTAACCGCAAAACGAAACGCCCCCCAAAAAAGCTGAGCCGGCTCAATCGATCAATCGAGCCGGCTCAACCTGAAAAACGAGGCGTGGGCCACTTTTTGTATTTTCACAGAGAAAATTAATAGATAAGGGCAAAAACAGAGGCAAGGAACAAGTCCCTGCCTCCGTTCTATTTTGGATTCTTGAGAGTGAAGATTTTAGCCCCCAACGTTCTTGACTAAAGTCTAAAGTCTAAGGCCTAAAGTCTAATTAAGATTCTTCACTCTTCATTCTTCATTCTTCATTTAAATGCATCACCATTCTTCGTCCCAAACGTTCCTGTTGGGGAAAGTGCTATTGTACTCCTTGGTGAGGACGACATCAGCATCTGCACCTGTGTCATACTTGTCAATGCTACTTTGAAGCATTGCGCCACGTGTGACAATCTTAACACAGAATAAACTAGGCGCTATATATTTCTTTTTCATATTTGTAATGATCTATTTTAGAAGATGATTATTTATTTGTTCTCTTCCCTTCGCCCCACCTCTCCATTGAGGGAGAGGAGGGAGAGGGTCTTTTACTTTAGAACTTTTTTACCGTTTATAATATTAACGCCCTTCTGTATCTTAGACAGACGCTGACCAGCAATGTTGTAAATTGCTCCCTCACCTTCGGAGAGGATTGGGGTAAGGCTATTTATAGCTGTAGCATCATCATCATCGAAGCGGAAGACCTTAACGCTACCACCCGAAGGAGCTGCCAGATATGCCTTGAATCCAGGAATGGTAGTTGCACCATCCTTGTACAAAGCAAGGCCATGAGTACCTGTTGCAAGGACGTAACTGTCAGCAGGACGAGCAATAGCAGCGACTGTACCTGTTAGTGCATTACTTTCTACACTTCCGCCTGTCGTAATATTGAAGTTGTAGCTGCCAGCTTCACCAGCAAGAATGACACCCGTATTAGCAGGGATAATACCACCTTCAATAGCTGTAAGAGAGATATAATCACCTTTATCCGTAGCAACATAAGCCGTAACTTCTGCAGGAATCTCCAATGCTACAGGAGCGTAGAATGTAGCGTAGCCTACAGAAGATATAGTGACGGGAAGAGATTCTACGGGCAGAATATCCCATGTTCCATAAGGTTTATTTCCATCTGAAAGTGAACCTAAACGATTAATGTGAAAACCATTGTCATTATTTAACCAAGACACTTGATAACCACCATTATATATATAATACTTGCCCCTAGTAGCACTTTCAGAGAAAGTAACCGCACCACCTGAATTACCTACTGCTGCACTCAAGGCACATGTACTATTAGCAGTATATAACCCATTCTGATAGTTTAGGATATGGTTTTCGCTACTAATATTGTTAACATAGAAAATACCCGCATTTGCGATATCATTTTCTGTCGTTGTATAATCACTAGAAGCCGATATTCCCCAATATCTTGCGTCTTCTGCATTGTAAAAACGCACAAACTTTCCTGTAGGTTGGTTAATGGCAGTTACTTCAAGCATTTCATCTGCAATTGTCAGATTGTCAGCCGAATAGCCAGCAGATTTGAGTTCAGAAATGATACTAGTCTCATTACCATGATAACCGGCATATTTTCCAGTGAAAGAATATTGTCCTAATCCGTTTCCATAGCTATAGGATTCCAGCTTAGCAATGTCATCTACAAATTCTATCTCATCAGCAGACACTTCCGTAACCCAGAACGTGGAACCTTCATCAAAACTACCCCAATACTTTATCGTACTACTTTGACCATTTGCATAAGTTTTTATAGCATCCCACAACCCAAAATGGGTTGCATCCTTTTTCTTTAAATTCCAAGTTTTTTCTGTGGTTGACATCGTTGCAGGATCTGTTGCGGTTAAATAGTAAGAGTTACCTGTTGCCCTATTTATTATCTTAAATCCTTGAATGGGGTTGCCCATAAATGCCCAATAATATTTATTAGAACTCTGACTTCCTGATGCCCATGCAATCGCATATTCATTTGTCGAGACATAATAATTCCAACTCGTATGGAGCTGCATATAATACCATGTAGCATTTTCATAATCTGTGCTAATGGTAAAAGGCAACCCCGAAACAGTGGCAGTGGCCTTAATGGTTGCTGAATTTGCATTTGGGATGGCTGCAACATCGTATGAGTATGATGTGTAATCATTCACATATTTTGAGGGAACGGCAGAAGATGAGCTAGTAGCCTGACGTACACTTTCAGATACAATAACTTCGTCATTCAAATCAATATTATATGTAACAACACAATATCCACTAGGAAGGTCTGCCGTCTCAATAGTGAACTGAGTATTAGCAGCAGAAGAATCCCATCCAACACAACCAGAACCTCCATTATGAATATAATGATAACCTGCATCCCAACCCGAATCAGAATATTTCGTTGGACGAGCAACAGCATATTTTACATCATTCACAGTTACAGTCTGAATATAGTATGGGATATTTGCAGTAACCTCTGTTTGGATCGCAGTACTGACCGCTACATCTCCCATATACTTCATCGACACATAACCTTTTATGTAGAAAGTACCATCCCCAACAGATTCCAACTGAATAACTGCATTATCGGTTTTTGAAGAATTGAAAGAACCTTGAGCTTCACCCACTTCCAAATACTTGCCACTTCTGCACAGGAGGGTAACATTAGCACTGAAATCAGCTACTGCAGCTCTGAATGTAGCGTCTGTGGCAGCATTGTTTAGAGCCGTCATCTTTGCAGAAGGCTTCAGAACTTCAGGAAGGGCATTAATGGCAGGAAGTATCTGACTTCTTCTGTAATCAATCACTTCAGCCAAAGTGGTGGCGTTAGATTCAATTATCCAGGATGTTCCCTGATTGTCGGTACTTGAAGGTTGCCAATAACCAACACCTGTATGGGAGGCATTATCATCCCAACATTTACTAGAAGCTGTGCTGCTCAACGTAACACAAAAGTAACCTGACTTATGAGGATTCTCTACGAGATACCATTTAGCCCCTGTTGCATCTGCACTTACATTTGAAACCAATTTAACAGTCGGGTCCACCGCTGGAACAATGTAAACGCCATCGCTATTCTCAACGAAATACCAAAGAGCCTCCTTAGTTATTGAAGAGACCTGAGACAATTGCGTAGTAGGACCTGCATAGGCAGCATACTTACTAGAACGGAAATTTTTGATGGTGTAATACACAGGATTATCAACATCCGTTGTCAATGTCGGTTGCGTTACCGTTGCCCATGCTCCACTACAATATAGAACCAATAAGGCTAATAATAAAAATAATTTTTGTTTCATGGTTTAATTGATATATTAATGATTAATTTACTTACAAAACCACAGAGGTAAGGCTTTCCCCTACCCCAGTGCTACTATCACTTTAATTACATTAGAATCACTTATCTTTACCACTCCTCATCCCAAATGTTTCTGTTAAAAGAAGTGTTATCGTACTCTCTGGTGAGGACTGCATTTTCGTCTGTTATATCTCCACCTCTGAAATTTAGAGACTCTGCAAGCATGTGGCTGGTACGAATCTGAACAACCAAGATTCTAGGTGTTTTATATATCTTTTTCATATCATTTTTCAATTAAGTGTTATGAATTAAGGATTAAGAATTAGAAGAGAATCTTTTTGCCATTCACAATGTTGACGCCCTTCTGCATCCTGCTCATACGCTGACCAGCAATGTTGTAAATTGCTCCCTCGCCTTCGGAGAGGGCTGGGGTGAGGCTCTTAATGCCTGTTGCATCATCGTCACCAAAGTCAAAGACAAGAGCCTTAGCACTACCTCCAGCAACAAACAGATAAGCCTTACCCTTAGCAAGATTAGTTCCCGTATAGTTGTAGAGACCAATATTCACGGTTTCTTCACTATCTGTGCTATTTCTCTTTCCCAGCACATAAGTAGAACCTGTACCAAGATTCTCACGTGGGGTGGTTACTACAGTACCTCCAAATCCAGCGTAGGGCGTAGTAGAATTACTTCCTGCATCTACTGCAGGTGAGAGGTAAATAGTCTCATCCTTATCCTGTCCAGCCTTCTTTAGAATAGCTGCAGTATTCTTAGGCAATGTTCCATTTGTCACAATAGGTTCCAGATGGGCATAAGTACCATCTTGGTCAGTTACAGTATAAGCCGTAATACCACTAGGAATCGTTACAGAGAATGGAAGATAGAGAGAAGCATAAGCATCCGTGCCGTCAGAGGCCAGATTTACCTTATTGTAGTAATCAGAGGCTTCTGTGAGTTTATATGCTGAAGAAAAACTTGTATTGAAATAGGCTCCGCTGGATGTGTCAAAAACAGGATTTGTTGCGTGTTTTTTAACGATAGCAACACTGCCAGCATAGCCTCCTGTGCCGGCTGATCCATTTTCTAATTTTCGCTCACCATAAATTTCAAATAGTCCAAACGTATTGATTGTATCAGAGGAACTAGTCTTTGAGCTTAGTTTTGTGTTAAATGCAGAGATAGTCAACGGTGCGAAGATATCATAGTTTTGAACAACGCTATTGTTTTTGCTACTGGCGGCAATCATCCAATACCAATCATCAACGCTAATAAAAGCAAACTGATTATCGCTGATTTTGTGGCAGATAAATGGTGTTGCATTAGCTTCTGTCATATCAACGCTCATAGTCCCTCCTGAAGACTTAAGATAATACTTTGTATCGCCAGGTTGTACATTTGTAAAGGTATACACTTTACCGTCTGTTGGCATTACGATATCCGAACATTTCAGATAGCTGATATAGCCTTCCAACTGACCTGCATAATTAGCTGCCTTATAATAATCATGGGTACTTCCGTCATATCCATTAATAACAGCATATGCAGCATTCAGAGTAGTACGCTCTACTGCATCTGCTTTAGGATAACCTAAGCCAGACATAGCCTTGGAAGTTTCCATATTGGTTTTCAATGTAGACACCATCGTGCCGATACTGGGATTAACTCTAACATTAACGATGAATTCCGAGACAGCCACCCCCTTATTATTACCCGAAAGAGTAAAAGTGGTAGAAGTCTTGGCAATACCGGATATTGTAACGGTATTGTTTGCTGTCGATGTGAAGGTCTTAGGATTTGCTTCATCATCAGCAGGGGTAATGACTTGATCATTATCGGCCAAATTGGCTTTACCTGTCAAGGAATAACCTGTTATCTGGAAACCATCAGGAACACTAATAGTATAAACACAATTTGCAGGGTCGCCACCTGTCCATATTGAACCATCAGCGACTTTGATAAACTTGTCACTAGTAGAGAACTTCAAGGTAGGAGCTTGCCCTTCAGAAGTCCACGTTGCAGCCCAGTTCCCATTATCCGTCTTGTCAGAATATACTCCACTAGTTGTGCTAATAGGAATACCATTTGTCAATGTAGCCGTAAAGATGGGCATATAGTCAGTGCCCGTTGATGTGTTATATGTATTTATGTATGTGGGTGTATATGTCCCAGATTGTACCTTTATACCCTGTTTCTTTCTGGTATAATTGCCATCTGAAGGTACATTATTAGTTAAAAAGATTGCGTAATACCTCACGCCTGCACATAATTTCACGGGCTTTGTAAATGTGTATTTGCAAGAACTTGCACTTGCGCTGCATGGAGAATCGGAAATTGCGAGGACCTTTGTAGCAGGATATGAGACGCCCGCATTGTCATTGCCAGTATTTATACCATTATCTGTACTGATTGCCAAATAAAGGGCTTGCGTACCACTATCACCACGGTAGGTAATAGTGAAATCTTTCAAGGAATATATATTTCCCGAGGTGCATGTCCCTGGAAGCTCAAGACCTAAAGCCCAAACGGTGAAGTTAGCACCCGCGCCAGACCCGACATTCCATTCAACATCTGCTGCCCACGTCCCCACAGAGCATAATAGGGATAAAAGTAATAGTGTTAGTTTTGTTTTCATAGACTGAGAAATTTTAGTGTATAAATTTTGTTTTAGATATCTTTTATGACCAGCTATCGCTATAGCCGCTAATCCACTTACTGAGACAGCGAGTGGGGGTGGACATAAAGTCCACAAGAACTTACTTGGTTTGTAAGTTAAAATGAGATAGTTTACGCTTGATTCGTCCTTCTGGTATTAAACTGGTTAGTTAGTTTAGTATAACATTTAGTGTACGTATGAAGTGGGCATGCGCTCATGCTTCAATGGCAAAGGTAAAGATTATTACCTATTATATTAAGGAAATGTATGTTAAAAAATATTAATTATACCTTTTCCCACCCATATTGACATCCATAACAGCATAAAATTCAAATTAACTTTTGACCTACGGTCGAGCCTGCT
>DLBF01000083.1:0-379 GCA_002494215.1 Prevotellaceae bacterium UBA7028
GAACCTCAGCCTCCAACATACGCTGTACAAACATAGGATCTGTACGGCTCAGGATGATACGGGGATTACCGTTGGGATTCTCAACGCGTGAGATAACGGCACGTGCATTCTCACCCTTGCGGAAGAAGTCGCTGGGGATCTGCTCTGAGCGGGGCAGCAGCAATTCGTTGCCCTCATCATCCAACAGCAAGGTCTCACGCTTCCAGGTCTGATAAACCTCTGCGCTGATAATCTCGCCTACACGGTCCTTGTACTGATTGTACAGAGTATCGTGTTCCAGCTCCAAGATACGGCTGGCCAGAGTCTGGCGCAGCGTAAGGATGGCGCGACGGCCAAAGTCGGAGAACTTAACCATCTGGCTCACTTCCTCGCCTACCTC
>DLBF01000083.1:428-3752 GCA_002494215.1 Prevotellaceae bacterium UBA7028
ACCTCCTCGCCTACCTCATAGTCGGGCTCTACCTGACGAGCCTCAGAAAGGCTAATCTCCAGGTTAGGATCCTTTACCTCGCCGTCAGGAACAACGGTACGGTTGCGGTAGATTTCGAAGTCACCCTTGTCAGGGTTTACGATAATGTCATAGTTCTCATCGCTGCCGTATGTCTTGATAATAACACTACGGAAGCACTCCTCCAACACGCTCATCAGCGTGGTACGATCAATGTTTTTAGTCTCTTTGAACTCTGCAAAAGACTCTATCAGGTTTACTGATTCTGATTTCTTTGTTGTTGCCATTTATATTCTTATTTTATTTTTATCAGATATTTGGTGTAGGTTACGTCGCCGAAAGCGAAACGGACGGGAACCTCCTTGTTAACAGGGCGCTTCTTGCCCTCTTCCTTTACCTTCTGCATCACGCCCAGTTCGAAGCCTTCCTGATCCACAGACAACAGGGTGCCACGATACTTCTTGCCATCCTTGGCCAAGGTCTCCACTTCCTTGCCAACGTGAATCTCGTACTGACGCAGAATTTTGAAGGGCTGTCCTAGTCCGGCACTTCCTACCTCCAGTTCGTAGTCCTCCTCTTCACGACTTACACGTTCCTCAATGAAACGACTCAGATCGGCGCAGTCTTCAATCCACACACCATCCGCATGGTCTATCTCTACGACGATTCTGTCATCAGCACTAATGTTGATGTCAACCAGAAAATAGTCCTTTCCCTGCAGCCATTCTTCTACGGCCTGCTGTACTGTTGCTTTGTTAATCATGTACCTGTTTTGTTTTATGGTAAAGCATATATAACGAAAAGTGAGGAACTCGTTGGGCCCCTCACATTCATCTTTTCGACGGCAAAGGTACGAATTAAAAGTGAAAAGAGAAAAATGTATAGTGAAAAATTTTACTTTTTCTGCCATAATTTGCACTTATGGCGCTGAAAATCACTCACTTCATGCACCAAAACCAAAAAAATGCCACCGCCATCATGACTACGATAGCCATTCCTATGATGCCTATCATAAAGTTATGGTTTGCCCTACGAATGTCTCTTCTTCTCATTTCCCAAGTATTTTATTGTATTCATTCATATCCGAGAACAGCGCCTTCACACGTCCGATGCAGGGGTCGTCCGTCAGCTGCTGCCTGGCTGCGCCCCACTGGTAGTAGTAACGGTGGGCCAGTTCATCAACAATGTATTCCTCAATATGCTTGCGGAACCGCATCAGGTCCGTTGCCAGATTGGGTGAGAGCTTGGCCTTCAGCGCCTCGAACTCCTGCTCCGACTGCTCCAGATAGCCTTCACGACGGGCCACATCACGCAACAGCTTCAGCACCTCCTCGGTACGGCGGTTATAGGTAAAGCCTGATTCTGTGATATACTGTACAAACTGGCTGTACTCCTCGTCCGTAAGCCTGATTTCCCCCGCAGGAGCAATCTGCTCGTGCCTGCCGCAATAATCCGTGGCCCAGTCAAAGAACTCGTCACTTGCCACCAGGTCATATATCAGCGTAGGCAGGCTATCCGGCCTTACCTCAATGTCTGGCTTGATGCCGCCTCCGTCGCGCACCTCACGCCCCCCTGCGGTATGGAACACCTTGGTCAGGCTGTCAGGAACGGTTCCAGCAGAGCCGTCAGCATTCAGATGGCGATAGTCATACGCCTGGATGCACCGGCCCGATGGAATATAGTACCTGCCGGTGGTAATCTTCAGATGTCCGTCGTATGACACATCGCGTACCATCTGAACCAGCCCCTTTCCATAAGTACGAATTCCCATTACCACGGCACGGTCCATATCCTGCAGGCTGCCCGCCACTATCTCGCTGGCCGAGGCGGAACCGCCGTCCACCAGCACCACAATGGGCATCACCGTATCCACTGGCTCATAGGCAGTATTGTATTCAAACTCGGTATGCTTCATCTTACCCCTGGTATAAACCACCTTACGCCCCTTGGGGACAAACAGGTTGACAATGTCCACCGCCTCGTTGACAGAGCCGCCGGGATTGCCGCGCAGGTCCAGGACCAGCTTTCCGATGCCCTGCTGCCGCAGTTCCGTATAGGCCTGCTGAACCTTCTTAAAGGCCCCTTCCGTAAAATCCGCCAGGAAGATATAGCCTATGCCGTCCTCCAACATACCATAATAGGGTATCTGGGGCATCTGGATGGTCTGGCGGGTGATGTGTACAGCCTTCTCCTCATCGCCGCGGCGCACTACCAGCTCAAAGGTTGTACCAGCCTCACCCCTGAGCATATTGCTCACCTTCTGGGTGCCCATACCCTTGACATCCTTTCCATCGATGCGCATAATCACATCACCGGCCTTCAAGCCGGCACGCTGGCTGGGCGAATTCTCAAAGGGATCACTTATCACAGCCCGGGCCTCCTTCTTGTGGTAACGGATTCCGCTGCCTATTCCGGCATACTTGCCGGTAGTCATCTGACGCAGCTCCTCGTCCTCCTGCGGATAGTAATCGGTAAAGGGATCCACCTGCCTGAGCAGCGAACGTATGCCCCACCCTATCACAGTATCTGCATCCAGCGTATCAACGTAGAAGATATCCAGTTGCTTGTATATGTCGTTCAGGATTTCCAGGTTACGACTAACGGCAGCATTATGTCCAATTTTCTTCTGCGCATTTGCTTCTGCAAAAGGCATAAGAACTGCCAGTAAAGATATGTATATCAGTCTCTTCATTTTCTATTTTTACACTTTTGAAGGGGCAAAATTACGACTAAGTGAGAGATTTTCCAAATTTATTTGAGAAAATCCGAGCGGAAGGACTCCGCCTGCGCCTGAGCACCTACTGGAGCGCAAGAATTTCGACGATAGCCAAAGTTACGAATAAGCGAGAGAAAAGCAAAAGAAAAGAACCCCGAAAATCTTTCGGGGGCCATATCATTAGGGGTTCTATTTGTCAGAGAATATTATTCAGTCTTGAACAACTCCTTTATACCACCGATGCTGCCCATCAGGTTAGTGGCCTCGTAGGGCAAGTAAACAGTCTTGGCCTTATCGCCCTGTGCCAACTCCTGCATCATCTGGATGTACTTCTGTGCCAGCAGGTAGTTGGCAGGATTGGTGCTCTTGCCTACAGCCTCAGTAATCAGTGCAATAGCCTTTGCCTCAGCCTCAGCCTTACGGATGCGAGCCTGTGCCTCACCTTCCGCTACCAGGATGGCCTGCTGCTTGTTGGCCTCAGCACGATTAATCATAGCCGTCTTCTCACCCTCGGATGCCAGAATCTCAGCTGCCTTCTCACCCTCAGAAGTAAGAATCTGTGCACGCTTGTTACGCTCAGCCTGCATCTG
>DLBF01000199.1 GCA_002494215.1 Prevotellaceae bacterium UBA7028
GATTTTTCTTATGAGGTGTCGCGGAGCATTGCCGCCTGCGAGGGTGCTTTGCTTGTTGTAGATGCCACACAGGGTGTGCAGGCACAGACTATCAGTAACTTGTACATGGCTATCGACCATGACTTGGAAATTATTCCAGTCATCAATAAGTGTGATATGCCTAATGCAATGCCCGAGGAGGTTGAGGACGAGATAGTTGAACTTATTGGATGCAAGCACGAGGAGATTATCCGTGCCAGCGGAAAGACTGGTATGGGTGTGGAGGATATCCTACATGCCGTTGTGGAGCGTATCCCTTGTCCCAAGGGTGACGAGAATGCTCCTCTTCAGGCACTTATCTTTGACTCTGTGTTTAACTCCTTCCGTGGTATCATTGCATACTTCAAGATTGTAAACGGAAGTGTCAAAAGCGGAGACTTGGTTCAGTTCATCAATACAGGCAAGGAATATAAGGCTGAAGAGATTGGTGTCCTGAAGATGGATATGGTGCCGCGTAAGGTGTTACATTGTGGTGATGTAGGCTACATTGTCTCTGGTATCAAAACCGCTACCGAGGTCAAAGTGGGTGATACCATCACTACCGTCGACAATCCCTGCAAGGAGGCTATTGCTGGATTCGAAGAGGTGAAGCCTATGGTCTTTGCTGGTGTTTATCCCATCGAGACAGAAGACTTCGAAAACCTGCGTGCCAGCCTCGAGAAGTTGCAGCTCAATGACGCCAGCCTTACCTTCCAGCCTGAAAGTTCTGTGGCTTTGGGCTTTGGATTCCGTTGTGGCTTCTTGGGTCTCTTGCACATGGAGATTATCCAGGAACGTTTGGACCGCGAGTTCAATATGGACGTGATTACTACTGTCCCCAATGTATCATACCTTATATATGATAAGCAGGGCGAGGTGAAGGAAGTACATAATCCCTCCGGCATGCCAGATGCAACGCTCATAGATCATATTGAGGAGCCATATATCCACGCTACCGTCATCACCAATACCGCTTATATCGGTAATATTATGACACTCTGTTTGGGTAAGCGAGGCGAGCTTTTAAAACAAGAATATATCAGCGGCAACCGCGTCGAGATACAGTATGCCATGCCGTTGGGCGAGATAGTAATAGATTTCTACGATAAGCTAAAGAGCATTAGTAAAGGCTATGCTTCTTTCGATTACCATCAGTCAGGTTTCCGTCCCAGTAAATTGGTCAAGATGGATATTCTGTTGAATGGCGAGCCTGTGGATGCCCTCAGCACCTTGACGCATGTCGATAATGCCGAGACCTTCGGACGTCGCATGTGTGAGAAGCTGAAAGAGCTACTTCCGCGTCAGCAGTTTGATATAGCTATCCAGGCAGCTATTGGTGCCAAGATTATTGCTCGCGAGACCGTTAAGCAGGTTCGCAAGGATGTGTTGGCCAAGTGTTATGGTGGCGATGTCAGTCGTAAGCGCAAATTGCTTGAGAAGCAGAAGAAAGGTAAGAAACGTATGAAGCAGATTGGTAATGTTCAAGTTCCGCAGAAAGCCTTCCTTGCCGTACTCAAGTTAGATTAGCAAAATTAAAATACAAAGAACCCTACCTAAAACCTAATTACCATAATGGATAGAAGAAGAGACATTGCACGAGAGATATCCCGTATCTACTGCACGCTAACCCCGCCTGCAGTACAAATCTTGGGCAGTATTCTTGTGCCCATGAAGTTCCAGAAAGGTGACACCATTCTCCACGAGGGTCAGGTATGCCGTAACCTTTATTTCGTAGAAAAAGGTATGGTACGCCAATATTATTATAAGAACAATAAAGACGTTACTGAGCATTTCAGTTTCGAGGGTCGTATCGTCTTCTGTATAGAGAGTTTCCTCAAGCAGGAACCCAGTCGATTGATTGTTGAAGCATTAGAGAATACCAAGGTCTATGCCATCCCGTATGACGACCTTAACAACCTTCTTGTTCGCAATCAGGAGATAGATATGCTTTATCGCAAGATTTTGGAGCATGTTGCTATCAGCAGTCAGGAACATGCCGACAGCCAGCGTTTCGAGAATGCCACCGAGCGTTACGAGCGCTTGTTGCACGAGAAGCCTGAGATTATCTTGCGTGCTCCTATGGTTCATATAGCCAGTTTCTTGCAGATGACACCTGAGACATTGTCGCGTGTTCGTAATGGTACGATTCAGAACGCCTCCAAACAGCCTCATTCGCCTAAGGACCAGAATGACGCTTGGTGGACGCATGCTACTAAGTGAAAAAACTAAGCAGTTTTCTTGTGTAAATGCAGAAAATACTATAATTTTGCATTGTCTTAACGCGATAGTGGCTCAGTTGGTAGAGCATTGGCTTCCCAAGCCGAGGGTCGCGGGTTCGAGTCCCGTCTATCGCTCTTAGTTGAAAATCAAAATTTTGGGGGGCATAAGCCCCCCTTTTATTTTGCGTAATTGTTTTGCAAAAAGCAACTCGTTTTTCTTCTTGAGTAATGGTTCTGTTATTCACAGGAACCTATCATCGTGGATTTTACTTATTTTTGCTCGTGTCCTTGGCTTTTTTGGCAAACTCAAAGAGTGAGAGAGGCAGATGACAGTATCCGTCTGGATTCTTGTCAAGATAGTCCTGGTGATACTCTTCTGCAGTATAGAAGTTCTCTAATGGTTGTTTTTCTACAGCCAATGACTGTTGATATTTCTTTTGCTCATCTGCAAAAACCTTTTCTATAATTGGTAAGTCCTCTGAATCTATGTAGTAGATTCCTGTACGGTAACGTGTTCCTTCATCATGTCCTTGTTTGTTAAGGCTTGTCGGGTCTATGGCTTTAAAGAACATCTGTATTAGGAATTCTAATCCAACCACTTCCGGGTTATATTTTATATGTACCGTTTCTACGTATCCTGTCGTGTCAGTGTAAACATCTTTATATGTAGGGTTATCGGTATTCCCGTTGGCAAATCCTACTTCAGTTTCTGTTACTCCCTCTATTTGTTTGAAGTAATGTTCTGTACCCCAAAAACATCCTCCTGCAAGATAGATTTCTTTCATTTTCTTTTTTTTATTGAATTATTGTTAAAAATTTGATTAACATGAAGAACACTCTCCCTGTTTTGGGAGAGTGCTTGTTGTATTTATCTCCTTCCTCCTCTTGAGGCGCCACCGCCACCACTGCGAGAGCCGCCTCCAAAGCTACCTCCTCCGCGTGAACCACCGCTGAAACTTCCGCCACGAGAACCGCCACTGAAGCTGCCTCCGCTACGACTGGGGCTAGAGCTGTGCGAACTGCTCATGTCGCTTCTGCTTGGCATTGAACTGCGAGAACTGCTGTAGTCGCGACTAACACCCGAGTTCCTGGGGCTTTCGTAATTGCGATTTGTTCCCTCATGGCTCCTGCCGATGTTAGAGTTCACGGTTCCCTCGTGGTTTCTATTGCTTAAGTCTGAGTTGTCGGGTCTTTGGCGATTATCTGTTGCGCTGTTGTCAGGCCTGTTGTTACGGTCTCTGTCGTAATTTCCTCTACCCGAATAATCATTCCTGGGATTACGTGAGCTGCTGTTACCAAAGGAGTTCCCCCGGTCGGATCTTTCAAATCTTCTACTGCTAGAGTTGTATTGATACCTATTGTTGCCCATTCTGTCAATACCATGACGTTGTACAGTGGTGTGTCCTATTCTGCCTCTGCCGCCAATGGGCTGATGACTTCTGAAACCTCCATTCCATACAGGACGTCTGCTGGCATAGAACCCATTGTGGTAATGGATTCGTCCGTGACCGCCACGATAGTTATAGTAAACTGTGGGATAGCTGTAGTAGAAATGTCCTACTGTATAATGAGCATAGATAGGGAAGTACCAACCGCCGGCACGCCAATAAACGGGTCGGATGAAGTAATCTGCTGCCAACATCAGGTTGTACTGCCAATCATAAAGGATATGACGTAGGTCAGAGAGCCGGTATGACAGGTAGTCGGCGTACAAGTCGGCCTCAGAATCCAGGGACAGGAAATAATCCAGATTAATCTCGTATGCATCGTTGTACTGCTGATCGTTCAGATTCAGCTCGTATGCCATTT
>DLBF01000123.1 GCA_002494215.1 Prevotellaceae bacterium UBA7028
CGTCGTGAGTGGGGACTCCCCTTCGGGCCTCCGTCAGATATGTTATGGTATTGGCAGGGAGATGGGGGAAGCTAGCTTACCGCCAGATTCATGACGATAGCAGAACAAGGGCACAAAGTGCCAAAGCGCTCAAAAAGGGTTTTCGCGGTTTTGGTTATAAATCTGTGCGATCCGTGGGATCTGTATGAGTATTTCCGCTCACTTAATCGTAACTTTGAGACTGCGTCTCCAACTTACTTCCGCTCGGATAAAGAAATAAATACAAATTTATTTCGTTTATCCCTCGCTTATTCGTAACTTTGAGACTGCGTCTCCAACTTACTTCCGCTCGGATAAAGAAATAAATACAAATTTATTTCGTTTATCCCTCGCTTATTCGTAACTTTGAACCCAAATTAACGCCATATACCCATTTTTTTGACTTATTATGAACAAAGAAGAGCAATATAAAGAACTGGTTGCCAACGTGAAAGCTATCATCGAGGGAGAGACGGATATGATAGCCATTATGAGCAATGTGGCAGCAGAGATTCATCAGACCATGAAGTTCTGGTGGACAGGATTCTACAGAGTAAAAGACGGCGAACTGATATTGGGACCCTTCCAAGGTCCTATTGCCTGTATGCACATCGCATACGGCAGGGGCGTCTGCGGAACAGCATGGAAGAAGGAAGAAACCATTATTGTGCCAGATGTGGAACAGTTCCCCGGACATATAGCCTGCAGCAGCGCATCACGCTCGGAGATTGTTGTGCCTGTCTTCGACAAGGACAAGAAAGTAATTGCCGTACTGGACATCGACAGCGAACACCTGGCAACCTTCGACGAGACCGACAAGAAATATTTGGAAGCAATTTGCAGGGCAATTGCTTAAATTCAAAATTTATAAATCCAAAATTCAAAAGAGAAAAGTTATAGATGAGAGATTATAGATTATAGTTCTCTAACCACTAACCACTAAAATGAAATTCATTATCAGAACCATTATCTGCAGTATGGCACTTTGCCTGCTACCTATTACAGGCAATGCCCAGGATGAGGACCTGTTCACCCCCGTTCATAAGAACACACTGAGACTGCCGGCCGTGCCGCTCATTACCGTTGACCCGTACTTCTGCCTGTGGAGCAAGTATGACAACCTGTATGACGGAAGCGTTACGCACTGGAGCGGTGTGAAGAAGCCCCTGAACGGTGCCGTATATGTGGACGGTCAGACATACCGCTTCATGGGCGAGAGCCTGGAGGCCGTTTACCCCGTGGCTTCAGAGAAGGCATGGACAGGCAAATACGTTACCGCCAAGCCTACGGGTACCTGGACGGACATCAACTACGATGACAGCAGCTGGAAGAGCGGCGAGGCTCCTTGGGGAGGCGGTGATGACGGCTACAACAAGACGGTTAAGACGGAATGGTCGGGCGGCAATGTGGATATATGGGTGCGCAGGACCGTTAACCTGGAGGAAATTAATGAGAAGGCCCTATATTATATAATGTATAAGCATGACGATGTGTTTGAGCTGTACGTAAACGGTACCAAAATTCTCTCCACCGGCGAGGTATGGGACGTAAGCGGCAAGACGGCGCTCATAGACAGAAGCCTGCTGCGTGAGGGTACCAACGTGATATCCTGCCACTGCCACAATACCAGCGGAGGCGCATACGTGGACATGGGACTGTATCTGAGTGTGCTGCAGGAGGCTGAGCAGAAGTCGTGCACCGTAACGGCCACCAGCTCATACTACACCTTCAAGTGCGGCGGCATAGACCTGGATGTGGTGTTCACCACCCCGCAGGTAATGAGTGACCTGACACTCTTCTCCACCCCCATCTCATACATCTCGTACCAGGCACGGTCCAATGACGGCCGGGAGCACGATGTACGCATGTACCTGCAGACAAGTGCCGAGATGGCCGTACGCAACGCAGGCCAGAGCACAGCCACACGGCGTAGGATTACGAACGGCAATAAGTACTACTATGGCGGCAACCAGACGCAGAACGTACTTTCCCAGACGGGCGACCTGATAGACTGGGGCTATGTATATGCCTTCAGCGACCAGAAGGAGGGACACAACCTGTGTCTGGGTGACCGTGATGTACTGCTGCATGAGTTCACAAGTACGGGCATCGTCACTACCTCGGTAGTCTCCAAGACCAGTTCCGGCGGAAACTATTACAGCATAGTATATAATGACAGCCTGGGCATTGTAGGCAGTGAGGGCAAGCAGGCCTTTGCCATGCTGGGATACGATGACACTTACTCTATCCAGTACTTCAATAGCAACCGCAAGGGCTACTGGACCAACAACGGAAAGGTAAACATCACCAAGCGCTTTGAGGACCTGTATGAGAACTACGCGGATATCATGCAGCAGTGCCGTGAGGTGGACAGGCAGATCTATAATGACGGCTATGCCGTGGGCGGCGTCAAGTATGCCGAGATTCTGGCCAGCGTGTACAGGCAGACCAATGCGGCACACAAGCTCTTTGCCGACAGCAAAGGCAACCTGATGTTCATGAGCCGCGAGAACAACTCAGGCGGATTCATAAACACGCTGGACGTGACCTACCCCTCGCAGCCCCTGTACTGGATATACTCCCCCGCTCTGGCCAAGGCGATGATTACACCCGTCTTTGAGTACAGCGCCTTGGGCAAATGGAACTATGACTTCCCCAACCATGACCTGGGCCACTACCCAATTGCCAACGGTAATCACTACGGCAACCCGGCGGACGGAAGCGGCAGCACAATGCCCGTGGAGCAGAGCGGCAACATGCTGACCCTGGCAGCCATCATTGCCACACGTGACTGTGACTTGGACTACCTGCGCAAGTATCTGCCCTATATGACCAAGTGGGCCGACTACCTGGTAGAGAACGGCAAGGACCCGGCCAACCAGCTCTGTACCGACGACTTCATGGGACACAGTGCCCGTAACACCAACCTGGCCGCCAAGGCTATCATGGGCGTGATGAGCTACAGCGAGATTTGCCACATGCTGGGTGATGACGAGAAGGCCGCTGAGTACAGGGCCAAGGCACTGGATATGGCTGACTTCTGGAAGAAGACGGCCTACACCACCAGCGGTGGCAAGCACTATGTGCTGAACTTCGGTGCCGGCAACTCAACTTGGAGCAGCAAGTACAATCTGGTATGGGACAGAATATGGGGATGGGACATCATGAAGGATGTGCGTACCAGCGAGATGTCGTACTACATGAACAAGATACAGTCATACGGTCTGCCCCTGGACAGCCGGGGCGACCTGTGCAAGAGCGACTGGCAGATGTGGGTAATGGGCTTTGCCGACCTTCAGTCACAGCGCAATACGCTGATCAATACCCTGTGGAAGTATATCAACGAGACCAAGTCGCGTGTGCCCGTCAGCGACAACCACAACGTTAAGTCGGGCTCGCAGGCTATGTTCCAGGCCCGAAGCGTAGTGGGCGGCTACTGGATGCGTGTATTCGTGAACCAGTTCTCCCAAGATGTATATACGGGGATTAAAGCCCCTCTTCCCAGCCCTCCAACGAATGGAAGAGCGAGACCTTTGACCTTTCCGGAAGAAAGGTAAACTCAAACTCCGAAATTAAGAAAGGTATTTACATCAAGAACGGAAAGAAGGTTCTGTATTAGATAATAGATAATAGATGATAGATAATAGATGATAGATAGTTTCAAGTTTCAGGTTTCAAGTAATTATGAATTATGAATTGTGAATTATGAATTAACTAAAGTCTAGAGTCTAATTCTTAATTCAAAATTAGCCCTCCCCCTCGGGGGAGTTGGAGAGGGGTCATCAGTAAGCATAAAAAACAATATATAATGAAAAGAATCATCAGAACCATTATCTGCAGCATGATGCTATGTGCATCTGTTCCTGCAATGGCGGACGTTGTGTACAAGGATGCCAATGTGCGCTTTACCCTGATTGACGAGGGAACACTGCGTCTGGAGTATGCTCCCGACGGTAAGTTTGTGGACAACAAGAGCTTTATGGCCGTTATCCGCGAGTACCCCAATGTGCTTTATACCATTAAGGATAACGCGAAGCAGGTTACCATCAGCACCAGCAAGCTGAAGCTGGTTTACAAGAAAGGTTCTGCACCCCTGAGTGCCGAGAACCTAACCATCAGCAGCACAAAGGCAATCTCTACCCCATTCACATGGAAGCCTGGCATGCAGCAGAAGGGTAACCTGAAGGGTACCTATCGCACGCTGGACGGCTACGACGGCTCGGAATACCAGTACAGCAACCCTAAACGCGAGATGCCCATAGAGGATGGTATTCTGGCTACCGACGGATGGAGCCTTATCGATGATAGCAAGAGCCTGCTCTTCGACGGAGCCCAGGACTGGGACTGGGTAACAGAGCGCAAGAGTGCCGAGGGAGCTCAGGACTGGTACTTCATGGCTTACGGACACGACTACAAGGGGGCGCTGCTCTCCTACACCAAGTTTGCCGGCAAGGTGCCCCTGCCTCCGCGCTACACCTTCGGTTACTGGTGGAGCCGCTACTGGAGCTACAGCGACCAGGACCTGCGTAATCTGATCGGGAACTTCCAGCGACTGGACCTCCCCCTGGATGTACTGGTAATAGATATGGACTGGCATCCCATCAGCGAGCAGGCAGGCGGCGGCTGGACGGGCTGGGACTGGAACGAGATTCTGTTCCCTGACTACAAGGCCTTCCTGAAATACCTGGACGAGCAGGGTGTGAAGACCACCATGAACCTGCATCCTGCCGACGGTGTGCGTCCCTACGAGAAGAAATACAACGAGTTTATGCAGCGTCTGGGCAAGAACGATGGCAAGACATACAGCTGGGTTGGCTCGGACAAGAAATACGTGAAGGCCCTATTCGACACGTATCTGCATCCCTACATCGACGAGGGCGTTGACTTCTGGTGGCTGGACTGGCAGCAGTGGGAGAAGGACCGCGCTATCAAGAGCCTGGACAATGTGTTCTGGTGTAACTACATCTGGTTCACTGACATGGAACGTAACGGCACCAAGCGTCCTATGCTGTACCACCGCTGGGGCGGACTGGGTAACCACCGTTATCAGATTGGCTTCTCGGGCGACTCTTACATCACCTGGAAGAGCCTGAAGTTCCTGCCCTACTTCAACTCAACAGCCTCTAACGTGCTGTACGGCTACTGGAGCCATGACATTGGCGGCCACCAGAGCAAGAAGTACGGAACACCCGTTGAACCTCAGCTCTATACCCGTGCCATGCAGATGGGACAGTATATGCCTATCATCCGCAGCCACAGCACCAAGGACCCCAGTCTGAACAAGGAACCGTGGGCCTTTGACCAGGTAACACAGCAGCGACTGGCCAACGTAATCAACGGACGTTATGCCCTTGTACCTTATATATATACTATGGCTCGCAAGGCATACGAAACAGGTATCTCGCTCTGCCGTCCCCTCTATTACGACAGCCCCGAGGCTAAGGAGGCATACGAGTACAAGGAGGAATATATGTTTGGCGACAACATGCTGATTGCCCCCGTTACGGAGGAAGTGGATAAGGAAAGTGGCTATGCCACCGTTAAGTTGTGGTTGCCCGCAGGCGAGTGGCTGGAGTATGAGACTGGCGAGATGCTGCAAGGCGGCAAGACCTACGAGCGTAGCTTCACCATGGACGAATACCCCGTTTACATTAAGGCAGGCAGCATCCTGCCCTACTATGGCAAGTTGAAGAATCTGTCAGGAACGGAGCAGGCAGTAACCGTTCGTGTATTCCCTGGTGCCGAAAAGGGCGAGTTCCAACTCTATGAGGATAATGGCGAGGACAAGAACTATGTTACAGAATATGCCACCACTCCCCTCTCCTACACACGCAATGGCAACAAGCTCTGCGTTACCATTGGTGCCCGTAAGGGTCAGTATAAGGATATGCCCGCAAAGCGTCAGTACTACGTAGCACTGCCCTGCCAAAAGGCTCCTGTAAGTGTAACCTGCCAGGGGAAGAAACTGGCCTTCACCTATGACGGCATGAACCTGGAGGCTACCGTTGACCTGGGCAAACTGGATTGTGCCGCAGGTGCGACCGTTGAGATAGAGATGCCCGGGGAGTCTGCCCTGACAGCAGGAACCAAGGGTGCTTTCCGCCATATTCAGACAGTAGTGCAGGACTTCAAGCAGCACGATGCCGGCATGGTATATACAGCTGACTTCGGCTACCTGGAAGCAACACCACTGCGATTGTCATACCATCCTGAAAATCAAGAAGAGACACTTGGTCAGTTCTTCCAGAAATACAACAACATCAACAAGGTGCTTATGGAGCAGATGGGCATAGGTGGCAACTACCAGCGTGCCATAAAACTACTGAACCTGAAGAGCGCTCTGACTGATGTTCCTGCAGAAGCTTTCCAGGCCAATGGCAAGACTGGATTCTGTGCCCGTTACTTCAACAACAAAACGCTGAGCGGAAACGTAGTGGCTACGGCTCAGATGGAGAAGGTGGACATGTTCGAGAGTCAGAGCCCACGTGAAGGCGTAACACCTGACGGATGGAGTATGATTCTGGAGAGTGAGCTCACCTCGCCCCAGGATGGAGAGCTTATCTTCTCTATTACTGGCGACGACGGCTACCGCCTGATTGTTGACGGCAAGGAGCTCTGCGGCGATTGGGGCGACCATGCCGAGACTTCACGCCTGGCCAGCGTCAGCACCGCCAAGGGTCAGAAGCACAGCATCCGCATAGAGTACTACGATAACGAGTACAACGGTATCCTGCGCCTGAAGACAATGATTATCAGGAAGTAAGGGATTCCCCTACTTCAGAACTTATAGCTAAGCGCCAGATTCACCGTATTGGGATTGTGTTCGCGCACATAAATACTTCCCGTATAGCCACTCTGAGGAGCTCCCTGAGTGAGTTCTATCACGGGAAGTTTTTTGTACTCATAACCCAGGGTGGCAGTAAGCTTGTCATTCAGGAAAGAACGCTCCAGATTGCCGCCAAAGACGTAGTTGAGCCCCTCATGCGAATAGACATCTACGGTATTGCCCTTTGAGATCATGGCATCAATACCTAATTTGAAGCCTAAGGGCAGCTGCTGCTCCCATCCGGCACGTCCGGTAAAGCCCCAGTTGGGATTCCGCAGATTGATGGCATAGGCAATACGCTCGTCCCACAGGGCTGTGAAGGCGGCTCTGAGTTTGGTTCCCTCTACGGGACGCCAAAGCACCTCGGGGGTAATCTCAATAGCCTTACGTACACCCTCGTTTCCCCAGGTAGAGAAACGGACATTCTCTATTTCATACCAGATGGCATTGAAGCCGTCAGTAACATTGGTATGTGCAACGGTGGCCGTAAAATCCACCTGCTTAGTCTTCAGCTGATAAGCCAGGGCCATACGGTTAATGTGGATGCCCTCCAGTTCCTCGTTACCGAAGTCCAGAGTGTAGGGGCCCTTTACCTTATCGTCATACAGGTAATGCAGGGTAGGACGTACAATGCGCATGGCATAGCTGGCCGTAAGGGTGTTCTGGGGATTCAGGTGATAGGCAAAGCGTGCCTGCGGGATGACATCATGCAGGTTCTTCTTGTTCATGCGGCTATAGTTATACTCCACCCGGGCATCCGCCTCTATGGCATTGATTTTAAGCCCGTAACCGGCATAGGCGCCAACTGTGTTGGTACGGTGGCGGAACTCGCTGTCATTATATACAAAGTCATCCAGCAACTGTCCGTCAAGGGAGTTGATGAAGTTATTGATGTACCTGACACCCACGTTGAGGTTACCTACGAAAAGGGGACGTTTCCAGTCTAACAGGAGTTCGTGCCTGTGGATGAATATATCAGAAGTAATTATGTTCCGGGTGTACATATCAAGACCGAAGCCTGTTGCCCCGGTAATCAGCTGCAGGCTGTTGTCATCATCCAAATCAGTAGAATAATTATACTGGAATAGCACGCTCTCACCCTTCAGAGCGGTCTTATGCAGATAAGAGGCCTGTACATTCACTTCGTCACGGTAAAGGGTGGGTGAACTGAGCAGGGACTGCACGCTGGACAGGAGTGTTCCATCAGGAGCATACAGGAACTCGGTACGCTCGCCGGTAAAACGTCTGTGGGTGTGCACACCGTCCACACTGGCCTGGAAGATATTGCGGTCATCCAGCCTGTACTGCACATCCACGCCGTAACCTAACTTGTAACCTTTCTGCTGCTTCTCCTGCTCTTGGGTGTAATGGTTACCCGAGCTGGCATATATGAAGTCAAGGCTGGTAAGCTCGCCTGAGTTATAAGGGGTAATACCCTTGATGTTCAGGTAAGGCTTAATAGTAAACTTTTCAGCATCTATCTTCAGATTGACGCCTGCCATATAAGGGGCTGTCTCGCCGTATCCTGCACCGAGGGTAGCTTCACCCTCAACTTTTGTCTGAGCCGTCATCCCCAAGGCAAAAGGGAATGCAAGCAAACAAATTAATATCTTTTTCATCATTATATTTTAGACTTTAGACCTTAGACTTTAGTCAATTTTTATTTCAATAATTAACTTTTATCTTTTAATTTTTATCTCTCATCTTAATCCCTCCCACGTACGACAAAAGTACTACATTCATCATCAGCGCATAGAGGATAGCGGGGATGGCAAACCTGCCGTCGTTGAAGACAAATGGGCTGGATGCAATGGCTATGGCCTGCGCTGCATTCTGCATACCCACCTCGATGATGATGGTGCGACGCTCCTTGGTATGCAACCCAAAGACATAACAAAGCACACAAGCAAACAGGGCTGCTACCAAGAGCAGAACTGTAACAGCCAATCCCAAGACACTAAAGTTGGTTGCGATAGTCTCTCTGTGCTGGACAAAGAAGATACCCGCCAACAGCATCAGAGCAGGAAAGGCCATCTTGGAGAGCACCTTTGCTATACGAGCTGCCAACTGGGGCTTATAATACCTTATTATAATACCTATTACTATAGGCAACAGCATGGTAACAAGGTTCTGCATGAGCAGATTCTTAATAGGCAACTGTATGCCAACTTGCTGCCCTACTGATGCGGTAACAAACTGCATAATCAGTGGAAGAGTGAACAGCGTGATGATGCTGCTCAGGGCTGTCAACGATACAGAAAGGGCTACATCACCCTTTGCCAACATGCTGAAAATATTGCTGGAACTGCCACCAGGGCAACATGCAATCAGCACCAGACCAATGGTGAAGATGGGATCAAGATGCATCACCATGGCAACAACTAATGCAATGGCAGGCATCAAGAGCTGACCAGCCAAACCGCCAAGCACAGCTTTCCCACGTTTAATCACTAAAAGAAAATCATTTGCTTCCAGCGTAAGTCCTAAGCAGAACATCAACAATGTAAGGATGGGAAGCACTATAAGTATACTATTCATATCCCTGTTATCGTGAAATCGGGTGCAAAGGTACACTTTTTTTTCTCATTTTGGGGACTAAAGCATACAACTTTCAAAAAATAATATGTAACATTGCGCCTATCGCCTCGAAATTACGTAACTTTGCACAAACAAACTTTAAAGAATACAATGAAGGTAATAAATCTAAGCGAAAACAACAGCGTACTGAACAAGTACATGAGTGAGCTGAGAAACATTGACGTACAGTCCGACCGTATGCGATTCCGCCAGAATATTGTACGAATCGGACATGTAGAGGCTTACGAAATAAGCAAGTTCCTTACCTATAGCCAGAAAACCATACAGACACCATTGGACAAATGCGAAATCAACACATACGACGACAAGGTGGTTGTAGGAACCGTTTTCCGTGCCGGGCTGCCTCTGCACCAAGCCTTCTTGGATATATTTGACGAGGCAGGCAACGCCTTCGTTTCTGCTTACCGCTACTATAAGGATCGCGAGATGAACGAGGTTGGCATTAAGGTGGAGTACTGTGCATCACCTGACCTGGACGGCAAGACGCTCATCCTGGTAGATCCCATGCTGGCAACAGGCGGTAGCTTGGAACTAGCCTACGAGGCGCTGAAAGGAAAGGGTACCCCCAAACGCTTGGTAATGGCCTGCGTGATAGCAGCCCAGAGCGGTGTGGACTATCTGCAGAACATCTTCCCCACCAATGATGTTGTGCTGGTATGTGGTGCCATAGACCCTGTGCTGAACGAGCATAAATACATTGTTCCCGGCTTAGGCGATGCCGGCGACCTGATGTATGGGGAGAAGATATAAAAACCTCTCCCCCATGGGGAGGGAATGATATAACGTAATAACTTCAATTATTAACAACAAAATTCAAAGATGAAAAGATTGTTCTTTCTTTCTGCGCTGATGGGCTTTGCAATGGCAGCCAGTGCACAGTTTAACTTGCAGTATCACTATGATCTGGGGCGTCACATGAATTCAAATTCTGAGGCTAACCGTCAGTTGTTCACCGTTACGGCAGAGTTCTTCAGACCCGACAAGCTGGGTTCTACCTACCTGTTCATTGATATGGACTACAGAGGAGACGGCCCCACAAACAATGGAGCTATCGGAACATACTGGGAGATGAGCCGTGATTTCACCTTTGCCAAAGTAAAGAATACCAACAGCAGCTTCACAGCTCACATCGAGTACAATGGCGGTCTTAAGAACCAGTTCTCTTTCCAGCAGTGTATGTTGGTTGGTCCCGCATGGCAGTGGCACAACAACGACTTCAGCAAGACCTTTACCTTCCAAGCTCTCTACAAGCAGTTCTTTAGCGGAAATGGATTTGAGGCTCACCCCAGCTTCCAGACAACAGCTGTATGGGGCATTAACTTTGCCAAGGGCCTGTGTACCTTCAGCGGTTTTGCTGATTTGTGGTATGGTTACACACCAGGCTTAGACAAGGGTCTGATCTTCCTCTCTGAGCCTCAGTTCTGGTTCAATATTATTGGCAAGGATCGTCAGAACGACAAGCTGAGCATTGGTACTGAGTTTGAATTGAGCAACAACTTTATCTGGCCCACCAATGGCGCTACACGTACTTTCTACTTCAACCCCACCGTGGCAGTGAAGTATACATTCTAAGCTAATCTCTAATCTATCTAATATAAAAAAAATGTGGAGGCCCAAACAGGCTTCCACATTTAGTTTATTATAGATTGGAATTATTATTCTAATGCTTTCTGGATGGTAGAAACACAGATATCGTCTGAAGGACGTGGAGCATCTGAATTGATGATACTACCATCAGGACTTACAATAAGGAAACGAGGAATGGTCTCCAACTCTATAGCGGTGAAGAAATCGTCTGCATCATCAGAAGAAATACGATATTGTTCCCAAGTGGGCTTATCCTCGGTCACCTTCTTAACCCAAGCGTCACGATCCTGATCGACAGAAATGCTGATAATACGTACATCCTGATTACCGGCAAACTGCTTGGCCAAGGTATCGAGATAAGGAATCTCGGCACAGCAGGGAGGGCACCATGTTGCCCAGAAATCGAGGAAAAGGGTCTTTCCGAACAGGCTGGAAAGTTCCAACTTTGTACCATCAGGACGTTCCAAAGTTACATCTGGCAAAGCAGCTTCTGTGACTGTTGTGGATAGGCTGTCTGCAGCAACACCATTCTCAGAAGTATTGTTGCTCTTTGACTGACATGCAGCAAATGCAAAGGCTGCAAACATCAATACCGTTACAATTGATTTAAATTTCATTTTTATGTTATGTTTTAGGTTCAATTTTTAATGCAAAGGTAATTATAAATATGGTATTATATGGATTTTATACATTTTTTAATTTCAGAGATAGCGTTTTTGTGAAAAAATGGCTATCTTTGGGCATAAATAAGAAATATCTTTTAACATGAACAAACAATTTAGACGCGAACAAGCCATACAAACGCTAAACGCTATAGTAATGGCAATGGAGGGTGAAGTACCAATGGGATACCATGGATTTATCAAAGCCTATAGCAACGATGGGTATAACGTGACAATGCTGATGGAAGACGGCAAAGAAATACCACCTGAGCAGGCCAATCTGGATGCGTTGGAGTCTGCCATATACCAATGGAGGGATGAACACATGCAATTCTTCCAGAAGATTCTAAGCGCTATGATGTAATTACTCTAAACTTTAATAATAAAGGAAGAAGGCAACCCTTAACAGAGTTGCCTTCTTCCTTATAGTATAGGTAACTAAGGACTATTCCTCGTCGTCAGACCAGGCTGCCCAGTCATTCTCCTTGGTCAATGCATTGCCACCATCTACTTCTGTTTTACCATCTATTGGCAGGCTCTCTGCCAGCATGCTGACAACCTGAGCCTCTTCAATCTTAAAAGCGGGTTTAATGTACATATTCGCAATTTTTGATTTTTGAATTTATCAATTTTGAATTAAAAGAGGACCTTGTGTCCGTTAATGATATTTACGCCCTTCTGCAGCTTAGACAGCTTCTGGCCAGCGAGGTTATAAATTGCTCCCTCGCCTTCGGAGAGGGCTGGGGTGAGGCTCTTAATTGCTGTCTCGCTCTCGCCATTGAAGAAGAAGGCCTTGACACCTGCGTTAGAAGGCTGATAGTAAGCCTTGCCAGCAGCAATAGTGGTTCCAGTCTTTGCAAGATAGAAGCCAACTTCCTTATCCGCGGGCTTAGCCAAAATATACATTGTGCCGTCAGCCTCTGTAGCATCAGCTGTACCCTTCAGGTCATTAGCAATGTTGATGGCAGGTACATCTTTAGCAAACTTGTTGTAATAAGTACCCTTTAGAATAACAGGAGTGCCTGCAGGAATATTCTCGATGGCTGTAAGGTCAAGCCATGTGTTGTTCAGGACAGCAACATTAGCCTCAACATCGCCGTTCAGTACATAACCAGTAGTAGCGTCGAAGAGAGTTGCATAGCCTGCATCGCCAACGTAGCTGACAGGTGCCTCATTGAGAGGAGATGGGTATTCGTCGATGCCGATAAGCTGCTTGAAGCCCAAGATGTATGCCACCTTACCATTGGTGAGGTCTGCTTTTGTCAAATCTTCTCTTATGCCACGATTCTCACCGGAATCTGTTCCATCCATATTAGTATCACTCAGGTCAATAACATTCTTCCATGTACCTTGGAAGCGTCCCATATTGCCTCCCTTATGACCCGTGATGGTACCGAGGTTCAGGAAATTCTCGACAGAACCCTTCTCCTGATAGCAGAAGAGAGCACCAACAAATGGATCCTGGTGAGTAGATGTGATGTTACCAGTGTTGACTACATTATGAATGTAATAATTGGCTTTATCTCCACTCTCGCCACCTACAATACCAGCTGCATCCTGACCACTGACAGTAACGTTAGCTTCGTTCACAACATTCTCGATAGTTATGGTAGCTCCAGCCTTGTAGTTCTGAGAAGCTCCAGCTACACCACCACTCTTATTGCTACCAATGATAGAGCAAGACTTATCAATGATGAGATTCTTGATAGTTGTGTTATCGTTACCCTGCAGCCAACCAAAGAAACCTTGAGCCTCAGAAGTTGGACGATTGATAATCATGTTCTTGATTCGATAGCCCTGACCGTCAAACACGCCCTTGAACTTACTGCCAGTTGTGGGACCAATGGGATTATGAAGGTTCTCTATGTTCAGGAAATCAATATCCTGCGTCAGCTTGGCATAGAATGCAGCACCACCAGCACCCTTAACAGCGTTAGACAACCACTCTACGTTTCCAGCATTTGCCAGCAAATAGTAGTCACCATCCTTTTGGGGTTCCTGGAACTGGGTGTAGCAGACATCGCACATACCAATCTTAGCATTTATGTTATGGTCGAGCTGAATAGTCTCGCCGCTTTCATTATTATAATTAAGACCACCTACTGCAACACCTGCACAATTGATAGTTCCTGCCTGATAAACCTGCTTGGATGTTGTACCATAAACAGGCATTGCATCTGTACCAAGAGTCTGAGTATAGACAATAGATGTTTGGTCGCCGTTCAAGAGGTAACACAGTTCACCGCTAGAGATAGGATCGTCTGTATTGATAACGGCTACCTTACCCTGGTTACCAGCGTTTGTGGTGCAAAGGTCAATAATATTTCGTAGAACAATATTGCTGTTGCGGCGAATCAGATTGTAGCCGTTGCCATCGACACCAGTTACCTCACCTATGTTCCAGCAACCCTCCACATCAACTTCGCCATTGACATTACGCTGACCAGTCCATGCGCAGATAGCAGCACTCTCACCACCATTGCCAACAATGGTACCCTTGTTCCAGAGGTTGTAAAGCTTCAAGGCTACATTGGTAGAGGCAACGCAACCAAGAATACCAGCAGCATTCTTACCTGAGGTGGTTACGGCGGCTTCGTTACCACAGTTGCGAATAATAACAGTTGCGCCCGTATTAACAGAATTAACACGGCCTACAACACCTGCCACGAAATTCTTGTCATGCGTTACAGAGCAACTTTCATCGATGATAAGGTTCTCAATGACAACCTCATTGTTAGTAGTACCATTTGAATCTGTACCGCCACCACGAACAGAACCGAAGAAGCCCTGACCATCATTGTCACGATCAGCGAGAGAATTTGCTGTGGTCAAAACCATACCCTTAATACGGTGTCCCTGACCATCGAAATGACCAAAGTACTTCTGTGTATTAGTACCAATAGGCATGTGTGCATCAGCAACACCACCAAAGTCAATGTCAGCATCCAACTTGACCTTCATAGCACCATGACCAATCTTAACCATTGCAGAGAACCACTCAACCTGAGCAGCCGTGCTGAGATGATAGAAACCATCCTCTTCTGGAGTCATAAACGCCTCGTTGGGAGCACCACAGTAGGTACAAAGACCAGTTTCATCACTGTAAGTATGAGGAGGAATAACCTTGCCAGACTCCTCATTGCTATAGGAAACACCATCCTTGGGAGTACCGTCACAATTGTAGGCAGCTACCTCGTATACTGCTTTACCAGGAATGGGCAGAGGAATAGAGTTAGGATCAGAGAGATCCTGAGTGAAAGGATGTGCATTAGGATTGGCATTGGGAGCCAAGTCAGAACGCAAGGCAGTATTAAGCAGATAGCAGATCTCACCGCTATGCAGAGGGTCAGCAGTCTTATAGGTAGGATGCTCGCCTTGGAAGTTGCTGGCACTGTGGAAAGTATCGTAGCAGTTAGCAATAGAACGGTTAGCGCCGCGGAAGAGTTGGCTGCCACCATCCAAAACACTAATTTCTGCAATGTTCAAACAGTTCCACATCTTGGCATTACCACCTGCAGATCTGTTCCATCCGCAGAAAGCAGAACCTTTGTTAACTGCTGTAACAGTACCTGCATTCACACAGTTTTCCATATCAAAATAGGGATACTGGTCGGCACCGGCACCAATCATACCTGCAGCACCAGAAGTTGTGGTAAGCGTTGCAAAGCTGACGCAGTTCAGAATCTCTAAGCCATCGGGAGATTCTGCGGTGTAAGTATTTGTTTGAATGAGACCAATAATAGAACCTACACGGTTCTTACCTCTGATTGAACAAGTAGAATCCATGATAATGTTCTTGATCTTGGCATTACCGCGAACAAAACCAAAGAGACCGAGAGTCTCGTCATCAGGACGATCAATCACTAAGTTACTGATTGTGTGAAACTGACCATCAAATTTACCAGAAAACTTGTAGGTATCGATAACCGCTCCACTCTCGTTTGTATAACGACCAATAGGAGAATGGTCAATACCAGCCATGTCAATGTTAGCTGTCAACACAGCTTGTGCTGTAAGCTTAGCGTCTTTGTCAGGATCATCATTACCAGTCACAGAATTAACATACTCGGCAAACCACTCCAGTTCAGAAGCTGTACCAATTTGGTAAACACCATCTACCTGCGCCGGTTCATCCCACGCACGGGCAGAAAAACCTGTCATCCATGCTAAGGCCAAGAATGCCAGGCTAAAGAGATAGTTTTTTTTCATCTTCTTTTAGTTTAAGTTGATTATTAATTAGGTTAAAATTATATAGCCTCCTTTGTAAACACCCCAGTAAGTTAAGGTAATTTTGTACAAATTTTGCAACTGTACGCCGCAAAGTTATACAAATATTAAATATCAGTTATAGTATTGTTTGTTAAAATACGTTAACAGAGCAAAAGTTATTATTACACCACTCACCCCCTATATATATATAATAAGGTATAAGGAAAGACTAACAGTGCTATAAATGGGCCAATATTACTTCTAAAAGACAAAAAAGAAGATTATTAGTATGAAAATTTGACATTTTTTGATAGATTTTGTAAAAAATGTTTGGCAGATATCGCAAAATAGCATACCTTTGCGTTAACAAATGTGTAAAAATGCATACAAATGCATGATTGAAAAGGAAATGATGTTTAACTTTTTATAAGTTTGTTATGAAAAAAATTACTCTTTTAATGGTTGCCATGTTCTCTATGGCATACAGTGCAAATGCACAGTACAATGTTGACGGTCACAAGTTTTGGGACAATTGGTCAATAGGTGTTGAGGGTGGTATCACAACTAACGCTCACGATTGGAACACTCCTAATGGTGCTATCGTTGGTATCAACGCCACAAAGGCTGTTACTCCTGTAGTTAGCTTCGAACTCGGCATTACTGCTGGCATTAACAACAACTACAACTGGCTGAGACTTAAGAGCCCCAATGCAATTGACAACTTGAGCGCTATTGCCAGCACCAAGATCAACTTGATGAACTGGTTCTGCGGTTACAAGGGTGCTCCTCGTTTCTTCGAGATTCAGGCTCGCGGTGGTTTCGGTTACCAGCGTTGGTTCTTCCCCAGCGAGTGGATTGGTGGTATTAACAACAACGACCTGAGCCGTCCCGTTGCTAAGTTCGGTTTCGACTTCGACTTCAACCTGGGTGAGGCTAAGGCTTGGACCATCAGCTTGCGTCCCGCAGTTGTTATGAACCTGACAAACGATTTCAATAGCGCACTTCCTGGTTACTTCGCAGGTTGCGTATATGCTGACCAGTGCACAGCTTACGGTCACAACGTAGTTGGTCAGATCACTGCTGGTGTAACTTACCACTTCAAGACCTCTAACGGCACTCACAACTTCGCTCCCGTTAAGCCTCAGATTGTAACTGAGACTGTTGAGAAGGTAGTTGAGAAGCCCGTTGAGAAGATCGTAGAGAAGGTAGTTGAGAAGAAGGTTGCTACTGGTTCTAGCATCTATGTAGTTGAGTTCGAGCAGAACAAGGCTAACCTGAGCAACGCTGCTAAGGCTACTCTGGATCAGATTGCTAACGGTTCAACTGTTATCATCGACGCTTACGCTTCTCCCGAAGGTGCTAAGTCTTACAACCAGAAGCTCTCTCAGAAGCGTGCTGACGCTGTTAAGGGTTACCTGGAGAACAAGGGTGTTAAGGTTGCTGATGCTCAGGCACACGGTGCTGAGAGCAAGAGCTCACAGCGTATCGTTTACGTTCGCATTAAGTAATCTAACCTAAGATTTACAGAACATATCTGAGCGGCAGGCCACAAGGCTTGCCGCTCTTTTTTAGCACAATGAAAAGAATACTATTTGTCTGTCATGGTAATATCTGCCGTAGCCCTATGGCAGAGTTTGTGATGAAGGACCTGGTTAGGAAAAACTGTCTCGAAGAGCAATTTTACATTGAGTCGGCAGCCACGTCAACAGAGGAAATCGGCAACAGCGTATATCCCCCAGCTCAACGGAAACTAGCCGAGTACGGCATATCATGCAAGGGCAAGACTGCCCGCCAGATGCGAAGAGCGGATTATGACCGCTTTGATTTACTGATAGGTATGGACGAGTGGAACATCCGCAATATGAACAGTATCTGCGGAGGGGACCCTGAAGGAAAGATTCATAAACTGTTAGATTATACAACCAGAAGAGGTGATGTTGCAGACCCATGGTACACTGGAGACTTTGATGCCACATGGCGCGACGTTAACGAAGGGTGCCAACGTCTGTTGGACACATTACAATAAAAAAATGCAGGCTTTGAAAAATCTAAGCCTGCATTTTTTTTACTAAAGTTGCGGAGCCGAAGGAGGTTCGTTTCCTACAGCTGCACCCCACTCCTTATTAGGACGACTGCCCATATTCAGGACAAGGGTTGCGCCATTCTTAACTTCCTCGTGTGTAATCCAAGGACGGTTCAGAGGCTTGCCATTGAGGGTAGCACTCTGGATGTACTTGTTTTCCTCGCTGCAATTCTTGGCAACAATATGGAAGAACTTACCATTTCCCACATTTACCTTAATATCAGAGAACAGCGGACTGCCGATGTTGTAAACAGGGAAACCAGGGGTTACAGGATAGAAACCGATGCTGGAGAAAACGACGAAAGAGGTCAGACCACCACCGTCCTCATCACCAGGAATCCCCATGAGGTCGTTACGGAACCAAGTCTTCAGACACTGACGGATACGCTTCTGAGTCTTCCAAGGTGCTCCAGCATAATTATATATATAAGGTATATGGAGTGAAGGCTCGTTGGCCATGGTGAACTGGCCAATGTTACCAGTCTGGTCGGGCAGCTGAGTGTAGAACTCGCGCTTGCCACGTCCCATACTCTCTGTGAAGGTCTGGTCGAGGTTGCGAACCAACTCTTCCCTACCCCCCATCAGATTGACAAGGTCGGCAAAGTTATGCTGAACATCCCAACGATAAGTCCATCCGTTGTTCTCGTCGTAAGCATCGCGCGCACCAATACCACCACTGAAACGATAGTCGAAATTCTCGATGAACTTACCATCCTTATCCTTGGGGTGGAAGAACTTGGTTTCAGGGTTCCAGACATTGCGATAGTTGTAGCTGAGCTTCAAGTATTTCTGCTGCAAATCATTATCGCCCATGTATTCAGCAATACGAGAGAGACACCACTCGTCGTATGAAGTACCCAATGTTACGGCTACAGGCTGACGCTTCTCGAAACCAGAGACATTGGGATCAGTCTCCTCTTCGCCCTTGCGCAAGGCTGGGATATAGCCGTTTTCTTTGTAGAAATCATCAATCCATCCTGCAGGTCTTCCGCTCCAGGGAGCCAAAGTCTTCTCCTCGATACCCTTACGACAATACTCAAAGGCACGCTTGGCATCTACCTTCAGACCCTTATAGAGTGCATCGGCTACCATGCTGACACCATGATTGGAGTTCATACGGCGGGTATCGCCTGTCATCTCGGGGAAGGTAGGCATCCAGTTGGTACCCATCTGCTCGGCCATACGGAGGAAACTCTCGATGATGTTCTCCTGCTTCTCGGGCTGGATAAGTGCACGAAGGGGATGAGCAGCACGATAGGTATCCCAAATCCAATCATCCGTATAGAAGGGCTTGCCATTATCGTCATGTATGTTACCATCGAAAGCAGAGAAATAACGACCATCCTCGCTCAGGCAAACAGGGCGTTCGAAGGTACGATAGTAAGAGGTATAGAGAACCGTCTTCTCATCTTCCGTGCCACCCTGAACCATAATATTCTTCAGGGTTTCGTTCCATTCCTTGCGACCATCTGCAATAACCTTGGCCATATCGAAGGCTGAGCCCTGCTCGCGCTGGAGGTTATTCTGAGCCTGCTCTGCACTGATAAGAGAGATACCATAGCGGAAGCTGACCTTCTTGGTTCCGACAGGGAAACTGAGGGCTGAGCAAACATTCTCGCCTTCCTTGTTTCCATCCTTCGTAATCTGGCCGTTCTGCAGAATACCTGCCTGTACGGGCTCCACATCAAACTCGCCAGCAAAATAAATCTTCATGTTATCGCTGAGACTCTGACTGGCAGAAACCTTCTTGCCATTCACCTGCATACGTCCATATTCGGAGTAGAACAGAACCGTTGCAGCCTTGGCAGGATCCTGGAATGACAGCTCATAAATAGCACTCTGATGGCTGACAGCCAAGTGAACATCTATGCTGTTGTCGGCAATCTGAACCTGATAATCGTATGGAGTAATCTTCTCCTGATCCCAGTTAGTGCCAATTATGGGACGCAAAGAAGTTCCCTGTGTAACACTCATACGGAAAGCACTGCGCTCGCGATGGTTAGTGACAACCATTGGCAGGCCGTCCAACAACTCCCTTGTATATTCGCTGCGAGTTGGATAGATTCGCATCAGACTGTTGGGCAACTGAATGGTCGGAAACGTAGGCACCAGCATGTGACTGATATTTCCGATGTAGGGATTCACATAATCCACAGGCTCCTGAGTGGCTGCTCCAGCTGTAAGAGAAGAACAAAAAAGAAGTGAGACAAAAAGTCCCACAGACTTAAGGTTATTATTCATTTTAAATACACATTATATTAAACTTTCCGGCAAAGTTAATACTTTTATATGAGAAAGCCGCCAGCGTGGGTCCTTATATGAATAAAAAACTTGCGTATCTCGGCAGAAAAGCGTAACTTTGAACGAATTTTAAGGGAAAAGAGAAGGATAACCCTATTATTATGAAACAAAAAACCAACGAATATAATATGAAGAAAAATGTAATGAGAATGCTGGTACTTACGGGTACCATGGCACTGACAACATCAGTATTGGCACAAGAAACAATCAAGACAAAACTGGTTAGCGGAACTGGTCGCAACGATGACGAAGGACCTGCCATGATTTGCGACGGTGATGTATCTACCAAGTGGTGCATCGACGAGGAAGAAAACATGCCTTACGTCATCATCCTGGATGCTGGCACTCCAACCGGCTTTGCCGAGTATGGTTTTGTTACAGGCGATGATACACAGGACTATCCCGACCGTAACCCTGTGACCTGGATTGTGAGTGGTTCAAACGATTTGCAGAACTGGACCACCATCGACAAACAGGAGAACGACCGCACACTGCGTGACGAGAACGAACAGGAATACAGATTCAAGCCCGCCAAGAAAGGCCAGTTCCGTTACTATCGCTTCGAATTCCTGAAGATGGCAGACGGTAGCCGCATTCAGCTAAGCGAGATAAACCTGCACAAGGTAGGCAGAACATACATCAAGACTACTTTCGTGAGCGGTACCGGCAACGGTAAGGAAGGTGCTGCAATGGTTAGCGACGGCATGTTCTATACCAAATGGTGTGTTGACGAGGCTGACAAGATGCCCTACTCTATCGTTCTGGATGCCGGCACCTCAACAACCATTTCTGAATATGGCCTTGTAACAGGTGACGATACCCACAGCTATCCCGGTCGCAACCCACGCAACTGGAAGGTGATGGGTAGCAACGACAAGAGCAACTGGAAGCAGCTGGCTGAGGTAAAGAACGACCGCAGCATGCGCGACGAGAACGAGCAGGAATACAGATTCAGAGTAAAGAACGCTCCTGCCTATCGTTACTACAAGTTCGTCTTCGAGGAGGTTTGGGAAGACACACGCATCCAGCTGGCAGAAATCAAGCTCTATAAATAAGACAGAAAAAGCGGACGTGAACCAATCATCCGCTTTTGATAATAAAGAAAGAAGAAGGTTAACGAATAACCTTCTTCTTTCCGTTTATAACATAAAGACCTTTCGCAGGAACGTCAACTTTTCGTCCTGACAAATCATAAACGACAGCCTTCCCATTACCTGGGGAGGTTGTTTCGTCTTCTGATATTTCTGAAAGAGAAACCTGCTTTTCTGGGTCGAAGATGCCATACAGACCACAATCGAAATATGCACCTCCGGTATTCTGCTGTATGCGAACGGCAATAACATTCTTGCCAACCTTGAGTGTAGCGTTGGTTACCCTCTTGGTTATGGGGTCACCATTTGCCTCCGTCCAATCATCAGCCTTATGAATCTGGCGGGCATTGAGGTATATCTCGTAATGATCATCATGATAGACTTCCAGATAATAGCTTGTAGCCTCGTTCACCTCGTCGAGTGTAAACTCACGCCTGATCCAATACGAGTTATACTCCCCTTCCCAGGTTGTTCGGTAAGGTGCCATGTAACTGGGCGAACCCATGGGCATCTCTATACTCTGCCATGTGGAAGGGGGAGTATAGGCGATAGCTTTCCACAAAGAAGCAGGTGCCGAAAGTGCATCCAGCGTAGAGGCCGTATTCTTGGGATCGTCCTTGAAGAAGCACAGTCCCTCCCATACGCGGTCTCTTCCCAAGGGCAGGACATAGACCTTGTTGCCTTTCACCACACGATTGGCCTCGTCACGCTCATTGGCATAAGTGCTGAAATTGTTGTTGATGATTAGGTCTATGAGATTCTGTCCGTTATAATTATTGTCACCGGCAAAGTCCATCATCACGAATCCCATAGGTCCGGTCTTTCCCTGCATATAATCTATCATCGCCTTATTGCAGGTACGGGCACATTCCTGAACACCCTCGAAAGTAGAATAACTGATAGTGAGGAACGAGGATTTCTTGCTGTAGCCCGAGGTGTGATTCATGTAAAGACGATACTCTTGCTCGCCCATAGAACGATCCAACAGCGACTTCATGGCAGCAACTTTCTGGTTCAATTGTCCGCTTCCCGCCACATCGTACATATCCTGAATGGTAAAATTCATATAGGCACCCGAAGGACCGACAAGGGTTTTATTCAGCGTTCCGTTGTCACCCCCACCATTCACATATCCTCCAATCGGACCATCGTCATACGTATTCCTACTCATCACCAACATTTTTCCACGCATATCCCTTACCGTTAATGTAGGAGAGTAATCTATCAGATATTGCTTCTTTGCATTAAGGCAATTCTTCATCTGTGCAGGCCATTTTGCCTTATCGTCTGAGGAGGCAAAATCATCCTCATGCCTCATAATCACGAAAAGAAACTCTTTGGGATGAGCATCCAGGAAGTTACAGAGGGTGGTCAGTGCATCGTTGAACTTCACCTTGGTAGAAACCATTCCATGATAAATCATCATATTTGAGCCATCCCATACAGGTCGTAGGTCAAACATTCTTACACCATGTTCCAACTGCTGAGCAATGGTATAGGTCTGCGTATGTGCACCTCCTGATAGGCCGCTACTGCTACAACTGCTGGTTGCTGCGTCATGTGCACCAGGAATCGAGAGCCTGCACAGGAACAGGTTATCGTCTAACGTCTGCATCCAATTTAAATAATCAATGGATTGGACAGGAAGAATGAAACATAAAAACAAAGAGGTTAACAAGATGCATCTTTTCATAATATTAATGTATTTGGTATATACGAAATATATTTATGGTTCTACGTCATATATATATATAACATATAATGTACGCGCGTACGAGGCAAAATTATTTGTACGAAGGATTCTCCACCTTATAGGACAATGTTACAGGCCCAAAAACCTCCTTCAGTGTATCAAAGAATTCTACTCCACACTTCTCTACCTGCTCGCTTACAAACTGATTGGGTGTTATAAGTGTGATGTGTGAATCCGTGATACTACCTACTCTACAGTAAACAAAGTATGTGCTGAAGAACGGTTCCCCTACCCTTTCCTGTACCAATTGCATGAACTGGAACCACTTTGTCTGCTGTTCTTCGGTCAGATGATTAACCTCGGAATTGGGAGATTTATCCTGTTCCTGAACATTATTATCTGGGATAGCAGGATTCAGAAGGAAGCGAACACTGTCCGGATTACCCCTCTTTTTCCCATTATGATATACAGGTTCGTACTCGAAGGTGAACTCAATTTCGCCTCTTTTGGCCAATTTTTCCATCTCGCGTTGCGCCGGTTTCAGCACATCACGATGGAAAACAGCCCACGTAGAACTCTTATCTTGCAAAACTTTGGTTCTATCTTTGCTGTAAACCAGCACTCCGAGGAACTCTTTTAGGGCTTCGTAACCAAGCGTACACATGCGCATTTTCTTCCAGGCGCTCAGATAAATATACAAACGAGGCGTTCTGGGACTGCGACAAAGCTTAACAATACCACCCAAATGTTCTACATAAGCACCACTTTTATTGAAGACAAGGTCGGCAACAGAGGCATTCATATCAATCTTTATAATACCGCTTCTTCGTTCCTGACCAGTGGTTGTGGTATAGGTTGGCACATCCACATCAGTAAAAATAACACTGGTTTTGGTTCTTTTCTGTCCATCAACGTCTGTATAATTGATGGTTGTATCCAGTTTTGTGAGCGCTTTGCATGCCTCATGAACGGCTGCATACTCCTTTGTTTTTACTCCCAGAGACTGCAAAGGAACCTCGAAAGTGATCTTTCCCTTTGATAATTCTTCCTCCGAAAAGAGCGGTCCCATCTTTCCTTCAACGAATCTTTCGTTGATTCTGGTCTGCATAGTTGCCGCTATGGCCACAAGAACATTGGTCTGAATCAGCGAGAAATCTCCTCTTATCTGTGAATAAACGAGGGGATTTTTTATGTAGTCCGAGTTTTCCAGCTGCTGAATAAGCTCGTTTTTCGGACTTACCATCTGCAACTTTCCGTTTGTTTTCTTTGTAGCCATTGCCTATATATATTATATAATGTACGCGCAAAGATATTGCTTTTTTTCGATTGACAAAAAGAAATAGTAAATAAAAACAAGGAAAAACAAAAAAATATTGATTACCTCCTTCTCAACAGGAAGAAACCATCTCCTCAGGAACAGATAACTTACCCCTCAAGAAGAGAAAACCAGGTTCTCAAAACATGATTACTTAAACCTCAAATAAAGGTTACTTTTTCCTCCATTTTCAATAATCGATTTCCCAAATTTCGTTTTCCTTTTTTCGCCAACGGGCACATATTTTTTTCCAGGCAGGGAAAAATTATTCTCCTCCTGGAGAAGAAAATCCCCCCTACCGAGGAGCAAAAATTCTCCAACTAAAGTCCTGAAAAGAAAAACAATAACTGAAGATTTTTCAGCCATTTAGCTCCCCCATTTCTTCCATTAAGACCGGATATCGTTACTATGATTACGGGCAAAAACAGACATCGGCTCCCCTACCCCCTCAGTTTAGGGAAAAAGGCGGAAAGGTTACTTTCTCCGCAATTCAGAAGTTACCTTCTCCTCAACTCAAAAGTAACCAAGACCTCAATTTGAAATATATATTCTGCTGATAGAAATACTTTAATGCAAAACAAGAGCAAATATTCCACAAATAATTGTATTACAAAAGAATAAGATTGCAAAAAAGTTGAAATTTTCCCTAAAAAACGGAATATTAATAATGAGTTGTCTTAAAGCAAACGTTTAAATAAAAGCACCAGAAAACGCTAAAAATGCCTATAAGGTTACCTTCTCCTCAACAAAAAGTTACTTTCTCCGCAAAAAAAGGTTCCATTTTTCTCATTTTAAAGTTGGTTTTTCCTCAAAAGAAGATTACCTTCTCCGCAATTCGTTTTTTGGAAAACACTGGGTTTCAATAAGTTAGGGCTAACACATATATTAATATGCCTAATATGTTATATTAATAAAAGAAGTAATTTTATTAGGGATATTAACTATATTATCTATATTAGGGATTTGTATGTTGTTGAAAAACAACGTTTTGCGCAGGTTTCTTGTGGAGAACGTAACCTTAAATTGAGGAGAAGGTTACCTTGGATTGCAATAAACCCCGCCTTTTGTTGAGGAGAAGGTTACTTTCCCCCACTTTATTGAGGAGAAAGTAACCTTTATGGGTATTATAAATGTGTATCGCGTACATATTGTCTGATTAGCTCAGCTCCTTCTGGCAAGATCTGCTCACCAGCCATATATCGTTTCAGAAATTCGTTCAGGGCTGTGCGTACCACATCCTGCCTGTCAACCTTACATTGCCAGTGTATTTCCTCCACAGCTCTGTTGTGTCGCTCCTCGAAGAAGATAAGCTTACCGTTCTGTCGAGGGATGATACTGTTGTCTTTCTTGCGTCCAGGTTTCTTGTATGTGGGCGCTGCGACTTCAGATGTTACATTCTCCGCAATTGGAGCAGGCGGAGTGCTGGTTGGAACCTTTTCGTACAGTTCTTCTGTTTTTGTTTTCATTCCGTCAGCGATAGCGCTGATGGGTGTTAGTTGTTTGATCTTTGGCATAGTGCTACCCTCCCCTATTCTTTTTCTTGTTCATTTATGAATGATAAATATGCTTCGCTTGCTTTCTTGTACCATGCAGCGGGTGTCCACTTCTTGTTGCGTGTACCCTTACCTGTTATCTGCTCGGCCAGACGCATATAGTCGTCTGCAGCTGTGCAGCTTGGAGCGTACTCGAACAGACTCATCTGTTCCTTGGGTGCCTCGTTGCATTTTGCACACTTACGGATGGGTACAGGGAACACTGGTGTGTTGGGCTGTGAGCGGAAGAACTCCTGCACTTCCTTACCCATCTTCGTTTTCTCGAACTGAGTCAGCAGATAGCCCATCAGCTCGATATTCTTTCCCATCATCTTGTTTACTTCCTCCACGATGGTCCTTACGGCGTCTTTTCCTTGTACTGAGTACAGGTCTGTTCTTACAGGCACGATAACACCGTCAGAGGCTGCAATGGCATTCTTGTTCAGGATGCTGTTACAGCCAGGTGCACAATCTATAAGAATGTAGTCGTACATGTCTTTCAGAGCGTTCAGTCTGATCGTCAGATAATTCTCGCGATAAACCTTGTCTGCCAGCCATGTATTCAGCTCGTCTATGCGAATGCTGCTTGGAATGTAATCCATGCCCTTGTAGCGCTCGTATACAGGCGGAGCAATGGTGTCGTCCTTCAGCCAGTCGTACAACGTGGCCACGCCTACTGTGTAGCTCGACCGGTCTATCGTTATGGTCATGTTACATTGTTTATCTGTGTCCACCAGCAGAACGCGCTTTCCCAGCAGCCAAAGGGCTGTTCCCAGGTTGATGGTGGTGGTGGTTTTTGCTACCCCACCCTTGTCGTTGATAATAGAAATTACTTTAGCCATTGCTTACATACATTTATTTGCTGCAAATTTACAAATTTGTTTTCATCCGGCAATGGTATTTTTCAAATATTTTGTATATTCTGCTATATAACATATTCAATATATTCTTCTATATACATATTTCGTATAATAAAATATAGGGAATATACATATAATCAATATATCTATATAAAGGAAATACACATATATCCCATATATAAAGATATGTTATATATCCTATATATCCCAACTATATAAACTATTCCAACTATACAACTATATTAACTATATAACTATATCACATATATAAACTATACAACTATTCAAACTATACAACTATATAAACTATATTATATATACGAAATACATGAATACAAAGTGGGGTAGGGGAGTGTTTACGTGATGTTAAAGAAATGGTTCAAGTCTTAAACTTGGTTTAAACAAATGGTTAAACTTTGGTGGAATAAAAAATAATGTATACTTTTGCGCAAAATTTGTTATATGAGGTTTTTTCTAAAGTTCAAGTGGATTTTCTTGTTCATTGGTTTCAGGGTAGCAGGTGGTAGGGGAGCCTTCTGGGGTTTCCTGCTGGGCAGTTTGATAGACAGCATGATTTCTCCGCCAACAATCAAGTTCCGTGTTTACACCAATTATTCCGATGCCAATCAGCAGCAGTGGGGTAGGGGAGCAGGTTCTGCCAATCCTTATCCTTACTTCGACTCGCAGTTGGACGAAGCCTACCGAACCTTAGGTATAACAGAGTCAGCTACCGACGACGAGGTACGCCAGGCGTATCGTCAGATGGCCTTGAAGTATCACCCAGATCGTCTTGCTTCTCAAGGCGAGGAGGCGCGTCAGGCAGCCGAAAAGGCATTTCAGCAGATTAATCAGGCCAAAGAAAGAATATTCAAAGCACGTGGGCTGAAATAGGCAAATAAAATGATATAAGGGTAAGTATTTCAAAACAACAGGTTTTAAATAGCCTGAATATTTGGTATATACAAAATATATGAAAAAGGAGTTTCGTGTTGCATTATTTGATTTGGATGGCACACTAATCAATACAGAAAGCCAATATACTCAGTTTTGGGAGAGGGTAGGGGAAGAGCTGAATCTCGGCATTCCCAATCTTGCCCAAATAATCAAGGGGCGGACTCTTTCTTCTATTTTCAGTACTTTTATTCCATCAAAGGAGTTGCAGAAAGAGATTTCCCTCAGACTTGACGTGTTTGAGAGGCAGATGCAGTTTCCCTTTTATCCTGGCGTGCTAGATTTTTTGGGAGATGTAAGGAAGAATGGAGTAAAATGTGCGGTTGTAACCAGTTCTAATAAAGCAAAGATGAGTGCCGTTAAGCGTAAGATTCCTTATTTTGAGAATCTGTTTGACAAGGTTCTAACTGCCGAGGATTTTTCTGCTTCCAAACCTGATCCTGCTTGTTATTTATATGGTGCACAGGTTTTTTCTGCCCAGAAGAATCAGTGTGTGGTATTTGAGGATGCTGTCAACGGTCTTCAGGCGGGTACGTCAGCGGGTATGTTTACCATAGGTTTTGCAACAACCAATCCGAGGAGTGTCATTGCGCCATTATGCCATCATGTTCAGGATGATTTTCTTCATCTTACCTATGCTGACGTTGAGAAATTACTTTCAGATTATTGGAGGAATAGAGGTTAGCGGAACTGCTTTTGTTCCTCCATGTATTCGAAGCCAAATTGGCTTAGGTAGTCCTTAATTTCGTTGATATCCTTGCCGAAATCGTCGCATAATGCTTCCAGCGAATCGTACTCATTGTCACGCAGAAGCATATTTATGCTTGAGAACAACATAAACGGGTCTTGTGGTAGTTTATCCATCTCTATTTTTGAGTGTTTGTTGAAAAATTGGTGCAAAGATACAAAATATATGGGTAAATGTCCCTGTATGTTTTGTCTCTTCTGTTTCTTTTTCGTAAATTTGCTCGCTCTAGACTATAATTTACATTTAAATAGGAATCATGATAGTAGGATTAATCACAGGAATCCTTGCCGGCTTTGTTGCCAGCAAGTTGTTCGACGGAAAGGGTAAGGGATGTGTTGTAAACCTTGTTTTGGGCATCATTGGCGGTGCCTTAGGAGGCTGGGTTTTCAGTCTTTTTGGTTTGCAGGCATACAGTTGGATGGGCGAGTTGGTAGTCGCTGTTATTGGCGCTATGCTGTTCTTGGCTATCTGGAACAAGCTTTTGAAGTAACACCTCTCTGTATTCTCCACATTTTGTGAAAACAAATTAACCATATATGAAGATCAAATATTTTAGACATTATTTGTTGTGGCTACTGCTGATTGTCTGTAGCCATATCCATGCGCAGGACCAGCTGAACCCTGTTGCCGATCCCGCGGCAGTGGTCGAGAGCGGCAATGCCCGTTTCACGGTCCTCACCAGCAAGATGATTCGTATCGAGTACAGCAGCACCAGGCAGTTCGAGGACCGCGCCACCTTTGCTATCGTTAACCGCAGGTTGCCCGTTCCCTCTTTTTCTACCGAGGAGTCGGATGGCTATCTGTATATCCGCACGGCCGATGTAACATTGCGTTATAAGATTGGTTCCGAGATTAAGGCCTCCGACAAGAAGCCTGATAATCTGCAGGTTACCTTCCTCCTTAATGGTATTACCTGCACCTGGTATCCAGGCAAGGACGATGCCCTGAACCTCTTGGGCACCAACAGAACCCTTGATACCGCCTGGGGCGATAATGCCCGTGGCAAGTTAGAGAAAGGCCTTCTCTCGCGTGCCGGTTGGAGTATTATCGACGAGAGTCCCACTGCCACACGAGGCGACGGCAGCACCACCTTGCCTATGGCTCCCAATGCCGATGGTTACATGTGGTGGCAGAAGGCAGCCGATGCCACGGCTATCGACTGGTACTTCCTGGGCTATGGTCACCAGTACAAGGAGTGTATCCAGGATTTCACCAGGGTAGGGGGTCGTGTACCTTTGCCTCCCAAGTATATCTTTGGCTATTGGTACAGTCGTTATTGGGCTTATACCCAGAGCGATTTCCAGGGCATCATACGTGATGTCGAGAGCAACGACATCCCCATGGACGTCATCATCATGGATATGGACTGGCACCGCAGTGGCTGGACGGGCTGGAGCTGGAACACCAGTCGCATCCCCAATCCTACCTCCCTTATCTCTTTCATGCATAATCATGGCCTTCGTACGGCCCTCAATCTTCACCCCTCCGATGGTATAAGCAGTTCCGAGGACAAGTACAAGAATCTCCGCACTGCCATGGGATTCCCCTCTTCCTATACCGCGACAATTCCCTGGACCATACAGGATTACAGCTTTGCCCGTCCCTTCTTCGATAATATCATCCGTCCACTCGAGAAGCAGGGTGTCGACTTCTGGTGGCTCGATTGGCAGCAGGAGAAGACCGTTGGCGAGCATGCCAGTGCCAAGGGTTATTCCCTCGCGGATGGAGCCGATAAGCTGAGCGAGACCTTCTGGTGCAACCACACCTTCTTCGAGGATATGCAGAAGAACCGTCCCGAGCTTCGCCCCGTCATCTATCACCGATGGGGTGGGTTAGGTTCGCACCGTTATCCCATCTGTTTCAGTGGCGACACATGGGCGGCATGGTCCACCCTCGGCTACGAGATATTCTTCACCAGCAACGCCAGCAACGTCTGCTACGCCTATTGGGGCCACGATTTGGGTGGTCATCAGGGAGGCGACAACGACCCCGAGCTCCTGCTGCGCTGGTTGCAGTTCGGAGCCTTCACTCCCATCTTCCGTACCCATGCCACCAACGATTCCAAGTTAGAGCGTAAGATCTGGAAGTACAGCAACTTCGAGCAGCTTCGCGAGGCTGTCCGCCTGCGCTATCAGATGTTCCCCTATCTCTATACGGCAGCCCGCGAGACCTACGATACCGGTATTGGCATGAACCGTCCCCTCTATTACGAATGGCCCGAGGAGAATAATGCCTATGTCTATGAGGACGAGTACATGTTCGGCAACGATATGCTCGTGGCTCCCATCTATACCGCCTCCCACAATGGCATCAGCAACCGCAACGTCTGGCTGCCTGCTGGCTTGTGGTGGGATGTAACAGAGAACCGTCTGCGTCAGGGCGGCAGTGTCTTCCGTGGCAAATATACGTTGGACCAGTTCCCCGTCTTCTATCGCCCCGGCAGTGTCATCCCCTTCTATCCCGTCCAGCGTAGCGTTGTCACCAATCCTGCCGAGATTATCCTCAAGGTAGTCCCTGGAGCCGATGGCACAGGCTCGTTCTACGAGGATGGTGGAGCCAATCAGGACTACCTCACAGGTGGATATGCCCGCACGACCTTCTCTTATAGCAATCTCTCTGCTTCCAGCAAGCGTCTTACCATCCATCCCCGCGAGGGCAGCTTCACCGGCATGCCCACCACACGTACCTGGAGCGTTCAGTTCTTGGGCATTCAGAAGGCTCCTCAGGCTATCAGCGTCAGCAACGACATGCCTTTCGAGCAGAGTTACGATGCCGAGGCGAAGGTCCTGACCGTTAGTATCCCTACGTCAGCTCTCGACAAGGAGATTGTCATCCAGTTGGATGGGGTAGAGGCTGATTCCGCCCCCCAGGCCATTGCTCCTCAGGTGGTTAGCGAGGACGCTTCGCAGTCCGTCGGCTCTCCCAACAGGAACGTAGCCCGTGTTTCTGGTGTATCCCGACTCTATGTCCGTGGTTCAGCCATCCCCGGTGGCGTGCAGGAGCTCACCAGCTTCAACAGCCGCAATTGCTTCAAGTATCATGGCAAGTTGCTCCCTGGCACCTTCGTTATTTCTCCTTCCAAGACGGGCGGCACACGCTTCTACAAGCCTGCCCAGTTCAATGCCAATGTCGTTAACGATGGCATCAGCTATACCACCACTACGGATAGTACCGCTGCCGTCTGGACCGTTCTCTTCGAGGCCGATAACTATCGCTTTACCGTTACCCCCACCTCCACTTCGGCCGGCACCATGCAGGGCGAGCTGTTCACCTGGTGGTACGAGTCATGGATCTGTGGCGGTTGTGTCGAGGACAACCAGACCCCTGGCGCTGGCAACTGGCAGATTTCCAGTGGCAAGGCTATGGAGCAGTCGTCCCTGAATCCTTACGAATGGACTTGGACGGGCGAGCTGCGCAATTATACCAGCAACGACGAGCCTAAGCGCTTCAAGATCAATGGCCAGTATGGTTGGAGTCCCAAGGTGCTGCACCCCTTCAAGCAGGACGAGAGCATCCTCACGGCCAAGGAGGTTTGGTACAATGGCTCTTCCGACTATAAGTGGGCCATCTCTAAGGACGGCTTCTACCGTATCACCATCGATATCTTCCGCGAGACCATCTCGGGCGAGTACCTGGGCGATAATGTCGATATCGATGGGGTAGGGAGCATCCAGCCCGAGGCCAAGGTGCAGCTCTCTGTCCGCGACCATAGCATACAGGTTACCTCATCGCAGGTGATGGCTGTCTTCCTCTTTGGTGCCGAGGGTCAGTATCTCACCTCCGAGAGTGGCAGTCAGGTCACCCTGCAGGCTCCCCATGCCGGAACCTATATCCTGCATGCCACCAATGGCAAGGAGAACTTTACGCGTAAGATAACTATTCAGTAAAAGCAATATATCGATAACAAAATGAGAAAACTTAATCAACTATTATCCGCATTCCTGTTCTGCGTCAGCCTCTCTGCTGTTGCGCAGAAGAACTACATGGCAGCCCCCGGTGTGGCTGTCTTCTATCCCCAGAATTACGATGCCGCTGCGCACAGCCCATCACCTATCTTCGAGCAGGATTTGGCTCCTGTGGGCGATGTGCCTGCTTCGTGGAGGATTCGTCCCCTCTATAGTGTCGAGGACGGCAAGAACGTTGTCCGTATCCCCGTTGATGCCGATGCCGACCTCTATGGTGGTGGCGAGGTATGGGGCCCGCTGCGTCGCAATGGCAAGACCATAGAGTTCTTTAATATCGATACCCCCTGCTATGGCGTGGATGGCGGCTCTCACCTCTATCAGAGCCACCCCTGGGTCTTTGGCTTGCACAAGGACGGTTCTGCCTTCGGAATCATTGCCGATAACACCTGGAAGTCCACTATGACCACCGACTCCGAGGTCGTTTTCCGTTCCGAGGGTCCTGCCTTCCGTGTTGTCATCATCGAGAGGGAGAGCCCCGAGGCGCTCATGCAGGCCCTCGTGCAGCTTACCGGCACCATGCCCCTGCCTCCCCTGTGGTCGCTGGGCTATCAGCAGTGCCGCTACAGCTATCATCCCGATACGCGCGTCAAGGAGATTGCCGATACGCTCCGCCATTACCAGATTCCTTCTGATGTTATCTGGATGGATATCCATTATATGGATCAGTACAAGATTTTCACTTGGCACCCCCAGGAGTTCTCTAAGCCCAAGGAGCTGAACGACTATCTGCATAGCCTGAACTTCAAGAGCGTCTATATGATAGACCCCGGCGTTAAGGCGCAGGAGGGTTATTGGGTCGATGACCAGCTCATGCAGAACGACTATGCCGTGCTCGACGAGAATGGCAAGCCCTTCGTGGGCAATGTATGGCCTGGAGCCTGCCATTTCCCTGATTTCACCCGTCCCGAGGTGCGCTCATGGTGGAGCACGCTCTATCCTCCCTTCATGGCGCAGGGCGTGGATGGTATCTGGAACGATATGAACGAGCCCAGCGTCTTTGGTGGACCTGCAGGCACCATGCCGCTCACTAACCGTCATTTGGGCGGCGATGGCCTTCGTCCCGACTCGCACCTGCGTTATCATAATGTCTATGGACTGAATATGGTGCGTGCCAGCCGTCAGGGCCTCTTGTTGGCCAACCCCGACAAGCGTCCCTTCATCCTCAGCCGTAGCAACTTCCTGGGCGGTCACCGTTATGCCGCCACCTGGACGGGCGACAACCTCTCCAGCTGGGAGCAGTTCATGGCCAGCATCCCCATGACCATCACCCTTGGCCTCAGCGGTCAGCCCTTCAATGGTCCTGATATAGGTGGTTTCTGTGGCGATAGCAATGCCAAGCTGGTGGCCAACTGGACCGCCGTTGGTGTTTATTTCCCCTTCGTGCGTAACCATTGTATCGATGGCGGACGTGCGCAGGAGCCTTGGGCGTTCGACCAGCAGACCCTCGATGTCTGCCGCACAGCCATCAATCGTCGCTACCGCCTTATGCCCTATATCTATACCCTGTTCCAGGAGGCCAGTGTCAACGGAATGCCTGTTATGCGTCCTGTCTTCATGGCGGATGCCAAGGATGCCTCTCTGCGTGCCGAGCAGAAGGCCTTCCTCTTGGGTTCCGACCTGCTCGTCCTTCCCCGTTGGGCGGGCGATGCACAGCTTCCTCAGGGCGACTGGGACATCATCCCCTTCGAGTCCACCGACGATGGCTTCCAGCCCTACGTAGCCCTTCGTCCCGGTGCCATTGTCCCCATGGCCAACCTCTATCAGAACACCACCGAGATGCGCACCGACAGCCTCACCCTCCTCATCAACCCCGATGCCCAGGGACAGGCCTCTGGCCGCCTCTACGAGGATGCTGGCGATGGCTTCCAGTTCCGTCACGGCCAATATGCCCAGTATAGCATCCAGGCTCAGACGCAGGGCAAGAAGATTACTGTCAGCATCAGTAAGGAGGGTGGCAAGATGGATGAGAAGCCTCGCACCCTCCGTGTCGGAATCGTCGCTGACGGTAAGGTAACCTACAGTCCCTGGACCACAGGCAGCGAGGTAACCATGAAGGCCGTAGCGGACAAACAGCAGTTCATCGATAAGAATAAACTCACGTTCCCACAAAACCCCGAATAGCCTCCGGCCCTTCGGGTGAGTTTCAGGTTTCAGGTTTCAGGTTTCAGGTGGTAAGATATTTGATAATAATGATTTATAAAATATATAAGCAAACAGAAAAGTTGGAAAAAGTTCAGAGATTCGAGGATTTAATCATCTATCAGATGGCGCGTGACCTCTGTAAAGATGTTTATTCCATAACTAAATGTGATATATTCCAAAAGGATTCCAGATTTGTTCAGCAAATACATGCTTCAGCAGGTTCTGTCATGGATAATATTGCCGAAGGTTATGAACGAGATGGTAATAAGGAGTTTATAAACTTCTTGTATATAGCTAAAGGTTCATGTGGCGAGGTACGCAGCCAAATCATTCGAGCCTCTGATGTAGGTTTCATTGACTCTGACTGCGCTAAGAAACTTTATAACGACAGTCTAAAATTAAGTAAGGCTATCAGTAAGTTTATCAGTTCTCTGAAGTCCAGTCCTATAACTGGCAAAAAGTACATGCTCCCTGAAACCTGAAACCCAAACCTGAAACCTGAATCCTGAAACTTGAAACCCAAACTTGAAACTTGAAACTTGAAACTTGAAACCCAATAAAACAATGGAAATAACATCCGCCCAAAATCCCCGCATAAAGCATCTGCTGGCCCTCCAGCAGAAGTCATCCCTCCGCCGCGAAGAAGGCCTCTTCGTGGTAGAGGGACGCAGGGAGTTGGAACACTGCATCCATGCCGGCATGCAAGTAGAGTCTGTCTATTGCCTGGACGGCACAGACCTCTCTCAATTCTCATCTCTAAACTCTAAACTCTCAACTCTCAACTGGAATCTGACCCAGGTGTCAGATTCTGTTTACGAGCGCATAGCCTATCGCGGCAGTACAGAGGGCATTGTCGCCGTTATCCGTACCCCCCAGCCCCATACCCTGGAGTCCCTCCTCCAGCAGGAGGGTAGGGGAGTCAACGGCAAGCCCTTGTTCGTTGTTCTGGAGAGCGTAGAGAAGCCCGGCAACCTGGGCGCCATCCTTCGTAGTGCCGATGCAGCCAATGCCACGGGCGTCATCGTCTGCGACCCCCTTACAGACCTTTACAACCCCAATCTCATCCGCTCCTCCATTGGCGCCATCTTTACTGTCCCCACGGTCGCCTGCACCTCCCAGCAGTGCATCTCCTTCCTCAAGGAGCATGGCATACAGATACTCACGGCCCAGTTGCAGGATTCACATCTCTACTACGATACCCCCATGTCAGGCCCCACCGCCATTGTCATGGGCACCGAGAGCACAGGCCTCACCGATGTATGGCGACAGGCAGCCGATGCCCATATCCGCATTCCCATGCTTGGCCAACTGGATTCCCTCAACGTCTCCGTCTCTGCCGCCATCCTCCTCTTCGAAGCCGTAAGGCAACGCCAAGCGTAGTTAGCTTAATTCAAGGGTGACAAGGGACAGGTCCCTGAAACGTTAAAATTTCCTAGATTATCTAGATTTTCTAGATTTTCTAGATTTTCCAGATTATCTGGAATTTCTAGCGCCCTTTAACACCGCTATCTCGCGCTCAAGCGAGGCTATGCGAGCTTTCAGGGCAGCAATCTCTTGTTCTTGCCGGGCTATGATTTGCTTCTGCGTGCCTCGCATGTCCAGGCGGGCGGCCGTCATGCGTTCACGCACACCGCCCTCTTCCACGAATTCGCGGTCACGCTTTTCCATGAAAGTTGACATGGCCTTGTCCACCATATGGCAGAGGCTGATAGCGGTATTTGCCATTTCCTCATCGGTCCATTTGGTAAAGAATGGCTCATAGTCCCTTAGGTTATTGTGCGTGCGGCAATACGCCAAAAGCTTGTTATAGCGCCCGTGCAGCAGCTCCGTCTTCGACCATTCATTCAGTCCATGCTGCTTCAGATAGTCGTGGTAGTCTTCCAGCAGTTCCTGGTTGCTGCCTTTGGCTATGCCCAACAATTTTATTTCCGTCTCAAACGAGGTTTGTCCGTCGGTGAGACCTTCGGCTATGTTTTGTTTTATGCTGCGAGCAGCCTGCACCATCTGGTCAACGGTGCGGTCACCGTATTTGGGCAAAAAGCGCTCGCAGAATACCTTGGTGAGTTGCACCAGCACATCACTCTTGCGGTAGAAGTGCAGCTCGGTATATACCGTTGCTTTTCGCATGATGCTGGGCGTGCCGTCGTCATATCGTTTCAGATTGATATTCTTGGGGGTAAGCATGATCATATTTCATTAGCGAAGTGCAAAGTTACGATTAAGTGAGCGGAATACAAAATAAATTAGTTTATTTTTATTCCCGAACGAAAGTAATTTCGAGACGAAGTCTCAAAGTTACGAAAAAGTCGAGAGCAGAACAAAAAGAATAAATTCTTTTTTTATGCCGAGACGAAGTAACCAAAAAGAGGACCGACATTTCTGTCAATCCTCCTTTTGGTTTCAAGTTTCATAGGGTCTTCGACCCGGTCTCAGGTTTCAAGTAATTATGAATTATGAACGTCGAAGAGGTCGCGAGCGGAACGCGAGAACGAAGTGGCAATTGTGAATTATGAATTGACTAAAGTCTAATTCATGCAGCTGGTAACACCGAAG
>DLBF01000191.1:0-225 GCA_002494215.1 Prevotellaceae bacterium UBA7028
TGCTGTTGCCTCGGGGGCTTTCTTACTCATCTTCAGGAAGGGGAATACAACCAATGTCAGCTGTCCCTCGAACTCGGCGCGAGTCTCCTGCAGCTGCACCATTTTTTCAGGTACCTGCTGACCGTACAACTCCTCAATTACAGCCTGAACGGCCTTCATTATTTTGTCTGCAATTTCCATATTCTACCTTATATATATAAATTTCGGGCTGCAAAATTACGAATA
>DLBF01000191.1:377-23435 GCA_002494215.1 Prevotellaceae bacterium UBA7028
AAATTTATTTGGGAAAATCCGAACAAGAGGAATTTCGAGACAACAGCCTCGAAAGTATAAAGAATTAAGGAAATTACGCGACGAAAAGCTATTTTATTTTCGCACCATCATTCTTCTGACGTTAGTACCCAATCAAACTTCTTTTCCCAACGCCAAATAGTAACACGGGCTATATCAGTCATGTTTATAATCTGCTGCTTAGATAGACCTATACGTATAAGATACAGAACCTGCATTTCCTTGTCACTGACGCGTTTGTGCTGTTTCAGAATCGCCTCGTGGAATGTAGGATACAATTCATCCACAGCATTGTAAAGCTGTTTCCATTCTGCCAATGTCATCTCCTTCTTGCCCTTCGAAGCAGCACGAACGGCACGGATCACATCCTCTGCCTTTCCCTCGAAATCCGACTGATGCAGCAGTTTGATGAACGTTTTGTTCTGCTCTTTCTTCTCCTCCAGCTGCTCCTCTGTCTTCTTCAGCGCTTCAGTGTTCTCCGACAACTCTTGGTTCACAAGTTGAAGTTTCTTTTTCACGTCATCCAACTCGCGCGATGATTTTTTGAGCGATTCCCTCGACTCAGCCAACACTTTCTCCTTACGCTTGATGTCCTCGCGCAGTTTCCTATCGTCGTCAGTGACACGCTGCAATTCAGAAGACATCGCAGCAACCTCCTTCAGATGTCTCTGCTTCCTCTTGAAGTTAATGATATATCCCACACTGGCTAACAGCGAAGCAGCCAGGAAAGCTATGGCAGAGAGACTCTTGTAACGCTCCTTTTCTTCCTTCAGGTCCTGCTCTCTTTTCTGGTCCAAATGATACTGATAGGCGTTATTGACGGTAGCAGCCAATTCCTGACGCTTGCCAAAGTCCAGCGAGTCACTGAGCCGCATAAAAGAGTCTGCATATCGTTTAGCATTTTCCTTATCACCTGCATCGCTATACATCTTAAACATGAGCTTTGCTGCATCATATTTCGCGATGATATCTGTTGATTCATCCAGAATCTTGTCAAAATAAACAGCGGCAGAGTCTACCATTCCCAACATCTTGTAATAATCTCCAAAAGCCACGCATGCGTATGCAGGTTCCCCTTCTAAAGGATTGCCCTCTATCAACTTAAAGCAATTTCTTGCCTTAGATATCGCCCCCAATTCAGAATAGCGATGCAATAAGACTATAATAATATTTTGGAACACAGTTTCCGAATGAGACTGAATGATACGGGCATACACCGAGTCGTAAGCGTCTTCTGCTTCCTTGTTTTTCTTTAATGCCTGATACGAAACGCCCAAGTGCGAGAAGGGGGTTACCATATCCGTTTTTGTCTTCTTACTTATTTCCAACTCCTTAAGGGCAGCCTTCAAGGATTCACTGTAATTCTGCACCTTATCTTGCAGATAATTAATATTAGAATAAGTATTACTCAGCATCACTGAATCACATTCTTTAGGATTCTCACTGGCATAATCCAACGACTTAAAGAAGTGTTCCAATGCACGAGGCGTATCCTGCAAATCGCGATAGACACTGCCTGCATAGTGGTAGACCTCTTGTTTGTCGGCTGTAGTACCGTTATCCTCGAAATAGGTCACCAACTTCCTAACCATAATATCCGAAGTAGGCATCTTATATGCCTTGTCGTTCAGACGGACACGCAACAGGTCATATTTATTTTTTATATAATCATTCTTTCCTCTGACTTCAATTTCAAGTGAATCAAGCATAGACAATGCCTTATTGGGGTCACTGTCTCCTATTACTTTTATATGCTCCATTCTGCTCAGAGAATGATCTTTCGAACACGATGCCACTATCAACATCATGAGCACAAAAAAGTACCCTAAAAAATGCTTTTTCATAAACATAACACCTAAAATCGGGTACAAAACTAAACAAAAAAAATGAGATTTTTGTGTTTCATACCCCAAAAAATGTTTCATTTTGTTTCACTTTTCCATATTTCATAGTGAAACAAGGTAATAATTTCATACTCCATACAATTCTGATTTTCAATATCTTGTAAACTTAAAATAAACCGAATAACATTTTTTAACAAAAAGTGAAACAAAATGAAACATGATTTTTTCTTCTGTTTGGTTGATAGCTCGTAATTTTGCATTCGGAACAAATCAAACCAACACAAAAAGATATGAAAACAACAGTAAAATTTTTAGTGATTTTGTTTGCTCTGGCAATGAATGTAACTAATGTACGCGCAGACGGCGACCCCAAGCCTGTAGTTGTAAAGACAACAAGACCTACTCCACTCGTGGGTGGCAATCCAGGTCCCAAGAGAGGTCGTACGAAAGTAGAGATTTTGAACATCGACATCCTGCTGGATCAGGAGAACCGTTCACTTAGCTTCTACGATCCCGAAGGCAGAACAATTACATATTATATATATGACGAGGACGAATTCGAGGTAGCCAGCGGTATCATCTCCTTCGCTACAACTGAGGAGGCAACCGTTTCACTGGAAGACCTGGAAGACGGTATCTATACACTCTGCATCGAATGTAACAATACAACCTACGAAGGAGAGTTTGGACTGGAAGAGTGATTTAATTGCATAATAATATTTCTGACAAGTGTTATACTAGCACGGTCACGCACGCTGTTTGTCACAAGATTAACGAACCTCACACTGTTTCTTTAATTACAGGGAAGTCTGTTTCGGCATTAGCAGTTCAGACTTCCCCAAGTGAGGCCCCACTTCTTAATAAGGAAGAAAACTAATCACAGCATCTGACCGCTCAACTAACAAAAACGAACATGAAACGATTCATTACTTATCTCATAGCTATCGCGCTGTTTCCACAAGTTATTTCAGCAGTAATTCTTGTGTCAAAACCCCAGAAAACGTTTTCTATTTCACAAACGTATGTAATCACACACAATCCCCATAAGTGTATAAGTTGCTTGGCACCTAACATCTGGGCTGCCTACAACGCTCACGATCACAACGGGGATTGGAAGGTTGAGAATGTACAGCATCATAACGAACAGAATAAGCCTGAGATGCTTAGCAAGAACTTCTGCCAGCAGAAGTCCGCTACAGGCATGAGACATCTGTTTGGAGGCAGAATAGTGCCCAACTCTCAACAGAGATTGGCGCAAGCACAATAAGTAGCCCAACCCATGTTATAGAATAAAAGAAAGCACACGAAAGGTTTTTGTAAAAAAGGAATTGTTTAAGGTAAAGTGTTGGTAATGCCTGTCAAACCCTTACATTTAAGGGGACGGCAGGCTTACCTCTTTTATATAGGCTGAATTCAAGGAGTTTGGAGGCTGAATTCCCCGAGTATTTACGCTCCAAACTCCTCGAATTCAGCCTTTAAACTTTTGAAGCTTATTTGTAATTATTTTCTAACTTGATTTTGACCAACAATCAACTTGAATAAAAAACTTTTCAAGTTGATTTTTTCCACCTTTTAACCTGTATTCTTAATCCTTGCATGATTGCTTCCCCAATAAAGTTGGAGAAGAATTATCATATTCAGGAAAAAAACAAATACCTGAATACATTTGGTATTTAACTCGCTAATTCGTATCTTTGCAGGCATTAAAAAAGAAATCTAAGGATGAAACGCTATATAATCATATTGATTGCGGCAGTATCCGCACTCTGTGCTAATGCACAGGGAGAATTGATTACCGAGCCCGCCAGAAAGGACACTATCAGACTGCTGACTATCGGTAACAGCTTCTCACAGGATGCCGTAGAGCAATATCTGTACGAACTGGCCAAAGAGGCCGGCATACACATGATAATAGGCAATGCATACAAAGGCGGACAAAGCCTGGAGCAGCATTGGTCAGATTTAACCCTGGAACATGACGTATATGAGTACCGCAAGGTAGTGAACGGAATCCGCTACAATACGCCACATGCGCTCCTGAGCCCTATCATTACAGACGAGCCATGGGACTTTATCAGTTTTCAGCAGGCAAGCCATTACAGCGGACTGACAACAACATACGAGCCATACCTGTCGCAACTGGTCCAGTTCACAGACAGCATAAAGACTTGTCAGGACGTACGTTACGGTTGGCACATGACATGGGCTTACTCCAAGGATTCGAACCACAGCGGATTTACTAACTACAGCCGCAGCCAGGAGGCGATGTACGACAGCATACGCTACGCAGCACAGTGGACCCTGATCCTGCATCCCGAGTTCTCTTTCAATGTACCAAGCGGTACTGCCATACAGAACGCACGTACCACATACCTAGGTGACAACATGAATCGGGACGGCTACCATCTGGATTTAAAATTTGGCCGTTACACAGCCGCTTGCACCTGGTTGGAGACACTGACAGGAATTTCGCCCGTGGGACTAAGGTACAAGCCAGAAGGAGTGGATGAAGCAGCGGCCCATGCCTGTCAGGTTGCAGCTCACGCAGCCGTCCAGAATCCCTTTGAGGTAACAAAGCTAAGTACTGAAGGATTCAATGCTCGGAATGACCTCATCCCAACAGGACTTATAAAGTTCAATTTCGGAGAAAAGACAGAGGCCGACCCCAACTGGAACAGCATAACACCGCAAATGCGCACCTTCACTTGGATTACAGATTCCAACGGCAATGTTACAGGCATTACATTGACCAGTCAAAATGCTTTCTTGGGCACAAATACAAATGGTCCCAGCTATACTACCACAAACATGCTAATGCCCAGCAGCGTATCCCAATCCTGCATGTGGGGATATGCGGCAGACAGTTTCGGGAGTCAAAAACCAAAGAGTTCCTGCACCCTGACCCTGGGACACATGAATCCCGACCTGAAATACGACTTCACATTCTTTTCATCGCGACAGGATTGTCAGGATTGGCGCGAGACCGCATTTACCCTTCAAGGCGACAAAATCTATACAGACAAAGTTGAGGCAGCCAACAACGTCAGTCATACGGCTCAAGTCAAGAATATCCAGCCTATGGCAGACGGTAGAATCATCATAAACATTGCGCCAGGTGAGCGAAACAACAACAAAAACAAATTCTACTATCTGAATGCAATGACAATAAAAGCACACAGGTAAAGGATTGAAAGTTGAAAATTGAAAGTTGAGGGCTGAGAGTTGAGGATTGTGAATTATGAATTGTGAATTATGAATTAAACTAAATATGGAACAACAGAAACAAATACAGATACAGTTCAGACTGGTTGATGTGCAGGAGTTGCAATTTGTAAACCTTTCTAAACAATGGCCTGAGGGCGAACTTCAGGTGAACAACCAACTGCAGTTCAATTGCGACACAGAAAAACGAATAGTAAGATGCGTTACAAACTTTGAATACAAGAAAAATGATATAACACAGCTTATCCTGGGCGTACAGACCGTCTTTGAGTTTGCACGCGAAGGATGGAGTGCTATGTACGACCTAAATGGCGATCAATGGATACTGCCCGTAGGATTGGTTCAGCACATTGCCGACATGACCATTGGTGCCGCACGAGGCATCTTGGCCATTCGCAGCGAAGAAGCTGGAATTCCCAAGCAGATACTGCCCCTTATCAACCCTGGACAGATTCTGCAAAGCAACATCAGTTTTAAGCGTGTACAACAAGGCAAAACTGTTCCTATAGGCAATTCTGGAGGGAATGCATAAAAAGACAAAATATACATATTCGTCTACAGAACGTATATATTTGTCGAAATAATTTTCCCATTGCAGAATATAACCATACATTTGCCATGTGCAAACAAGCGATGCATGACCATAGCTAGAAAAATCTAATGGCGAGGGCTGTAAGTACTTACAGCCCTTTTATTTTGTCATTATTGTACTATTTGCGGATATAATCGGACAAAATACACATACCTTATATAATAAATTACTTCATCTCGGCATAAAAAAAGAATGGATTCTTTTGTTCTGCGCTCGATTTTTCGAAACTTTGAGGCTATCGCCTCGAAATTACTTCATCTCGGCATAAAAAAAGAATGGATTCTTTTGTTCTGCGCTCGATTTTTCGTAATTTTGCAACCGCAAAGAAAAGCCCCTGTAGTTCAATGGATAGAACAACGGTTTCCTAAACCGTCGATCCGGGTTCGATTCCCGGCGGGGGTACCTTAACAATTGAGAGTTGGAAGTTTAGTGTTTAGAGCCCATCGTTTATAGATGGAAGATGAAGGTTAAGGGTATAAGGTAAAAAGACTTAAGTGGAAATTTAGAATCAAAAATAAGAGATAACAATGGAAATTAAGGAAAAGGACAGCGTGGTTGTCCGTTTCTCGGGCGACTCAGGCGATGGCATGCAGTTGGCCGGAAACATCTTCTCTACGGTCTCTGCTACCGTAGGAAACAGTATCAGCACATTCCCCGATTATCCCGCCGATATACGTGCCCCACAAGGCTCGCTGACGGGTGTGAGTGGTTTTCAGGTGCACATTGGCGCAGGTCAGGTATTTACTCCTGGCGACCAATGCGATGTTTTGGTGGCCATGAATGCTGCCGCCCTGAAAACTCAGTACAAATTCGCTAAGCCAGATGCCGCTATCATCATTGATACGGACAGCTTCGGACCCAAGGATCTGGAGAAGGCTCAGTTCAAGACAGAGGATTACCTGGGTGAGATGAACATCGATCCTGACCGTGTTATCGCCTGCCCCCTGACTACAATGGTTAAGGATTGTCTGGCTGACAGCGGTATGGATGTTAAGAGCATGCTGAAATGCCGCAACATGTTTGCGCTGGGTCTGGTATGCTGGCTCTTTGACCGCGACCTGGACATTGCCTTTAACTTCCTGAAAGAAAAGTTTGCCAAGAAGCCCGGCATCGCCGAAGCTAACATAAAGGTTATTCAGGCAGGATACGACTACGGACACAACACACACAGCAGTGTAGCTAACGTTTACCGTATTGAGACAAAGAATAAGGTACCCGGCCGCTATATGGACATTACAGGTAATAAGGCTACAGCATATGGTTTTATCGCCGCTGCCGAGAAGGCTGGCCTGAAGCTCTATCTGGGTTCCTACCCCATCACTCCCGCTACCGACGTGTTGCACGAGCTCTCTAAGCACAAGAGTCTGGGCGTAACAACCGTTCAGTGCGAGGACGAGATTGCTGGCTGTGCTTCCAGCCTCGGTGCTTCATTTGCAGGCGCCTTGGCCGTAACAAGTACCAGTGGACCTGGTATCTGCCTGAAGAGCGAGGCAATGAATCTGGCTGTCATCATGGAGCTACCTTTGGTTGTGCTGGATGTTCAGCGTGGTGGTCCTGCTACAGGTCTTCCCACCAAGAGTGAGCAGACCGACTTGCTGCAGGCTCTCTTTGGCCGTAACGGCGAAAGCCCCATGCCAGTGATTGCAGCTGCCAGTCCCACCGACTGTTTTGACGCTGCCTATGCTGCCTGCAAGATGGCGCTGGAGCACATGACTCCTGTTATCCTGATGACAGACGCCTACGTAGCAAATGGCTCAGGTGCCTTCAAACTGCCTAACCTGGCAGAATATCCTGCTATCAATCCCCCATACGTTCCTGAGGAGTTGAAGGGTACTTGGACACCTTATATGCGTGCTGAGAACGGAACTCGTTACTGGGCAGTTCCCGGCCGTCAGGGCTTTGAGCACATCTTGGGCGGACTTGAGAAGGACGACAAGACCGGTGCCATCAGTACTAACCCCGAGAATCATGACCTGATGACTCGCAAGCGTCAGGCTAAGATAGATGCCATTCCCGTTCCCGACTTGGAAGTACTCGGTGACAAGGATGATGCCGAACTGCTGATAGTAGGCTTTGGCGGAACCTTTGGTCATCTGCACGCTGCTATGGACGAGATGCGTGCTGCCGGTCACAAAGTGGCACTGGCACACTTCAAATTCATCAACCCACTTCCCAAGAACACAGCCGAGGTACTGAAGAAGTATCCCAAGGTAGTTGTTGCAGAGCAGAATATGGGTCAGCTGGCAGGCTGGCTGCGTATGAAGGTGGATGGCTTTGTTCCCGCTCAGTTCAATCAGGTTAAGGGTCAGCCCTTCGCTGTAGCTGAGTTGGTCGAGAACTTCACACAGTTGTTAAACAAATAAAGAAAGGACATACATTATGGCATATACTCAGAATGATTTCAAGAAAGGACAGCCACGTTGGTGTCCTGGATGTGGCGACCACTTCTTCCTGGCATCGCTCCACAAGGCAATGGCAGAGATAGGTGTTGACCCTTGGAACACAGCCGTTATCTCTGGTATTGGCTGTTCAAGCCGTTTGCCCCACTATATGGCTACATACGGTATGAACACCATTCATGGCCGTGCTGCCGCAATTGCAACAGGTGCCAAAGTTGCCAACCCCAACCTGACCGTATGGCAGGTAAGTGGCGACGGTGACGGACTTGCCATCGGTGGTAACCACTTTATACACGCAAACCGCAGAAACATCAACCTTAATATGATTCTGCTGAACAACCGCATTTATGGTCTGACAAAGGGACAGTATAGCCCCACCAGTCCTCGTGGTTTCGTCAGCAAATCATCTCCCTACGGAACAGTTGAGGATCCCTTCCGCCCTGCAGAGCTCTGTTTCGGCGCCAGAGGCCACTTCTTTGCCCGTGCCGTTGCCACAGACGCTCCTGGCACAGTAGAGGTACTGAAGGCCGCTTACGAGCACAAGGGAGCCAGCGTATGCGAGATTCTGCAGAACTGCGTCATCTTTAACAACGGTACTCATGATGCCGTTTACGACAAGGCTGGCAGAGCCAAGAATGCCATCTACCTGAAACATGGCGAGAAGATGCTCTTTGGCGAGAACAACGAGTATGGTATTGTTCAGGAAGGCTTTGGCGTGAAGGCAGTAAAACTGGGAGAGGATGGCTACACAGAGGCTGACGTACTGGTTCATGATGCCAAGTGCGAAGACAACACCCTGCAGCTGAAACTGGCAGAGATGGAATGGCCCGTAGCCTTGGGCGTTATCCGTGACGTTGAGGCTCCCACCTATGACGACTGCGTAACAACTCAGATAGAAGAGGTAAAGGCTCAGAAGAAGTATCACAACTTTGCCGAGCTCTTAGAGACAAACGATATCTGGGAGGTAAAATAAAAACAACCCAACCAATAAAAAACCCCGCCTTGAGCGGGGTTTTTTATTTATCAGAACAACCTGTGTGTGAAAGTGATGCTTAAGACAGGCCAGCACTTGAACTTCTTTATTGTACTAACCATATCCCCCACCTTTCCAGGAACATTTGTAACATCACGGGTAAGATCTATACGTTGAGGTTCTTGCTTAATCCATGCCTCATCCACATTACCTGTCTCGTCGAACTTATCCTGATCCCATGAAATCATGTCGTAATCATCGCTCGCATTAACACGATATACATTATCCACGTACACATGTGGTGAGCCGCCCATAAACATAACACCGGCATCTATAGCCATATTGAATCGATGGTCGCGAGACAAAGCCGTAGTATAGCCAACGCCCAGATAAGGCCGTATCTTGCTGACAGTCATCTCTGCCGTTACCTGATTGTTCTTATCCGGCACCAAAACAGCCTTGCTGCCATCAGGGAAATTTCCCATATGGGCTCCCATCATACGAGTCTCTATGAGCTTATCCTCCATGCCCTGCATATCAAAGGCGTGCATATTGCCGTTTGCATCCTCATAACGAAGCATTGGCTCGCCCTTACAGGCTTTAATATACATACTGTTATACATGTTTATGCCTACAAGGGTTGTATTGCCAGAGGGATCATTTATCGCCTCTCCAATGGTGGAAGGACCGGCATAGAAACCAAGGGTAACATTCCAATGCTTGTTATTCTTGAACGGCATAATATCCACCAGGAACTTAAATTGGCTCCATGAAGGTTTCATCTGCATGTCAATATTATCCTTCATAGGTTCGCCTGTAAAATAGGACATCATATCCTTCATGCGACGTAATTTGTCGGCCGATACATCGCCCATGAAATTCACCGCAAAGTTGCTATTGAAGGTAAACTTGGGCATATAGGTAAAACCTGCACGCAAACGAACATAGTCACCCACAGGCATAGCAATATCAGCGCCGACACCCGTACTAGACACATTGACACCAAGATCCATGTGGTTGAAATAATCCTGAGCTGATACGCTAAGCGATACGAATAGCCCCGAAATTGCGAGCAACCTTTTAATCTTCATCATATAATTATATTTTTGAACGAGTTACTGTTTTAATATCTTCTTTCCATTTACGATGTACAAGCCTTTTGACTTCATAGCAGAAACACGTCTGCCAGAGAAGTCGAATATCATCCTACCCTCGTCCTCCTCTGAACGCATAGCATTCAAACGGTCAACAACATCCTGAGGACAGATGAATGAAATATTCTTGGCAGGCATTGACACGTATCTGGTTCCCTGCCAATCCGCATCTGTCAGAACAACCTCATTGGAGTAATAGTCATAAGCCGGAATGGAATCATCGTAAGCCACATCCTGCTGATGAACCAGCTTGCTGCCGACATAGTAGCTTACCTTATAGGTATTGGCCTGATACTTTCCACGTACGACGACATTGGAGGCAGGCATGGTGGCAGGAACGTCTTCCCATCCCATGAAGGTATATCCAAGGCGGGTAGGTGCCGAGGTCAAAGGCTTAACCTGAGCCCCATAGGTATACCTGCTGCTGCGGAAAAGCTGTGTACCCCCTTTCTCTCCAATCTCAAGTACATACTTCAATACATAGGAATTAACAGTGAACTGACCCGTTACGGACAAGTTCTGTGCAGGCATTGTAACAGGCAAGCTCTTCCATCCATTGAATGTATAGCCAGCCTTCTCAGGAATCAGCGCTGGGATGGTATCACCACAAGCAACCGTCACCTTTTTATATACACTACCATCAACCATATAGGTGATTATGTAGTCGTTGCCTTTATATGTTCCATAGACCTTCACATCATGACCTGGCATAGTAGCAGGAGTCTCACCCCAACCCATGAAGGTATATCCAGTTATTGCTCTTGGGGTACGGGTATAAGGAACAACGGTTTGTCCAAACTGATAAGTAGTTGAGTATATGACATAGTCCTTATATCCTGCGCCATTGAGAATATATTCAAGGCTGTACGTACCTTTCGCAAAGGTTCCTGAAACCCTAACATCGTTTGCTGGCATAGTAGCTGGCATCTGGCTCCATCCGCTGAATATATACCCCTCCTTAATTGGGGCATCTATAGGAGTAAGGGCTGTGCCGTAGGCAATTTCATACGTCTCGTAAACCTCACCATCAACCACGTATGTCAAGGTGTATTTATTTGCCTCATAAACAGCCGTTACAGTAAGGTTTCCAGCTGGCATTATCGAAGGCAGTCCGCTCCACTCCTTAAAGGTATAGCCCACCTTTTCAGGAGCAGTCAGTGGTGTTATGTTCTGTCCACACGACACTTGCTGCTGATGGAACAACTGACCGTCAACCATATACTGGACAGTATATACAAGAGGGGTAAAACTACCCGTTATGCTTACATCATGTCCTGGCATAGTAGCTGGTATAGTACTCCAGCCGCTGAAGGAATATCCGTCTTTGGTTGGACTGGCAAGCGGCATGATTGTCTCTCCGTACGTCAAGGTAAATGTCTTATAAGCACCACCATCAACCATATAGGTCAGTTTAAAGCTACCCACCGTAAAGGAGCCTGTAACTGTGATGTCGTGGGCTGGCATAGTGGCAGGCAAGCCGTTCCAACCACCAAAGACATAGCCTTCCTTTTCAACCTGCAACGGAGTAATAGTTGATCCGTAAGGAACTGAGACCACCTTGTAAACAGTACCGTCCAGGTTGTATGTGATGTTGTAGCTGTTTACTGTAAAGGTACCCGTAACAGTGAGGTCGTGAGCCGGCATAGTGGTAGGCAAGCCATTCCATCCGCTAAAGGTATAGCCCTCACGGGTTGGAGTCTCAGCATTGATTGCCTGACCAGACTTCAACTGTTCTGTCTTGTATACAACTCCGTCTATTTTATAGGTTATGGTATATTTGTGACTTTCCAGAATCTGGTTATACTCAGCTTCTGTTACGACAGTTAACTCTGCAGGACTATTTGCAGGAACATTCAGGAACGAAGTATTAGCCGGCAAATAATATGCTCCTTCTATCAGATTCAGATATCTGGTATCGGTAACAAATCCCAACTTCCCCTGACTGGTTACGCCAAGCACACGCATCTTGTTTGCATCGAACGCTTTTACTGAAGCAGACCATGAATATACATTTCTTCGCTCGAAGTTGCAGAAATACATGCCACTCAGGCAATTCCCGGAGAGGGGCGAGGCAGAAGTTTCTACCAAGTCCAGTCGGTTGCCGGAAGCCTCGCTGGAGGAGCATTCTATAAGCACAGGCGTACTCGCAGGAACAACATCTGTGATCTCGGATATTACCGCATAGCCCAACTGCGTGTCGCACGATGACACTTTATAAACCTTTAAGCCCGAGGAAGCCGCCTTAAAAGGGAAACCTGCATAAAACGGATAGTAATACTTCCCGTTTACAGAAAAAAGAGGTTTGATTCCAAAATAATTATCCGAACTACTAACAGGGTGTATGTACCAATTTCGATAAGGAGAACTTCTATTGGTACCTACGACACCATATTCAATTTCTCTGTTCGTCTCCTCATCATCTAGATACTTGGTTACGCCAGATTCCGTTGCACTTACAGTATAGCTTCCCTTGTAAGCTCCGGAACTAACACTCTTCAAATCGACATACCTGTTTACGAACTGATAGATACCAGATCCCTGACCCTGAATATCTATCTGTGAGCCGTATTTCTTAATGTAAAAAATACAAGCTGGATCGGAGATTGTTTTCTCTGCTCCTGTATATAACTGAAGGGCACCAAAGTCACCCACATCGCGTTTCATGTCATAAGAACCTGCATTATCCGTAAGATAGAGGTAACGCTTGGTTCCAAAATTCTGAACACGATAGAAGCCGTCAGTTGTGTACTGAGCCGAAACATTAGATACCAGCACAGTAATAAGGCCTAGCAAGAAAAACAATCTTCTCATATATATAAAGGTAACCATCCTTGCTCCAAGTAAACACTAACTATGGAGCAAGGACGGTTTATCTTATCTTATTATTTCGACCGATTACTCGGCAACACAAATACTAACACGGTTCAAAACGTTCTGCTCGTAAGGCTGAACAGTATCACCCTTAGATTCAACTGTAATACGACTTGAAGCAATGCCAAACTTGTTCACAAGCAAATCTGCAACAATCTCAGAACGCTTCTTAGCAAGTTTCTCATTAACCTTGGCATTACCAGTACCCTTGTCGGCATAACCTGTGATAGTAACCTTTGCCTGAGGATACTTATTCAGATAAGCAGCAATATCCTCTACCTTAACCATCTCAGCGCGAGATACGTCTGAATGACTAATAGTAAAGAATATATCCTTGCGCAAAGGCTCTGCCTTGATAACCTCTCTGTCGCGATATACAATCTTCTCGACGGGCTTCTCAACGATTTTCTCTACAATCTTCTCGACAACCTTCTCCTGAACACAGCAAGGCTTCTTCTCAACCTGCTTAGTAGTCTTACCCAGCTTTACCTTTACGCCGCCCAGTGCATTGAAGTACCAGTCGAGATTAGAGGCATCCTTAGAGTTGTAGATATCACTTGTAGTGTTGGCATTAACCTCCAATCCCAATGAAACACGCTTTGAGACACGGAAATCTGCGTAAACGCCGAAACGGCCCATAAAGCGGGCAATGGTACCACCCCACAATTTATCAAGATACATAACATCACCGTTAGTTATGGGAAATACTTCGTCAATGGCTTTTAAAATCTGGCCATTGGCAGCTATTGCCTCATCGTTATTAAAGGCAACATTAACGCCAATACCACCTAAGATACCGGCATTGAAAACCCTGTTTGGCTTATAACCCCAAATGAGATTAACAAGATCGCAGGTAACATCAAAAGTAGGAGCAACGTAGTTCCACTTCCACTTATAGACATCATTGCCAACAGTTGAACCGCCCTTGCTCTGCCAAGCATTGACAGCCAGACGTAAACCCCACACAGGAGTAAACTGATAACCACCAGCAACCTGAACATTGGGGCTAATCAGGTTACCAAAACAAATTTCACCTAAGGTGTACTGAGCACCTGCCTGACCCTGCACAAACCAATGATGGTTGAACTCTTCAACGGTCTCCGTCTGAGGTGCCTGCGCAGATGCACTCATGCATCCGGCAGACAACAATACGGTATATAATAACTTCTTGAATTTCATCTCGAATCAATTTTTAGAGTCCTACGTAAATTCCCATTAATCAATTGTAACAAAGTACTTCCTGGTTGCAATCTTGCCATGGAAGTCAAGAGCAGAGTATGCTATCTCGTAGGTATAGCCAGACTTCAGGTTTACATAAGCACGACGAACTTCACCTGGGAATACAGTATTCATATTATCACCAGTGTTTGCACGACTCAACTCATCCTTACATTCGGTGTCGCCACCCTGAGCAGACTTGTTACCCTTAAATACATTTACAACAGCTACATGCTTCTTAGCCAAAGGAACAGCCAACTCTAATGTCCATGTTGTAGGAACAAGGCTAATTGTACCTGCCTTGAACTTTGTAGGATAATTCTTTGCCATACTCAGCATCTTGGTACCTGTACCATCACTGGCAATCAAGGTGGGCTGCAAACGACTATTTGTACTATTTACGAAGTTAACAATCTTCTCGTTAAACTTCTTGAGGTAAGAAGCAACCTTGTCCATAAATTTGTCAATCTTGGTATCAATCTTTGCCTGATAGCTGTTAATCTTGGTGATCATGTCATTGACGTCATCAACAATATTGTTCAGATCGTCAAGCATATTATTAACACCGCCAATAGCCTGCTGAGCACTACCCCAGAGAGATTCTGCAGCTTTAGACAAATCCTTCTTCACCCAGATACGGATACTCTTCTTATCTGTGTGTATTGGGTTGCCATTGCCATCGTAAACAATGTTACCATTAGCATCCAATTGATAGTCACCAAAGTAAATCCACTTTTCAATGTTGACTGTGGTTTGTACTGTTTGATCCACATTAATGGTAACCTCCTGATTTTCATTATACTCGAAGTGAGCAACAGCTTGGCCGTCAAGGGTAATCGTTCCACCACCCATAGAAGCATTTGCATCAACAGCAATCTGGTCAAGGTCAATAACTGCATTACCAACTGTATTGTCGTATGCATCCTTAACGGGAACAACCAATTGAGCAGAACCTGGATCACTTGAGTTCTTTACATTTGCGGTAACTACGATAGTAGGAGCATCTACAGTCACAGTAGACATGTCGATAAAAATATCCTTTGCGATATTGATAGGAACATTTACAGGCTGACTGAACTTAACAGGAACGTTAACAGTCTGGTTCAAATCCAAGTGATAAGAAAGACCGCCAATCTCGATAGTGGTATCGATATCCACTTTGAACAATGCCTTCTGACTCTCAGTAAGGTCAGCAACCTCAACATGCTTGATCTTCAGGGATGCAACATCCTTAACAAGGTCAGAGCTATTAAACTCCTTATAAACAGTCTTAACTGCACCGTGCAGACTCTTGGAAACAGAATCCAACAACTCCATTGCGCGCTCGTAACCAGGAATAGTCTCATAATGGAAGTCCTTAGCAGTCTGCAAAGAGAGAGGCTTAACAGCGGTAGCTGCCAAATTGTAGTTAGAGTAAACAGCGTGCTTCTTAGCTGTCTCGCCAGCCTTAGCTGAATCTGACCACTCGCACTTAACAGCGTTAGCATCGATTCTGAGACCCTTGATTACGTCTGCCATATCAGAAGCAACCTTGGTAAGGTCTGCAGAAGAACGCTTGTTAATGATTTCATGGATAGCATCCTTAATAGAAGATGTATTGAAGTTAATCTTCTGTACCTTATTTACATCCTCAGCTGCCAAGTTAGCAGTACACTCATAGAAACCATTGTCTGCTGCACGTGAGTAACCCAGCTGCAAGATCCTATCGCTACGCTTCAGACCATCCAACTTAATATAAGACTCGTGATCCTGGCTATTAACAAGGCTCAACTGCAACTTAGAGAAGTCAACAGTATTGGGGTTAACGGTCAGGAAGAGTGTACCTGCATTGCTCTCCTCGTTCTGCAGAATAACATCACCTGTCTTAAAGAGAGGTGTATCATCAGACAGACCAAGAGCCTGCAAATCCTTTGTTGTCAAAGCGTACTTCTCATGCACGTAGTTAGCTGTACGAGCTGTGGGGAAGTAAACAGGCTGGGTAGCCTCGCCATAGTAAGTCAGCAATACGTTAGACTGTACACCGATAGGCAGGTTCAAAGTACCGAATGCAGGATTGTAGGTTCCTTGTACGATAATGCCGGTTACCTGTCTCTTCAGATTCTCCTGCAGAATATCAAACTCACCTGTAAGTTTTTCAATATCTTCTGTATTCTTTGCTACGAGTACGCCCAGAGAGTCAATTTGTGCCTGCAAGCTGTCAATCTTCTCCTGGAACTCGTCCATAGCGGTCTGCAACTTAGTCTCCAGATCGGAGATCTTTGTAGTGTTGCCATCAATCTTTGACTCGAGAACACCCAGAGAATCGTTTACAAGATCAATTGCCTTATTTACATTAACAATGTCAGCCAAAGTCTTGTCGATCTTCTGGTCGGTAGAATCCTTGTAAGCCTGCAGGGTCTCGCTGATTTCAACGTCCTTCTGCTGCAGCTTCAAAATCTCTGCCCAAAGGTCATCAACCTGATCATCGAGGTAATCGCGCAGATCCTGAACACTTACATTAGCATTGGCAAGATCAGCTCTAACCAAAGCAATCTCCAAGTCGGTATAAGCCTTTGCCTTCTCCAGATTAGCATCTGCATAAGCATACAACTTGGTAATCTCATCCTTCAGGTCGTTAACCTCACCACCCAGGCTATCTACTTTCTCATACAACTCAGTTACAGAGCTCTTCAGGGCAGGAACGGTAGTGTTATTCAAGACCTTCAGTACACTGTCATTGTCATGAACAGTCTTCTCCATCAATTCGATGGCAACCTTGTTTGCAAATGCCTGAGCATAAGCTGTGTCGGCAGTAACATAAGCGTGCTTCAAAGAATCGCTCATGGCAACCATCTGAACCTTCATGTCGCTGATGGCCTGAGTATTTGTGGCAATCTTCTCTTTATTTTCCTTAGACAACTTATCTGCGGCCTCTGCTATTTCCTTCAAGCTATTAACAAGCTCATTAGCTTCTTTAGCAATAGTCTTTGCAGAATCAGCCTTTGCAACAGCAGCCTGAACCTGACTGATAGCCTGCTCAGCAGCAGTCTTAGCATTGTTAGCAATAGTTGTAGCAGTCTCTATCTTGCTGTTAGCATCTGTAGCCAACTGATAGGCACTATTTGCAGTCTGCTCAATCTGAGAAATCTTACTAAGATCACAGTGGCATTTATCAATTGCAGCGATTTTCTCCTCCAACAATCTTACAGCCTCATTCAATTCAGCCTCACTAACGCCAATATTGTTGAAGAAGTTGTTAATCGTCTGGTAGTTTTCGGTGATACCTTGAATCAAGCCCTTCAAAGTCTCCAACGATTTGTTGTCACTAACAGAAGCCTCATCCATCTTGTTCATGAAGTCCGAGAACTTCTGGATGGTCTCTGACATATTCTCAGGACAGTTACATTGCTTAATCAGAGCCAACTGATCCTGGACGTACTGCTTCATTTGCTCCATCTGCTGCTGCTGCATTCGAGCAACTTCCTCAATACTTGTATTCCCGTCAATCTTCAACTCCAATTGCTTGTACAGATCTGAGTATGTATCCTTACAAGATACAAACATTCCTAAGGAGACCGTTACGGCACCCATTAGAAGAATTTGGAAAAACTTTTTTTTCATAATTATATCGATATATTAATTTAAGTATCACAACGTCACTACACAATTCACCCTTTTTTATAAGGCGCTAATCATTCGCAAAAATATGATTATATTATGAAACCTATACATTTTGCACCTTGCGTTTAAGAATATTTAACACTTCTACGCGTTTTCGACTGTAAAATTTGGTTGTTAAAAAGATAAAGTATAACTTTGCAGCCCATAAAACATATTATCCGTATGAATTTTGTAGAGGAACTTAAATGGAGGGGCATGATTCACCAGATGATGCCCGGAACAGAAGAACTTTTCGAGAAGGAAACAGTCACGGCATACGTGGGTATTGACCCCACTGCAGACAGTCTGCATATCGGACACCTCTGTGGTGTAATGATGCTTCGTCACCTGCAGCAGGCAGGACATAAGCCTCTGGCTCTTGTTGGCGGTGCAACAGGTATGATAGGCGACCCCAGCGGTAAAAGCCAGGAACGTAACCTGCTGAACGAGGAAACTCTGCGCCACAACGTAGAGTGTATCAAGGCCCAGTTGAGCCGTTTCCTCGATTTCAATAGCGAAGCTCCTAATGCTGCCGAGTTGGTAAACAACTACGACTGGATGAAGAACTTCTCATTCTTGGAATTTGCCCGCGAGATAGGTAAGTGCATCACCGTCAACTATATGATGGCTAAGGACAGTGTAAAGCGTCGTCTGAACGGCGAAGCTCAGGACGGCATGTCATTCACAGAGTTCACCTATCAGCTTCTACAGGGTTACGACTTTCTCCACCTCTACCAGACAAAGAACTGCAAGCTGCAGATGGGCGGTAGCGACCAGTGGGGTAACATCACCACAGGTACAGAGTTGATTCGCCGTAAGCTGGGTGCCGACAACGAGGCATTTGCCCTCACCTGCCCCCTTATCACAAAGGCAGACGGCAAGAAGTTCGGAAAGACAGAGAAGGGTAATATCTGGCTCGATCGTAATCGCACAAGCCCTTACACATTCTACCAGTTCTGGTTGAACGTAGCAGACGAGGATGCCGAGCGTTACATAAAGATTTTCACCTCTTTGGACAAGGCTACCATCGATGCTCTGATTGAGGAACATCGTCAGGATCCTGGCCGTCGTATTCTTCAGAAGCGTTTGGCAGAGGAGGTTACCGTCCTCGTTCACAGCCGTGAAGATTATGAACTGGCACTGGAAGCCAGCAACATCCTCTTTGGAAAGGCTACAAAGGAAAGCCTTACGAAACTGGACGAGCAGACGCTGTTGGATGTCTTCTCTGGCGTTCCCCAGTTCGAGGTTAGCCGTTCTCTTCTGGAAGGCGAAGGCGTAAAAGCCATTGACCTGTTGGCAGAACATACAGCCTGCTTCGCTTCAAAAGGCGAGATGCGTAAGCTCACTCAGGGCGGTGGTGTTTCCATTAACAAGGAAAAACTAGATGACCCCAACAAGGCCATCACAACAGCTGACCTGTTAGACGGTAAATACATTCTGGCTCAGCAAGGCAAGAAGAAGTACTTCCTGCTGATTGTAAAATAAAAAAGTGAGAAGAAAGGAATAATTTTTCATTTTTCACTTTTTACTTTTCACTTTTTGTTGTACATTTGCACCCGCAATCTGAAAAAGATTGGGATAGGATTGGGCTATGGTGTAATGGTAGCACAAGACATTTTGGTCGTCTTAGTCCTGGTTCGAACCCGGGTAGCCCAACCCAAAAAGAAGCGCTGGTTCTCTATTGAGCCAGCGCTTCTTTTATTATATTTCCTGATTACAGAAAATTTACTGCCTAACTAGAAAAAACTTTTTCCCTAACCAGAGAAAAAGTTTTTCCTAACTATCGCATAAAATGCAATAAGCTAATATACAAAGGTCAATTCACCGCCCTTCTTCAACTCCGAAACGGCAATGCGCCAATTCCGAAGTTTCTTGCCATTCCATGTAGCGTATTTCAGCGGCTGGTTCTTGTCAGAACGTCCCTTAGTACTGATGACAACACTCTTATCACCCAAACGCATTGTAACCTCATCAAAGAGAGGAGAGAAAACCTCGTATTGCGCTTCTCCTACCACCAGAGGATAAAGACCGACGCTGGCAAAGACATACCAGGCACTCATGGCACCATCGTCTTCGTCCATCTCCGGAGCATATCCACGTGGAGCATTCACGAAAGCACACCCCACCCAAGGCGTTGGATAGGCATCATTGCCACCATAGCGATGGGTAACGACTTCTGTTGCCAAGGGGCGAACAGTAAGTTCTGTCTTCTCGGGCATTCCCAGACGAGCGAAAAGGAAAGGCACATGAATGTCGGGTTCATTCCCTTGGTTGTACAGTTCTTTCTCGAAGAAAGTAACCAACTCCTGTCCCAGTTCTTTCTTACCCACCATATTTATCATACGATCCAGGAACATGGGAGCGCCCCAACGATATTGCCAGCGTGTACCTTGGTACAAGCCGCTACCGCGCATTTTCAGGAAGGAATCGTCAATCTTCTGGAACTCACGAGGCCAAATGCTATCGAAGATTTCCTCACCACGGGCCGTCCATTTGCTGGCATCATCCGTCACGCCCAACTCACCAGCCAACTGCCCCAGCGACCAGAAGTCACCAGCAGCCTCCAAGCATTGGTCGGGGCTCTTCAGCGAGAGACGCTTCACCTCTTCCACCATACCTGGATAAGCATCGCGCAGATTCGGAATACTGATTCCCTGACGGTATGCATCCAACAAAGTAGCTATGGCATGTTCTGTACGAACGGTAGGTACACACTCGTTAGATGTACTCCAGTCCTTCTTGCCTGTAATATATAGGGTGGATAGTGAACGCATGATGTCGCTGGACCTGCGTGGGTCAAGCAACGTTATCAGAGGAAACTTGGTACGGTAAGTATCCCATAAAGACCAAGAGCTGTAGTATGTATAGCCCTGCTCCTCGTGCACCTTTCCATCCGTTCCCAGGTAATGCTTCATATTGCGGTCTGTAACCACAAACGGGCTGTGGAAAGTACGATACAACGAGGTATAGAAAATAATACGCTGATCGGAAGTGCCACCCTCGACCGTTACCGTTGAAAGCAACTGACGCCACTGACGCTTTGCCTGTTCAACCATGGATAGGAAATCCATTCTCCACACATCGGATTCTTTCATAGCGTCCAACTCCTTTTCAAGTCCTGTAGAAACCACGATGCGTACCTCAACATAGCGGGCAGAGAGAGTGGGGAAAGTCAATTTCTTCTTGCCACCCTCCAGTTCCTGCATTTCGAATGGAGCAGATGTGTATAGTCTGTAATACAAGTGGTAATTGCCACGACGACAAGTATTGGCACAATCAATATAACCCTGCCCAACGTTCTCGCCAATCTTACTAAAGGACGACTTATACACTTTATCGAATGCCGTTCCTGGGTTCAAGAGCAACACAGCCTTCTCGGCAGAGGGGAAAGAGAAACGCTCTACTGCCATACGTCTGTTAGCCGTAGCCGTGAACCATACGCCATTACTAAGCTTCACGCTGTAATAGCCGGGGGTTGCCTGCTCTGTGCTTTTAATCAAGTGTACATTCTCACCTGTCTCGTCAGGCATCAGCGACACATTGCCGCCACAACCGCTACCGCCTACTCCGGAAAGACGATTGATACTGAACCCAGATATTTGGGAAACCTCATAATCATAACCGGGGTGCTGACGAGGCTTACTGTCGGGGCAAACCTGAATCTGGCTATACGGCATACATGCACCCGGAGACATCTGTCCGTAGTCGTTTGCCGTACCAATGTACAGATTTACATTATCCAACACATCCTGCGCAGAAGCCCAGGTTGTAGTGACGGCACAAAGGAGAAGTGCGATAGATAATTTTCTTATCATATTGTATAAAATGTTTATGCTTCGGCTGCTGTAAAAAGAATCTCGCTAAGCGTAGGATGAATATGCACCATATCACGCAGCTGCTCTACGGTGGAACCAAGACACATTAGCACGCTAGCCTCCTGTGCGAGGTCAGCACTATGAGCGCCAAAGACATGACAGCCAAGAATCTTACCAGCATTAGGCTCGCTGAACAATTTCAGCAGCCCCTCCGACTCGTTCATAGCCAATGCCTTTCCGTTGGCGCGATAGAAAGCCTTACGACACTCATATTCCACACCCAGCTCCTTCAACTGATCTTCGGAGGCACCTACACATGCAGCCTCCGGCGTCGTGAAAATAGCAGCAGGCATGATGTCGAAGCAGATGCTATCGTTCTTACCCAGTATGTGGTTCACAGCTCTTATGGCCTGCATTTCTGCGGCATGAGCCAACATTTGCTTACCATTCACATCGCCAATGGCATATACAGTTGAGAGTTGAGAGTTGAGAGTTGAGAGGCAGAAATTCTCATCGACGGGGATACTGCCATTAGGAGCCAATGTGATGCCGGCAGCCTCTACGTTCAGCCCCTCGGTACGAGGCTTCCTACCTGTTGCCACTAACACGACATCTGCTTCTACAGAATCCTCTTTACCCTTTTGTTCAAAAACAACATTCACTCCTCCCTCTCCTGGAGTGAGGCTTTTTACACCTGCTCCCATCTTGAAGGTAATTCCATCCTTCTCCATCTGCTTGCGCAAACGCTTGGCAATATCGCCGTCAAGGGCAGGGAGGCATTCCTTCAGGAACTCAACAACGGTCACTTCGGAACCAAAACGATGGAACACACTGGCAAACTCCATACCTATCACGCCTGCACCAATGATGCAGAGACGCTTGGGCAGGGTATCCAGATTCAGAAGACCTGTAGAATCAACAACCTCTGGGCTGTTGATGCCAGGAACGGGAATAGCCTTACTGTCTGAGCCTGTGGCAATAATAACATGGTCCCCTCTCCAAACCTCTCCCGAGGGCGAGGCTTCTACTGTATGAGCATCTATAAATTGGGCTTTCTCACGTACCAATGTAATGTTGGGGTTCGAGAGGATGCCCTCGACACCAGCACGCAGTTGGGGAACCACGGCAGCCATTCGTTCGCGAGCCTCATCGAATGAGGCAGAATGAACGTATGTCTTGGTGGGGATACAACCCACATTCAGACAGGTTCCACCCACCTCCGAGCCTTCAAAGATAACCACCTTCAGGCCCTGCTTGGCAGCATATTCAGCGGCGCGGTACCCACCAGGGCCCGCACCGATGATAATCAAATC
>DLBF01000184.1 GCA_002494215.1 Prevotellaceae bacterium UBA7028
ACCCACATACATGGGGTTATAGCCACGACTCTTGGGTGAGAGGGAACGGAGCCCCTTGGGGGTACTCAGTTCCTTGGTACAATAGTCGAGTACGGACTTCTGCTGTTTCTTGTCCAGCGGAGAGTAATCCAGCGCTACGGCAAAGACCATGTTCGGTCTGACATCATAGTTTCTGTAACCATCCACACAATAGTCGCACAAATAGCCGTATTCATTATAGAACATAGGTGCAAAACTATTGGCACACAGGTTGGCAGCAGCCGTCAGCTCTGCAGTAAAATGCTCGTCCTTCACAAACTTGCACAATTCTGCGCTGAAGCATAAGGCATTATACCAAAGGGCATTGAATTCTACGATATAACCTGTACGCGGCACAATAGGCTTACCATTGGCCGAACTGTTCATCCATGTGATAGCCTTGTCACGCCCCTCGCTATATATCAGACCATTCTCTTTAACCTGCAGGTTCGGGTGGTTGCCGCCACGTAGCCATTCCATGATATCCCAGAGAAGGTGGCCATATTTCTCCTCGCACTTCTCCATCGATACGAACTTGCTGTACTGCTGGATACACCAGATAGCCCAAAGGAGCACATCGGGATGTTCAATCTCTGTCACGCCAACGGTCAGGGGCTGACCTGCCATAAACTCACGGATGGCCTTCTCGGCTGTCACCATCACATCCTCGAACTTCTTTACCTCATTATTGGTAAGCGTGAGACCTGGCAATGAGATGAACATATCCCTGGCACGACATTTGAACCAAGGATAGCCTGCCAGCACATAATCCTCGTGCTCGCGATGTACGAAGAATTGGTGAGCACTATTAACAAGGGTGTTATAGAAATTGTCACGCGGAGTACGTACATTCAACTCATAATCAGCCAATTCTGACAGCTTGTCGGTATCTACCTCTTCTAATCCGGCAGCAAAAACTACGCTTTCCCCCTTCTTAATGGTAAACTCGAAATAGCCGGGAACGTACAAATCCTCGTCGCTGGCATAACCGCGTTCCTGCTCCTTGGGATATTCTAATCCTCGGTACCAATCGGGGCGGAAAACGAATTTATTCTCCTTGTTGATCTGCATGTACAAACAAGGGTAGCCAGGATACATACATGTCTTAATGCCATTCTGCACTTCCTTGTAATCCTTATTCACCTTGTCGTTCTCGTGGGTAAACTCACGCACACTGCGGAAGGCCAGGAAAGGTTGCAGGCGCAGGGTTGTCTGACTGTGAGCATCCAGCAGGGTGTACCTTATAATAATACGGTTCTCGAAATGCTGGAACATCTGTTCACGTTTCAGAATTACACCGCCAACCCTATAAACAGTAGTTGGAACTTGCAGGGAATCATACTCACGTATATACTTATGTCCACGAGGACTGAAATTGTCTCCCCTGTATTTATGCAGGCCCAGGTTGAATTCAGCACCATGTTGAATAACGGTAGCATCCAGAGAAGACAACAGGACATGGTTCTCATCATCCAATTCGGGAACGGGTACCACCAGCAGACCATGATACTTGCGCGTATTACAGTCCACAATGGTTGAACAAGAGTAGGCACCCGAACGGTTTGACCTAAGAACCTCCTTGGGCAGGGAGTCTGCCAAGTTTGTCATCAAAGTCTTATCGAATCGTAAATAACTCATAAACTGTTGTTATAGTAAAAGCCTGGTTAATGTTAAATATGTTAGTTTTTGTTAGTTTTTGTTACAATTGATTTATCTATGCCCTCAAAATTACATATTTTTTTCTACACGGACAACGAAGAGATGCATTTTTTTGCACCGAAGAGCCATTTTACCAGCAATTCATATCAAATTTGATAAAGATTTTTGGAAAAGCGTGTTTTTTTGGATACCTTTGCACGCGATAATGCAGAATTTTGGTATTAGTTAATGTTTGACAACGAAGAGGTTCTAAACAGTCTGTCCGAGTTAGCAGTAACCTTGACTGTAGAAGAGAAAAGGCAAGTGATATCACAAATGGTCGTCCGCACGTTTCAGAAGAACATGACCATCTATAGCGAAGGGGACGAGCCACGTAATCTGCTGTGCCTTTTGAATGGCAAGGTGAAAATATACAAGGAAGGCGTTGGTGGCAGAAATCAGATTGTACGAGTAGTACGGCCTGTTGAATACTTTGGATACCGTGCAGCTTTCTCCGAAGAAAAATATGTAACGGGGGCATCTGCATTCGAGGCATCCACCATTGCCATTATACCTATGCGTCTAATCTTCTCCATTGCCGAAAGAAATGCTCATCTTTGCAACTTCTTTATCCGCAAGCTGGCCAAAGCCTTAGGTAAGAGCGACGAGCGCACGGTTAATCTTACCCAGAAGCATATCCGTGGTCGTTTGGCAGAAAGCATTCTCTTCTTGAAAGAAAACTATGGTGTAGAGGAAGACGGCTGCACACTTAGCATCTACCTTAGCCGCGAGGATATGGCAAACCTGAGCAATATGACAACCAGCAATGCCATCCGTACCCTCAGTCTTTTCGCTCAAGAGAAGATGATTGCCATCGACGGACGTAAAATTAAGATTATTAACGAGGAGGCACTCAGAAAGACCTCCGAGATAGGTTAATCTTTCTCCATCAGTTCCCTTATCTTCTCCACTTTTTCCTCCATGGGAAGCATAGCATCTACCCAATGGATTTCTATTCCCCGGCGTTCCATACCCCTGAACCAGGTCATCTGCCGCTTTGCAAACTGATGAATGGCGATTTCCAGTTGACGTACCATCTCGTCATAAGATAACTCCCCTATACAATATAGAGTCAGGTATTTGTATTCCAAGCCATAGTAGATAAGATCCTCGGGAGAGACCTTCTCTAACAACTTACGCACCTCCCCTACCATATTCTCTTCTTCCAGACGTTTGTGCAGGCGCTCTGTTATCTTTCTTCTGCGCAGTTCTCTGTCTATATCAACTCCTATTGTCAGACTTTTCACTTGAGGAAACTCGCGCTCCTCTATATTATTCTGCCTGTAGTATTCCTGAATCTCTATGGCACGGATGGCACGCTTGGGTGTATCCACATCGGTGGTATTGTGCAAGGTCTTATACCCCTTCAGTATTTCGGTAAGACGTTCCAAACTATAGCCCGACAATTCCTTGCGCAAGGTCACATTTTCCGGAACAGGAACCATCTTATAGCTTTTCAACACTGACTCGATATACAAACCGGTTCCACCACAGAGAATGGGAAGGTTCCCCATACCTATTATATTATAATATGTATGCCAGAAATCCTGCTGATATTGAAAGAGGTTATACTTCTCTCCCGCATCGGCAATATCAATCAGATGATAAGGAATCTGCCGACCATCAACCTGATAATCTGCCAAATCCTTTCCCGTACCTATATCCATTCCCTTATAAACCTGTCTGCTGTCAGCGCTTATAATCTCGGCATTACCCAATTTAACTGCCAAATGTGCAGCCAAGGTGGTCTTCCCTGATGCCGTAGGACCCAATATGGTTACAATGTCTGATGTCATACTTCGATTTTTGAATGCAAATATACAATTAAGTAAGAGATTTAGCAAATATATTTGAGGAAAGGTTGGTGGTTAGAGGGGGTATGAGAGATTATAGATGAGAGATGAGAGATGAGAGAGGGTTTCAAGTTTCAGGTTGATAACCGAAATTAGGGATTAGGGATTAAAGATTAAATAAAAATGTGGAGCTGGGGGCTAAACACAAAACTTTAAACTATAAAAAAGAAGCGAAAACAACCAAATTTTTGATACAAGAATAATTATAGTATTAAATATTGTTAAAAATAACGGGGAATTATATCACTTTATAAAATAAAAACTAATTTTGCCACAGCGCTGAGAAAAACCAGCGTCTTAACTAATAACCTATTTTTAATTTTTAACCTTATGCTTAAACATTTTACCATTTTGCTGGCTTTAGTGCTGGCATCAACGAGTGTTTATGCTGCGCCTATCACCCGAGGACAGGCACAGAAGAAGGCGGCAGCCTTTGCAGTTCAAAAAGGCTTCTCGCTCAGTTCCAAAAACAATTCAGTCCACAGAGCTCCCAAAGCGAAAGGACAGGATGATTCTCCCTACTATGTGTTCGACATGGCCGAAGATGGCGGTTTCGTCATTGTATCTGGCGACGACCGAACACGCAGCATTATCGGTTACACAGAGAACGGCAACTACGACGAAAAAAATCTGCCTGAAAACATGAAGTCGTGGCTGCAAATGGTTTCCGACCGCATCAGCACACTTAGCGACACACCTGCTTCTGCACCCACTTCACCTGGAGACCCCACACCCACTCAAGGTGTTCCTACGGCATCGGTGACAATTGGCCCACTCTTGGCAAGCACATGGAACCAGGGAACTCCCTATTGGGACAACTGTCCGTTCCGTAATGGCAGCCGATGCTACACAGGCTGTACTGCTACAGCATTTGCACAGGTAATGTACTTCTACCGTTGGCCCGAAGGAGCCACAACAAGCATTCCGGGATATTCAGACGACGGACTAAACTACAATACGTTACCCAGTACGACGTTTGACTGGAATGCGATGAAGAACAGCTACAGCAACAGCGACAGCGGAACAAACAGCGGTAACGCCGTAGCCAAGCTGATGCACTACATGGGCAAAGGTGCTTTGATGCATTACACAGAAGGCGGATCAGGCGCCGCTTTCGTTAATGCTATCAACGCCCTGAAGAATTACTTCGGCTATCCCAATGACATATACGAAATCTACAAGGACAACTACAGCAGCTCTGGTTGGGTAAACGCCGTTTATTCTGAGTTGTACTATGGCCGTCCTGTACTAATAGAGGGTTATTCCGACGTCAACTGGGGTGGCGGACATGCCTTCGTATGCGATGGCTATCGCGATGACGGATGCTTCCACATCAACTGGGGTTGGGGTGGATGGTGCGACGGCTACTTCAGCCTCGACGTTCTTAACCCTGACGACCACAGCGGAATGGGTGCCACACCAGGCAGTAATGGCTACTACTGGCACGAGGGTGCTGTAATGAACGTCCGACGTCCCGACGGCAGTCAGCAGAGCAACAACAACCCGATAGCCACATTCTATCAGGACGCAAACTACGGCGGCTATGGCTACAGTCTGCCTGAGGGAATCTACACCCTGTCTCAACTCAGAGCCTACGGCATACAGAATGACGATATCTCATCACTGAAAGTATTACCGGGATTCAAGGTGACTGCATTCTATGACGACAATTTCGGTGGTACATCAACGGTCTTCACAGGCGATGTCTCATACGTTGGCAACAACTGGAACGACCAGATAAGTTCACTACGCATCGCACCAGACGGTGCTACCGGACTGTCTGGCGTCTATAAGATTCAGAATCGCAACAGCGGAAAATACCTTGACCTTAACGGTAACAGCACAGCAGACAACACTGCTATTGTTCAGTGGGACGATGAAGGTGCTGAAGTATATCAGCAGTGGGTAATCAACGAGGTACAGGCTGGTATCTACACCATCCAAGCATCAGCAGCACTCGGCAAAGGTCTGGATGTAGCTAACGCATCTGCCGACAACAGCACACAAGTATTGCTCTACCCATACAACAACGGGGGACACCAGCAATTTATCCTCGTTGACAAGGGCAATAACTACTATCAGTTCGTAGCTCGTCATTGTGGCAAGGCCGTAGAGATACCCGGGGCTTCCACCAACTCTGGCGAATGGGTTAAAACTTGGGAAAACAATGGCTCAGCCTGTCAGCAATGGAAGCTCATCGCCAGCACGGGCGAAATAGGAACGCAACCAGCAGCCACATTCTACCAGGACATCAACTACGGCGGCTATGCCGTTCAACTACCCGAAGGCACCTACACTCAGGCTCAGCTTGAAGCTCATGGCATCCGTAACAACGACATCACTTCTATTAAGGTACAAGCAGGATACAAGGTTACCATTTATGACGGCTCTACCTTCAATAATGACAGTAAATCATTTACCGCCGATGTCTCATATGTCGGTAACGACTGGAACGATCGCACCAGCTCTATTAAAATCGAGACAAACGTTCAGTATGTAACGGTGGATCTGACAAACAACGGTGGAAGCTATGAGGTTTCTCACACTCCAGTGAATAACAATGAGTCTGGCGCCAAGTTGTTCGACAACACTTCCAGCACCAAGTATTGTACATTTATCAATGCATCCGATGATGTCGTAATGACTTACCATTCAACCCAGAGTGCCCGCCTGACCAGCTATACCATCACCTCCGCCAACGACTTCGATGGGCGTGACCCCAAGAACTGGCGCCTGGAGGGTTCTAACAACGGAAGCAGCTGGACAACCATTGATACGCAAAGCAACCAGACATTCGGCTCACGCTTCCAGAAGAACACCTATAATGTTAACACATCTCAGGAGTTCAGTCACTATCGCCTTGTTGTAACCGACCGCAAGACTGCATCCTCTACAGTATTCCAGATTGCAGAAATTGAACTGTTCGGCCTGGTAGCTCAGGCTCCCACAGCTTTTGCAAACGAGAACGTCACCGCTATCGAGGAAACACCTGCAGTTGAAACTGGCAAGTTTAACATCTATACGATAAACGGAACTCTGGTGAAGAAAAATGCAAGGAATACAGAAGGTTTGCCCAGCGGTATCTATATTATCAATCGTAAGAAAGTGATAATCAGATAAGGTATAATCCAAGCCTACGGGCTATAATAAATGTCAGGGGCACCTCTTTTCGAGAGATGCCCCTAACTTTATGGATTATACTAAGCAATCATTGCACAGAGCCCTTGTAGAGGGGGGGGGTCGCTATGAGAGGTCTATGAGAAGTCCATGAGAGGTCCATGAGAAGTCCTAGAGCAAACATAGAGCAAATCATGTCATAGACCAATGATAAGTTATTCCAATCTTGTGGTATATTTTAGTGTTACCTCACCATCCTGCGAAATCTGATCGTTGATGACATTGTCGAATATGATGTATTGCTCACTACCCTGAACAACTAAATTATCAGCATCTACCCCCGTCACCTTTTTAATGATATTGGCGAGGATGGAATATTTGCCTTTACCCGTATAGGTTACAGTATATTCTTGACTATCCACGCTTGCACGAGTGACAGTAAACTCGCCTTCTATCAGATGCTGGATAGTGCCTTTCAGTAGAAAACCTGTACTTAGACGCTCAGCCAAAGATGTTGCTTTGCTGTTAAAGCGCTGTATGAACTGATCTATAGTTTGCTCCACGTAGTTATTGCTAACGTTGATAGTGAACTTACCTTTTGCTTCCAATGCATCATTTTCGAACTTTGCCGTCAGATTATCTCCAATCTTCACGTTACCCAGCTGATCTACGGTGATAAAGTCGTGTCGGTTGAAGAAACGTTCTATCTCCCTTTGGAAACGTGCACGTTTATTTAGCGAACCGTCAAGGGCTACCACTGCATGAGACTCGTGGTGATAGTCTTGTTCATATCCTGTATCACCTAAATACACATCCCACTCAAGTCCCTGTGGCGTATAGGCCAGTTCCAGATTCTCCAGCGGCTGGGTGTCAATATCTACGCCACCCTTGTCAATATCAATGGTCACAAATACCTTACCCTTACCCTGAGGTATCTGAAAAGCGAAAGACTTCTGGTCCTTGCCATCAGGGTCAGAGAGTGTGATGTTGCTCTGCAAGCCGTTCTGCAGCAGTGAATAGATCGTGAGCGACATCGAGGCGCTTCCACGTTCGGTGATGTAGCGCTTGAATTGCTTGGCATTATCTAAATATTCCGAATCGGAAAGACGTACCCACCAGTTAGCATATTTTGATGTTTCGCCTTTTTGGTAAGAAGAATCTATGAAACGAATAATCAGCTTGGTATTAACAACCTCTCCTATGCCTAACAATGCCTTACGGAAACGCTTGTCGGCCTCGACCTTCAGGTTGTATTTGATGGCTGTAATAACGCTTACCAACGTTCCGTTCATGAGCTCTGCGAAATACTCATCGCTGATTTGTTGCTGCAAGGCTTCACTTGGGTAAGGGTAGTGGCCGCCAACCATTTGCACATCCTTTTCACCCATACATAAGTCGTATTGGGCATTATACTTTGCTTCCCAGAACTGGCTGCAGTGCATACGTACCGCCTGCTCGATAAAGGCATTCAGCTTGCTGGCGCTCATCTTGCCTTCTGCAAAAGCCGGATAGAAATATTGATACCAGTCTTTTGCACTTCGATAGCACGGCCCACCAAATTCTTTAGTATAGAAATAGCGGTAAGCTTCGTTAAACAAGTCGTGTTTGCGTTGTGCCACTGTCGTACCGAACTTCTCCAGAGCAATACCGATGAAAGCAACCAGTCCCATTGATGCCGTCATGATAGGTGTTCCGATAGCCGATGCAATTTGTCCGGTCGAGTAGTTTAGAATGGTCTTCAGTGTCCCTGATGCCACACCGATGTCATCGCCCTGAATGTCGGCACCTATTACGTCGAGGATGCTCAGTGCAGTTCCCAGATAGCCCATTGCGGTAACTGCATTGTCGATAGTTTCTGGACGAAAGTCAACTAATGCCTCGCCTACACCACGTACAATATTCCAAAGCCCATCCAGTCCTATGCTCTGCCAAAGTCCCATATCGTTCTTGAACTCCCTAGCCATCTTTGCGTCAGGATCATCGCTTGACACAACGTCTAACAATAGCTTTGTAGCTTCGTTGATAGCATAGAGTTCAGGTGCCATCTCGTAAAAGTCCAATGTGGCGTTATTGCTGAGCTCATCTGTTACATAGAATATGCTAAAGTAGCTCAGGTGGTTGGTGGTGATGGTAACAAGGCCTGACTGCTGGTCATATTTGAAACAAACAGGTTCCCACTCGCCTGTCTTTGTATTGTAGTAGGCGGCACAGATTTTCTCGTCAGATCCTACAGATACGGGGAAGGAAATGTCGGCAGTACCGGTCAGTTCGTGCTGTCCGTTAGATAGGCTCAAATCGACACCAAAACCTCTTACGACGCCTTCCAGAACATTAGGTTTCAGAACGGAATTGCGTACGCAGAGTTGTACGTCATCGTCAATTACTGTTGCGTCAAAGCGAACAGAGCATTTCTGGGCATCCACTGTCAGGGTAGAGTCGTTCAACTCAAAGATTTCGGCATTCTCAAATACAAAACCTGGAATCCAAGTAATGCTGTCCAAGGCAGCAACTTCCGTGGTTATGGCCTCGTTACCATTACGTTGGATGATGATGTTCTGCCCATCATCGCTCAATGACATGCTTGTAATTTCGCTGATAGGCATACTGATACGCTGTTGTTCAGCATCGGTGCTGTTTACTACCATGTAGTACTGCTGGTTCTGAGCGGGTAGCGGGTTGTAGTCCTGGTCACCAACAATGTTCTCGAACCGTCGCCAACCAGGTGCGTCAGCGTAGAGCATCTCAGTACCTTCGGGCACATGGAGCGTAATGTCGGGCGAATTCACAAAAATGTTGTCATTGAATGTGGCATCGGTAATGACAGGCGGTGTTACTGCCAAGCACGTCAGGTCGCCCATCGTCTCACAATTAGCGAAGGCTCCTTCCATATCGATGACGGTAGCGGGGATCAACACGTCATAATAATAATTACCAAAGGAAGCTGGCCTGGATACAATGCTGCCATATTCCATCTTAACCATGCTCTCTGGGAACTCCATCAGACCGCCAGGCTGATTGGCAGGAGCCAGAAGGACGAGGCTGGTCTGGTTCTTGTTGTAAATGGTATAGGCAAAACCTGAGAAGTATGGATTAGCCTCATCCACTTCAAATCGTTCCAAATTTCCGTATGGTGTAATCGCACCCGTGAAAGCTGTGGGGGCGATGGACTTGACCTTCGGAGGAATCTTGAACCAGTAATTATCAGCGAACCGGGCACCCAGAAATACCTTCTCCCCAATGGTCTCCAGATTGGCAAAGTACGGGTTCTGGGCAAAATACGCGTTAAAGAATGCCGAAGTACCCAACGAGGTGATACACCCTAACCAGTCGCCACAGTCGGGTCTCGTGAGTGCAAAGGCTTCATCGCCAACCTCAAAAGCTGGGCTTCTGCTCGTTACCTGTTCCAGTTTGCACATATAGAATGCTTTATTGCCAATACGTCGTATGTTGCTGCCAATGGTCAGGCTTTTAACATCAGCGTTCACAAAAGACTCATCAGGAACGGTAGTCATCTTGTCGCTCAACACCAATTTGTCTATTTTTGTACCGAAGAAGGAAAAGAAATCGATGCCTTCGATGTTGTCACCTATGGTCAGTTCTGTAAAATGGCCTTTATAGGAAAATGAATATTGGCGTATACGTGTCACTGGGTAGGTGGTCCCCTGGTAGGTTATCTCGGCAGGAATTACCAACGCTCCGTTCTCCCTGCCTGTTTCACCTGGTGTGTAGTCCAATATCTCGGCTGTTCCGTTTTTCATCAGACCATATTCTATGCCATCTATTATTTCATGGATGGCATCATAGGGACGTAGCCCCACAAGTATCCAGGCATTTTTTGCATAGAGCTTGATGGCTGCATTTTTGTAGAAACCGTCGTACGAACCGCCCCACCCGTAGTTGAAGTGGAAATAGTCGTAGCTGGTATAACCATCGCATACCAAAGCATGAACATCATCAGTAGTTGTATAATCTCCTCCCGAGTAGAGAATGGGACGATTCTGATTCAGTTCGGCTTTCATTTCAGCAAGCAATTGCGAAGCTGTTGCACTAGTATACACATGATTCCCTGGTTCATAACCAAAATTTCTGACTAAGGCATAATCCCCGGGAATTGTAGAACTTCCCTCCGGAGCGTAAATAGTACCCATAGCCTTACCTATATCAGCCAATAATTGAGCTACTGCTTGTGCCTGTGCTTCGTTATAATAGCCATTGTAAGAATCCAACATGTTATCCCAGTCATAAACATGACCGGAAAAGTCTTCTCCGTTATCTAACATGCCTATCGACTGTTTGGGCCACTTCCAGTAGTTCATTATCTGCGCAACAGCCGTGGGTACACAACCAGACGGGCAGCCTTGTGGACACAGATTGTTGTAGGGACCCCATTGATTCCAGGTTGTGGTGAGCAACGGACCAACGACGATGTTGCCAATATAGCTGGGATAGCTGGAAACTCTACGAGGTACTGCCAATGCAGGATTTTGCCTAAGCGAATCTACTTCATTTGAATACTGAGTAAGCAGATCTTTCAGCTGCACGGGACAATTGTTGTAATCAAACGAACCATGATCGCAATAACCCAACACCTCGTCCTCTGTGCCTGTTTCACCCGAAATTATTACAAACCCCTGGTCGCTACCCAAGTTAATAACATAAACATTATCGTTCGATGTCGCCACCTGCGAGCGTTGTGCGTAAGCCAATGTGGGTGTAGCCTTTGGGACAGGTACTTTCCGCTTGGACAGATTACGTGTAGAAGGGGACGCTGCAAAGTTACTGGCAATCTGGAGTGCCTGCTCTACGCTGACATCGTCGGCCAACACTATTTGGGTAAAGAACGAAGAATGAAGAGCAAAGAATAATAGCAGCGCAAGGAGGCGCGAAAAACGATTAACTCTAAACTTTGAACTATATACGTTTTTCATGATTGTCTGAATTTAAAGGATAGATTACCAGCTTTAACAATATATGTGTCCTTGCCCAGTGTCTGCAGGGGGATGGTGGTTTTGCCTTCGGCGTCAAGACGGTACTGACACACTTTTATACCCTTCAGATTATACAGGGTGACCATGGAATCTGGTTCACCGCCAATGATGTATAGTGAACCGTCACGGAAGTTGTAGCGCACGTCTGAAGCTTTTAGCTCTTCGATGGCAGTTTCAACATCCCACTCGATCTCGAAGGCAAGCTTCTTCAATAGGTATATGGGGTATTGTACACTCGTACTACTTGTGGTCAGCACCAACTCGTTGTTGCTGTACGTTACCACAGGTTTTTCCGTAAACGCGAACTTGGTAACATTGCCATCAGTCTGATAAATGGCAACAGCATTCTGTGCCCAAGCTCTTACGGTCAATACCAAAAACAATAAAGTGATTGTTAGTTTAGTTTGTCTCATTCTGGTTGTCGGTTTTAGGTTTCTGGGGGTAAAGATATGATTAAGTGAGGACAACACAAAACAAATCAGCATTTATTTTTATTGTCAAGCGTGAGTATTATATGAAACGAAGGGGGCAAATTCACATAAAAAAGTAAAGAGTGAATAATTTCCGCATTTTTCATTTCTGCGGGACAAAAAACAAAAAAGAACGCGAGGAAAAACATCCTTTTACGGCAGATAAAATTATTTTCAAAGCTTGAAAATATATAACCAAAGTTTGAAAATATATTTTCACGGCTTGAAAATAAATTATCAAGGCTTGAAAATAGTTTTATTACGTGCTTTTAGAGTTTTTTTTTCTGTAGGGAAAGGGACTTTTTTCACATGAAGGGAGAAACTTTCTCCCGCGGTTTTACGTGTATATTGGGGAGAAAACTGTATATTTGCATGGAGATGAACCATACTGACTACCTGCCCTGTGCTCCGGATGCCAACGGAGTTTGGAGAAATACAGATGCCCCCGCATGGGCCAGCTTAATGCCGAACCAGCATTGTGGCACCTACCACTAAGCAGTCAGACGGCTCCGTACTGAGGGGTATGGTTCACGACCCTTTGGCTCGCCTGATGAATGGAGGCATAAGTGGCAATGCTGGTGTATTCAGCAACGCTGATGACATAGCCATCCTGTGTGCCGCCCTACTGAATGGAGGCGAGTGGAACGGCACCCGAGTACTTTCTCCGCTGACCGTTGAAGCTATGCGGACGGTACCCCGTTCCGTCAGTAAGTTTGGCAGGACTTTAGGTTGGGATTGTTTCAGCCCCTATGCCAGCAACAATGGCGACCTTTTCTCTGAACAGACGTTCTCCCATACAGGTTTCACAGGCACCAGCATAGTAATAGACCCTGTGAATGACTGCGCTGTCATTTTGCTGGTAAATGCCGTTCATCCTGAAGAGGGGCACTCCAGCATGATCCGTCTTCGCTCCGTAGTCAGCAACGCTGTGGCAGGAGCTATTCTGGTTAGATAGGGGCAAGGAGCAAGGGGCAAGGAGGCAAGACAGAAAGAAAAAAAAGAGGCACCCCATAAAAGAAGTGCCTCTGAATTTTATCTTGTAATTCTCTATGCGAGATTAGATCTCTGAGAAGTACTTGATTGTACGAACC
>DLBF01000151.1 GCA_002494215.1 Prevotellaceae bacterium UBA7028
GTAAGGCTATCCTGTTCGAGAGCGAGCGCTATGGTATGCGCAGTCATGCTTCGTGGGGCAGCCAACAGGACGTGTTCCTTGCCTTCCTGACGCAGGACGCCTATGACCGTTATCGTTTATCTCCTGAAGATTATGCTTTGTTAAAGGAGCTGGAGAAAAAGAATAAAGACAAAGATAAAAAAGATAAAAATGAAAAGATAAAAGATAAAAGTGGGGATAAAAAAGATAAAAATGGGGATAAAGGTGGCGAGAAGGGTGATTCTGTTAAGGGGATAAAAATTGAATTTGATGGACTGGAGGATCGTATTGTCCGACTGACACCTAACAGTAGCCGCTTGGGCGATGCCATTATCAGCAAGGATGGGGAGAGCCTATACTACTTCTCGGCATTTGAAGGTTCACCCGACCTTTGGAAGATGGACCTGCGCAAGCACGAGACCAAACTGCTGAGCAAGGGCGGTAGTGGTTCCTTGCAGATGGATAAGGATGGTAACCTGTATTCGTTGGGCAGCAGCATGAAGAAGATAGAGAAGGGCGATAAAACAACCTCTATCAGCTACAATGCTCAGATGAAACTGGATTTGGCTGCTGAGCGCGAATACATGCTACGCCATGTTGCTAAGCAAATCAACAAGAAGATTTTCCGCACCGATTATAATGGATGCGACTGGGATCTGATGGTGCAGAACTATGCTCGCTTCTTGCCGCACATTGCTAACAACTACGACTTTGCCGAGATGTTGAGTGAGTTGCTCGGTGAGTTGAACGTTAGTCATACAGGCGGACGATTCTATCCTTCGAGTAAAGGCGATGCTACGGCACAGTTGGGTTTGCTCTATGATATGACAGAGGCTACAGACGGCATGAAGATAACAGCTGTATTGGAAGAAGGACCCTTTAGCCGTGCTAACAGCAAGGTGAAGGCTGGTGATATTATCACAGCCATCAACGGCGAGCCCGTTACCAAGGATACAGACTTGGCACAGCTGCTGAATCAATGCAAGGGTAAAAAGACGCTTGTCAGCCTGAAAGGTAACGCTGGTACATGGGACGAGGTGGTTCTACCTATCACTCGTTCCGATCAGTCTGATCTTCTGTATAAGCGTTGGATAAAAGGTCGTGCTGCTGAGGTGGAGCGCCTCTCGAACGGACGCTTAGGCTATGTACATATAGAGGGAATGAATGATGCCAGTTTCCGTGATGTATATTCTGATATCTTAGGTAAGTACAATCTGAAGGAAGGAATCGTTATAGATACCCGATACAATGGAGGCGGTCGTTTGCATGAGGATATAGAGATTCTGTTCTCTGGTCATAAGTACTTCACGCAAGTGATTCGTGGTCGTGAGGCTTGTGACATGCCTAGCCGCCGCTACAACCATCCCAGCATTATGTTACAGGCTGAGGGTAACTATAGCAATGCGCATGGTACACCTTGGGTTTATAGTCATCAGAAACTTGGTAAACTGGTGGGCGCTCCCGTACCTGGTACCATGAGCTCGGTGAACTGGGAGACATTGCAGGATCCCTCTTTGGTATTCGGTGTACCTGTAATCGGCTATCAGTTGCCAGACGGTTCCTATCTGGAGAATACGCAGTTAGAGCCCGACGTTTTCATTCTGAATCGTCCGGAAACGGTTGTCACTGGTACCGACTTACAGCTGGAAGCCGCTGTACGTGAATTACTGAAAGAACTTTAACGAAGGAATCTTCCTTCGCGATAGACAGTTGGGGCGATCTTCTTCTTTGCCTTGAAGAACTTGGCAAAGGCTATTTGGGAAGTGAACCCCAACTGCTGTGATATTTGCTGAATGGTTAGGGAGGTGGTGGAGAGCAATTGCTCGCATTCCTGCAAGAGGTAGTCGTCTATCACTTGCTTGGGGGAACGACCACAGACCGTATTTGTTATCTGCGACAGATATCGCGTAGAGATTGATAGCTGGATGGCATAGAAGGAAACGTCATGCGCTCTTGTGTAATGCTCTGAGAGCAGTGTCATAAACTGGTTGTATAGATTATGAGGCTGCAACGATCTGGGTTGTGCCGATGCGTAGACCACCTGGCTATGCATATAGTTGTGTGCATTGGTAATGGCTGTAGGTACGTCGTCGGTTTGTGTCAGTTGCGCTGCAACAGCTGTGGAGAGTGTGCCGCCTACGCCGTGTCGCTGCCATCCATCGATATTTACTGACGAGAAGAACTTCTGACAATCGGGACCCGAAAGCAGGGCATTAATGCGCCCCTTGGCAAAGGTTCCGCCACGAAGAAGAACCCACTGAGGTCCTATTTGGTGTAGTAGGGTGGCAGCTTCCACCATATCGGTATCGGTAGTGATGCGACGGCCAAGCAATATCTCGACGTCCGTGCATTTTATAATAAGCAGTTTGCAGATAGGAAATAGGTGTTGGCGGTAAGCCAACAGTGATTCATTGGACATAAGTAGTCCTCCGTGAGATGCAAGGACGACCAGCGAGCAGACAATATTTGGACAACCCATAATCTCTTTACTGACGGTGCGTATGGTCTCTGCATTATCCATCATTCCTATCTTTATGGCATTGGGAAGTGTCTCTTCGTAAACAGCCTTAACCTGTCCTACTACAAGTGGGGATGGAAGTTGGTGCACATCTGTAATACCCATGGAATTCTGTACTGTAACAGCTGTAACAACAGTAACGGCGTAACAGCCAAGGTCCTTAATGGTGCGTATGTCAGCCTGAATGCCGGCATGTCCCATGCTGTCTGATCCGTTTATACAAAGCACCGCTTTCATTTTTATTTTTACCTTATTATATATGACGGTGCAAAGGTAAGGCAAAATCGTTACTTACCCAAATAAGTATTCCGATTTTGGCAATATTTCTTCTTTGTAAGGAATGTTTTGCCATATAGGAAGGTATTTTTCTGTTGAAAAGTCTTCTGATGTAATTTTGCAGCGAAATTGATTATCGATATAACGGAATAACAAAAAATAATATAAAGTAAAATGGGAGACAGAACTCAATTGAACCGCAACCTGGCTCAGATGCTGAAGGGCGGAGTGATAATGGA
>DLBF01000172.1 GCA_002494215.1 Prevotellaceae bacterium UBA7028
AACGCATTCGTAATGCGTGGGTCAGGGGTTCGAGTCCCCTTATCGGCTCAAAATAGGATAGTATTTGGAGAGTTCTGCAAGGAACTCTTTTTTTCTTACAATATGACTTTAAATATAATCTCATGAACAGAATCCTGAATTGTTTCCCGTTGTTTATTCTTGTTGTTTTTCCTTTCTTTTGTCAGGCGCAGTCGCTGCAACGCGTTACTCCTGAGCAGGTAGGAATGAACTCACAACGACTACTCAAGGCAGATTCTGTTATTGAGGATGCTATCCATCAAGGACATATTCCAGGAGCAGTATTGGCCGTTGTCCGTCATGGCAAGATGGCTTACCTCCGCGCTTATGGAAACCGTCAGGTATGGCCTGTAGATTGCCCTATGACAACAAATACTATCTTCGATATGGCATCGTGTAGCAAGGCTATGTCCACAGCCATCTCTGCGCTCATCCTATGTGAGGAGGGCAAGTTCCGTATGCAGGATGCTGTTAACCTTTATATCCCTGGTTTCGAAGACTGGCTGGATCCTTCTGGTGATAAGACCACCATACGCATTCATCACCTGCTTACTCACACTTCTGGACTGCCTGCCTATTTCTCACCCTCTGCTGATCCTGTCCCCAATCCCGATGCTGCCATCGATCGTATCTCGCACATGCCACGTGGCTTCAAGCCAGGCACTGCTTTCCGTTATAGTTGTCTCAACTTCATTGCCCTGCAACGCATTATCGAGACTGTCAGCGGGCTCTCGTTACGCGATTTCTCGCGCCAGCGTATCTTTGCGCCGTTGGGAATGAACCACACCGACTATATTCCCTGTGCCCCTGATGCCAATGGTGTTTGGCATAATACCGACCAACCATGCTGGTCACTACTGATGCCTCAGGGCGAGGATTGGCGTAGTCTTGTTGCCCCTACCACCCATCAATCTGCCGACAGCGTTCTCTGTGGCATGGTTCACGACCCTTTGGCACGCATCATGAACGGAGGTATTAGTGGCAATGCTGGGCTCTTCAGTTCGGCTGAGGATATAGCCGTTCTCAGTGCCATGCTGCAGAATGAAGGCGTATGGGAGGGGAGGCGCATCATCAGCAGACAGGCAGCACGCCTCCTGCGTACTGTTCCTCGTTTTGCAGAACCTTTCGGACGAACGTATGGATGGGATAGTTATAGCGATTATGCCTCATGCTGTGGCGACCTTTTCTCTAGGCAGACCTACTGTCATACAGGCTTCACGGGCACAAGTATAGTCATAGACCCCGAACTGGATTGTAGTGTCATATTGCTCACCAATGCTGTTCATTCCAATGGGGGCGGTTCCGTTGTCCGTCTCCGCTCGGTTGTCAGCAACGTTGTAGCTTCTTCTATTCTTAATTGATATGATAGTCGGTGCCCTTAGATAGCCTCAAAAAAACAAGCCTGCATTCCATCAAGGAGTGCAGGCCTGTTTGATTATAGAGAGTTCTGTTTTACTTTATAAAGACTTTCTTTCCGTTTATAATGTAGAGACCTTTCTTCACTTTAGACATTTGGCCATTTGATATTCTTCTACCACTGAGGTCATAAACTTTGTTTGTTTTTTCTGTCTTTGTCACAGATCCAGGATTAAGGATTGCAGTGGCATTCTCGCTGTCGTACAACTCTTCCTTCAGCACTTCCAGTTGTGGTAGCTCTATGACAGCGGGACTCTCCTCTGCAGGCTGCAGACTGGTGAAGTACGAGGTAAGGGGTGTGACAGTCTTCTTGACAGTGGTAAACTCGAAGGCAGTACCCTCGGCATTCAGCATATAAATATTGTTAACTGCCGTGGACAGGCTGAGACCATGGAACAGGAAGTTGGGAGAGGAGATAACCATCTTGTCATCGCCTGACTTGGAGAAAGTAACGTTAGTGGCACGGAACTCTATAGCGCGTCCTGCCATGGTAGAGTCTGCTGCTATGATGTAGGGTGTTGACCCTCTGAGTTCTGTGGCGGGAGTAAAGATAGCCTCGCCATTGGCACCCTGGGCAGAAAACTCGTAAATCCAGAAGTGCTTCAGACTGTCATCGAGGGCAACGGGGATGCTGTCAACATAAATGCTGTCAACACTGAAGGGTAGGGTCATGGCGTGCCAGCCTGTACCGTTCTCTGTCTGAGAGAAGGTGTAGGTAAAGGAGGCACTGTCAGCCTGGAAAGTAACGGGGATGAAGTAGGGCTTGTCATTGACCATCTTAATGTGTTTAGCCTGTTTGCCGACTACGAGATTACATGTATCCAGCGTGGCAGGGGGTGTCATACTCTCTTCAAAGGCATAGATGACATTGGGGTTGGTCCTGTTGGGCATCATACGTGTGATTTTTGTGCTGCTACATGCCATAACACCGCAGATTGTAGAGGCGGTGGTCATGGTGGTGGTAACAGCTTTGCCAGTAACGGTACCGTCGCTCTTCCAACTGAGTACGCCATCCTGCATTTGGCACTTATAATCCCAGATGCCGCCACCGCTGAGCGTTCCATCCTGATTACCATACATTGCCTTAAGATGACAGATATAGTCAGAACTGATATTTTCGAAATGAACATCCACGGTAACGGACTTGCCCTTGGGGATTTCAACGTTATACCTACTGGTTGAACTGCTTGAGGCTGTAGTGGCGCCTACCTTCTGTTTCCAAAGTTGAATCTTGACCATACCGTCGTAGTCTGTGTTGCCGTTGTTCTTGATGGTAGCTTTTACAAAGAGTTGCTTGCCATAGGCGATGTTGTTGGCACCATTGACTACGGAATAGCTGATGGCAAGGTTTGCCTTGGTGGCTTCGGCCTCGGTTATCACCTCCATGGTGCCCTGACCTATGACGTCATTGCCTTTCTTGTCCGAGCAGAACCACAGGTTGTATGTTCCAGTCTCCTCGGGAGTGTAGTAGAAAGAGAATTTAGCAGTCTCGCCCTTGCGGACACCAACGCGTGCCAGATTTTCGGTATAGACCTTACTGCTCGTCTTGCTTGCAAAGAGATAAACATCTTTATAGTACTCATCGGCATTGTTGCGGAAGGATACTACAATCTCCTGTTCCTTGCCTACAATACGAGTGCCGGGGAAGGTGATGGTATCTATACTGATGTTGTAAACCGGTTCAACGAGACGCAGGGTGGTTTTGCCCTCGGCATCAACTACGGCCTCGATATACTGGTCGCGCATGTTATAGAGTGGCTTCCAGTCCTCGTTTGTTGTGGGCTTGCTAGCAGGGGAGAGTCGGTAGGTACCCTCGGGCAGTTTGCCAGCGAGAACGAAGCTCTTAGATTGTGAAGTTCCATCGGCTATGCCTGAGATGGTTTGTTTGTTGCCAACCAGAGCATAATTGCCATCTTCGTCGATTCTGATTATTCCGACATTGAATCTGCCAGAAGCACCTGTCTCATTCTTAAATGTTGCCCTGGCCGTTGAGCCGCTGACGGCTACATCGCTGATGGTAAGATAAGTGTTGGCTTTGATATTATCAGGACGGCGCAAACCTATGATTGCTGCCTGTCCTCTTGCATAACCGCAGCTACCAGAAGCAGCACCGATGCCGCTGTTATCTCCAGAGTTAAGTACTCCAATCAGGAACCAGCCGTTGCTGCTGCCGCCCCAGCCCCAGTTGACGTGGAAGAGTTGCTCGCCATCGAATCCGTCCAACACAAAGGCATGTCCGCCGCTAATCTTTGAGCCACTGAAAGGTACAGGATAACCGGCAGCAATCTCGTTATATACCAGATCTTGCCACTCGTCTATGCTACACTCGTCACGACCGACTCTGTGTCCGCTGTCGTCAAAGCCGAAGTACTTAACGACATCGGGAGCATGCCATGTAGCGCCAGAAGAGGCGCCATATCCCATCTTGACGGCCTGCCCGCAATAGCGCATCAGGTTAGCTACCGCGGTATCTGCAGCATCGTGTTGGTGACTTTCGTTACAGCTATAGGTATCCTTCATGTGCTCCCAGTCAATCTTGGAACCACGGGGAACCTTGGGGAAAGTAACGGTTTTCGTGGTTCCGTCTTTCAATGTGTATGTCTTGCTATAGGCGGGAATCTCCACTTTAATCTCGTTAGGATATTTGTGGAAGTTGATGACTTGTGCCCATGCTGTGGCGATACATCCTGTGGCAGGGCGTGCCTGTGTGCCATCCTCCTTGTAGTATTTCTCGATGGTCAGGTTATAGGGCATTCCCTGATTCCAGCGTGTGGTTAGAATCTCGGGGATACTGTGTTTGGTGTTGATGACCTTGCTGCGCCTTCTGAGAGCAGGGGAGCTGGGCTGCAGGTCATTGTCAATTACATATTTGATTTCCTCTTCGTAGCCCTCAAGCCAGGCACGCATGTTGTCAGGAATCTTGTCGGGGTCGAAAGAGCCCTGCTCTACATATCCCAGAATAGGTTCCACACGGTCGTCACCAGAAACAATGACATAGCCTCCATTGTCTCCGGCATTGAAGACATAATAGTAAGCTTCTTCCTCTGCCTTTGCGGATGCCGTCTTACGTGCAGCTCTGAAGGGTTTCTGCGTCGTGTTGATGTGTTTACCTTTGGTCATCATGTAGGACTGGGCTGTGTATAACGCGGTCTGCCGTCCAACAGGTTCGGCTGTAGCCATAAGGGTGCAGCAAAACATCAATAATGACAAGTTGAGTTTTTTCATATTGTTAGTATTTAAATAAAAGGTTTAACAAAGTTTTTATGTGGCTTGGAGAGTGTCGATTGACGGGATGTCAACCTGTTTGCATTATGCGGGAATCTCCTTACCTTTGATTTTTCAGCTGCAAATTTACACTTTAGCGAGAATATAACAAAGAAAATTCTTCTTTTTTTTGAATGTGTGTAATTTACGCCCTTAGTGGAATGTAAAAAAAGGCGGAAACGTGTTTTTTGTCGTTTCCGCCCTTTAAGGGAATCTATACCTTATTAATATACTTATTCAGCACCACCTCCAAGGGCCTGATACAGGTCGATGGTGGAGTTTATAGCATCCATGCGATTCTTGATCTGGCTCATCTGGGCAGAGAGCAGTGAGTTCTGTGCTGTGATGACATTCAGATAATTGGCGCTGCTAAGAGCATAAAGCTTTTTGGTGGCATCGAGGGCTTTCTCCAGTGCCTCAACCTGCTTGGCTATGAGCTCCTTCTGATCCTCAGCACCCTTCAGCTCTACCATGGCAGTGTTCACTTCGTTGCCAGCAGCGATAACGGCTTGTTTGAAATTGTTTGTGGCAACCTCAATCTCAGCCTTTGATATCTTGTACTGGGCACGAATCCTGCCATTCGAGAATATGGGCTGCGACAGGTTAGCTACCACATTTCCTATCATAATGCCAGGGTTGATAGCACCACCTCCAAGGGCATTGGTGAATTGCCCTGTCGAACTGATATTCAGCGAAGGATAGAACTGGCTGGCAGCAATATTCTTCTCGTAGAAAGCACTGGCCAGTTCCAGCTCAGCAGCTTTGACATCGGGGCGGCGTGAGAGAATGCTGATAGGAGCACCTGTTGCCAGGATGGCAGGTGTTTGGAAAGTGGTGAGAGCACCACGGCTGATGTGGCCAGCTGTCTCACCCAGAATAGTTCCCAGAGAGTTCTCTACCAACCTGATATTATCCTCTAAAGCCACAACGCTGGTGCAAATGCTGTAGTAGGTGGCTTCGATGCTAGATACAGCAGCTAAGTCAGCCTGACCAGCCTGCATGAGTTTCTTCTCCATGTCGAGGTATTTACCCCAGTTGTCGCGTGTAATCTGTGTAAGCTCCAACTGCTCATCCAAAGAAGAGAGGGTGTAGTACATAGATGCGATATTGGCAACCAATGCTGCCTGAACGGCCTGCTTCGCATTCTTGAGTTGCTCAACGTTCACCTCAGCCTTCTTCTTGGAGTTGCGCAGACTTCCCAAACTACCGATCTGCCAACTCATGGTAGCAGGCAGGCTGTAGGTAGTGCTGGTGCTATAGTTGTTGCGATCGTAGGGATCCCATGGACGGCTTACGGTTCCGCTGGGGTTGAAGTAGATGTTGGGGAAGTAAGCCAGTTTGGCACACTTGAGGGCATACTGAACCTCCTGAATCTTAAGGTCAGCATTCTTCATATCCGTGTTGTTGGCCAAGCCTTTTTCGATGAGGGCCTGCAATTGTGGGTCGGTGAAGATTTCACGCCACTGGATATCACCCAGTCCTTTCTCCTCGCCGCTTTGAGCGTTGCCATAGATGCCGTCAGTCTTAATGTCGGCAGGACGCTGGTAGTTCTTATATAATGAACAGCTGCTCAGCAAAAGAGCCCCCACTAAACCTCCCCAAAGGGAGGCTTTTATGGAAATAATAGATTTTTTATTCATATTTGAACGTTATTTTCGTTATTTCGTTTTGCCGCTTTCGTTATTACAACATTATTTTGCGGCCTCACTTTCAATGGCTTTCTCTTTCTCTCTGAGTGAACGCTCACGTTCCTTCAGGAATTGTTGGTCAGCCTCTTCAACCATAACGGGACGAATCTTCTCCTGAAGATATTCGAAGATGATGAAGAAGAGGGGAACAGTAAAGAGTATGGCCAATGTTCCTACTGTCATACCTCCAATTACACCGATACCGATAGTACGGTTACCGTTGGCTCCGGCACCTGTGGCGAAGACTAGAGGAATCATACCGAAAATCATGGTGAGGACGGTCATGAGGATGGGACGCAGGCGGGCCTCGGCTGCGGCGAAGGCCGCTTCGACGATTCCCATTCCCTTACGACGGCGCTCAAGGGCGAACTCGGTAATAAGGATGGCTGTCTTGGCGAGCAGTCCGATGAGCATGATGACACCGGTCTGCAGGTAGATATTGTTCTCGATGGGGCCCATGAAGAGCATACGTCCGATGGGGACGGGCTGGCCGTTCATGGGAATAGTCCAGTTGAATCCTGCATTCCACAACCATGCAAATCCATAGGTTCCCATCAGACCGGCAGGAACAGAGAAGATAACGGCAAATGGAATAAGGAAGCTCTCGTAGAGACAGCTCAGGATAAGGAAGATAAGAATCACACAGATGGCATAGGTGAGGTACGTGTCGTAACTGCCTATGGTCTGTGCCTCCTCACGAGCCATACCACCGAACTCGTAGCTATAGCCTTCGGGGAAGACCTCCTTGTGTACCTGCTCGATAACGTTCATAACCTCTGTGTTGCTGACACCGGTATTGGCTGCCACGTTAACGGAGATAGAACTGAACAGGTTAAAGCGGTTGTCAATCTCGGGACCGAGAACGGGCTTCAGTTTGACGAACTGGCTGAGAGGTGCCATCTGTCCTTGGTTACGAATGAACATGTTGTTGAGGTCGTCTTCGGTGGTTCTGCTCTGAGGATTGCTCTGCAGCATCACACGATAGACCTTACTGAATTGGTTCATGTTACTGATATAAGCACCACCGCAATAGCTGGCGAGAGCGTTTAGTACGGTAGTGGGAGAGATTCCTGCACGCTTGCACTGTGCGGCATCTACCTCGACATCGAACTGGGGGAAGTTACGCTCGTAGGTGGTGATACAACGTCCAACCTCGGGGTGCTCGCTCAACTTGGCGATGAATTCCTTGGTGTAGTTGAAGAAGACCTCCTTGTCAGCGGTTCCCGTCTTGTCTTGCAACTGCAACTCGATAGAACCCATACCGTAGCCAGGAATCATACCGGGCTCGAAGACAAAGCACTGAGCCTCAGGAATCTCCTTCAACAGACGGGCATTCAACTTGGCATTTGCCACCATGGTGCTGGTGCTCATCATATTATCCAGAGGATGATAGTTCATGAGTGCTATGACAGACAATGCTCCTATAACAACGAAAGCCAAAGCTTTCTTGAATACCTTTTTACGGGTAAACAGACTTCGTACAAATACAATCAGAGAAATAACGAGAGACAGAAATGCTAGCGTGGCAAATCCAAAGCTAAGACCGTATTGACGTTCGCCCCATGGTTTGAGACGAATTACTGACATACCATAGGATGTTCCCTGACCTGACATGAAGCCATAGCCGGCTACCTTGGTATATTCCTTAACTTCGGGTACACTCTCGATGATTTTCTGAGCCTTGTTCATTACCTCGTAGGTGGATGCCACATTGCTGCCGGGAACGGCGCTGACATTCATCATACATACACCCTGGTCTTCGCTGGGAACAAGTCCTCCGGGGAGGTGGCTGGCAAAGAAGAGTACACCTACTATGGCTACGGCAAGTGCGCCGAAACTAACGTAATATCTGACTTTGCGCGAAACCATGCGGCGCAGCACATTGGTATACTTCTCCATCATGGCTGAGTAGGTGGCTTCGTAGGCAAGACGAGTGCGGTAGTTGATATTTCCGAAGAAGCCCTTGCGGCGCTCCTCGCTAGCGGGACGCATCATGATAGCGCACAGGGCAGGACAGAGCACTAGGGCACTGACACACGAGAGACCGACGGCTGTGGCAAGTGTTACGCCGAACTGGGTGTAGAAGATTCCTGCGGTTCCACCTGTGAAACTGACAGGGATAAACACTGCCATGAAAACGAATGTACATGAGATTACTGCCATGGTTACGTCACTCATGGCATCCTTGGTTGCCTGATAGGGACTGGTATATCCGGCATCGAATTTTGCCTGAACGGCCTCTACAACAACGATAGCATCGTCCACCACCGTTCCGATGGCTAGCACGAGGGCGAAGAGTGTCAGCAGATTCAGTGTAAAGCCGGCTATGGAGAGGCAGGCAAAAGTGCCGACCAGAGATACAATAATGGAAATGGAGGGAATGATGGTGGCTCTGAAGTCCTGCAGGAAGAAGTAAACCACCAATACTACCAGAAGGATGGCAATGAAGAGGGTCTCCTCTACATTGGCAATAGAAGCCAGAAGGAAGTCGTTGCTGGACATCATCTTGATGAATTTCATACCCTTGGGCAGTTCTTTGCCCAACTCATCCAACTTGGCGCTTACGCGGTCATTGGTTTCCTTGGCATTAGCACCGGCTAACTGGAAGCAGAGGAAGGTTACACCGGGATGTCCGTTGGCTTCACCATGGAAGGAGTAACTGATGGCGCCCAACTCTACATCGGCAATATCCTTGAGTCGTAGAATTGTTCCATCGGCATTAGCGCGGATGACAATGTTCTCGAATTCGGAGATTTCCTTCAGACGTCCTTTGTACTTAAGGGTGTATTGGTAATAGTTGTCAACTCCGTCGCCGTGTGAACCGTTTACGGGTTTCTCGCCTAACTGTCCGGCGGGCGACTCCAGATTCTGCTCGGCCATGGCTGCGGTGATGTCATCGGGTACTACACCATACTGGGCCATCTGCTCGGGCTTCATCCATATACGCAGTGAATAGGTTCCGCCCAGGAGCATTACGTCTCCTACGCCTTCTACTCGCTTAATCTGGGGGATGACGTTAATGTCAAGGTAGTTGGAGATAAAGTCCTCGTCGTATGTTCCGTCCTCGCTGACAAGACAGTCGATCTGCAGGAATGAAGTTTGTCTCTTGGTGGTGGAAACACCGATACGGGTAACCTCCTGTGGTAGCAAACCCTGTACACGGCTTACACGGTTCTGTACGTTCACGGCAGCCATATCGGGGTCTGTTCCCTGCTTGAAGACTACGTTAATGGTTGCAGAACCTGAGTTGGTGGCAGTACTGCTCATGTACAACATGTTTTCTACACCGTTAATACCTTCCTCCAAGGGCTGGATAACGGCCTTCATTACTGCGTCTGCACTGGCACCAGTATAAGTGGCACTGACCGATACGGTTGGAGGAGCGATATCAGGGTACTGCTCCAGAGGGAGCGATGTGAATGATATGGCACCCACCAACAGAATCATAATGGCTATAGAGATGGCCATTACAGGTCTTTTGATAAATATATTTCCTTTCATTGACTTTTATATGTCTCTAAACTCTAAACTCTAATCTCTAAACTATCAACTCTAAACTTACTTATTAGGTTTGATGTTCTGTCCGTCCTTAAGCATACCTGCTCCTTCGGCTACAATAACATCACCAGTCTTCAGTCCTTCCTTAATTACATATTCCTTGCCATTGGTGTGTGACTCGGTAACAACAAGCTGCTCGTGGGCAATGTTGTTCTTATCGACAAGGTAGACCTTGAACTTGTCCTGAATCTGGACGGTAGCTGTAGTGGGGATGACGATTCTGTCCTTATATACAGTGGGAATGACAACATAGCCTGTACTTCCGCTATGCAGCAGTTTTTCGGGGTTGTCGAAGACGGCACGAACCTGTACGGTACCTGTTGAGCGATCGACGACACCACTAATGCTCTCAACCTTGCCAGTATACTTGTATTCGCTGCCGTCAACCAGTAACAGCTTAATCTCAGGCATAGCTTTGATGGCTGCCTCTGCGCTACCGCTTTCACGAGACATAGCCAGTAGTTGTGCTTCGTTGATTGAGAAGTAAACATACATCTGGTTGTTGTCGCTGACGGTGGTAAGAGGCTGACCCATGCTGGGGCTTACCAAAGCACCCTGACGATAGGGGAGCGTTCCTACAATACCATTTGAAGGACTCTTCACAACTGTATAGCTGAGGTTGTTACGGGCATTGACCACCTGAGCCTGTGACTGTGCCAGCACAGCTTTTGCTGTCTGCAAGGCGTTTTTGGCCTTCTGGATGTCGAACTCACTGACAACATGCTGATCGAAGAGTTGCTTCTTGCTGTCGTACTCCAACTGAGAGGTTGCCAGCTGAGCCTTGGCTGACTCTAATGCCGCCAGTGCTGTGTTCAGTGCTGCCTGATAGGGAACTTGGTCGATGATGAACAAGGTCTGTCCTGCTTTTACAACCTGTCCTTCCGTTACGCAAAGCTTTGTCAGTGTGCCGCTTACCTGTGGCATAATGTCAATATCCTGACGTCCACGAATGGTGGCACTGTATTTTGTGTTCATGGTTACATCCTTGGTCGTAACCTTCATAGTTTCGAAGTTTGCTGTTGGCATTTGTCTTTGTGAATTGTCGCTGCATGAAGAAAGAATGCTTGCAGCTACTACGCCAATAATAGAGATGTACTTCAGTTTCATTTTCATCTTTTTATTTGAATTTTTGATTATCTTTTTCACCTGTTAAGTCTAAATCGGGTGCAAAGGTATGAATTTTTGCAGAATAATGAGGTGGCATTTTTGGAATTGTATAAATAATTGTAATTATTTAACAATCCTTGGATGCTGTGCGAAAAAAAAAAGAGCGCATAACCTGTGATTATGCGCTCTTGTATGTTAAATATTGTATTTTTGTGCTGAATTAGGAATTCATGCTTACAAGGAACTCTTCGTTTGTCTTTGTGTGCTCCAATCTTGACTTAACCTCGTTCATGGCTTCGATAGCATTCATGTCGCTGAGGAACTTACGCAGGATCCACATGCGGTCGAGGGTCATTTTGTCTTGTAACAGATCGTCTCTTCGTGTGCTGCTGGCAACGATGTTAACAGCAGGGAAGATACGCTTGTTGCTGAGCATTCGGTCGAGCTGCAACTCCATGTTACCTGTTCCCTTGAA
>DLBF01000129.1 GCA_002494215.1 Prevotellaceae bacterium UBA7028
TATGGCATACGTAATTGGTGATGATTGTGTTGCATGCGGCACATGTATCGATGAATGTCCCGTAGGAGCTATCTCTGAAGGCGATAAGTATTCAATTGATCCCGAGCAGTGCACAGAGTGCGGTACTTGTGCAGATGCTTGCCCAAGTGGTGCAATTTCATTGTAAATAAGACCGCCCCTTCCCCCTCACAGATAGTGAAGGAAAGGGACTCACTCCTTACCCCTCCCTTGATGGGAGGGGATTTTTTTGCCCGAAAGAGCGGAAGCTACGCTTCCTTTAAGGGGCGAGGGGCGAGGGGCAAGAGGATAGTTCTGCACCTCAATAGCCCCCTTAAACTTCTTAAACCATTAAAACTATTAAACTATTAAACCTATTAAAGTGACTCTCAACTCTCAACTTTCAACTCTTAACTAAAAAAAGGGAGCGCCTCCGAATCCGGAAGCGCTCCTTTTTATATTATTCTCACCCCTCCTTTGGAGGGGAAGGGGGAGGCTGTTTATCTCAACAACTTCTTACCGTTAATGATATTGACACCCTTCTGGACTTTCTTCATCTGCTGACCAGCGAGGTTGTAGATAACCTTAGATGTATTCTGAACAGGAGTCTTGATAACATCATTAATACCATCGGGATCAGCATTGCTACCACAATACTTAAGACGCCAGTTGTCCATTACAATCCAGTCGCCCTTACCTTCAAGATCTAAATTGGTAGGCTTGCATATACCAAAGGTCAGGTGACCATTATCTTCCTCGGGAATGATGAAGGTAAGTTCGTTCCAGTAGAGGCCGCAGGGGAAGTACTCATTGGCAGCCTGCTGGGTAGCTTGCATGGGCTGGCCACCGTATGTACCAGGCATGCTCATGCCAGCATAGGTGTAACCGATACCAGGTACCATGTTAGCCTCCATGTGGATAGGCATAAGAGGAATCTTCTCGCATGCGTTAAGGTCATCCTCGGCATAGAATGAAGCACCTGCGAAGATGAAAGCATTCTGGGCAGAAGGTTCGCCCTTGATGACCTTCTCAACATGTTTCTGTTCTATACCATCACGATAGTAACCCTGAACCATCAGCTTGTAGGTTCCGGCAGGTAATGCATCGGCTTCCTCTGCAGGCCAAAGCTCCATATAGTTGTAGAAGCTGGTGGTGTTATATGACTCTAGTACGAAGTTGGGATAATTATCACCACGACCCCATATGCTACCATTTGCGTACATCCAGTCTGCATCGGTAAGACGCTGGTCGTAACCAGGATTGGTGATAAGGAAGGTGAGGTCAACAGGATTATCCTCGGTAGCTGTAGAGATAAGACCTATCAACTCCTCACGAGAGATGAACATCCACTGGTTGGTCTCCAACTCGGGAGAGTGCATATCAGTATCAACCACATAGTATGAAGGTGTGTACTTGTTATCACCGCTGCGCAGACCAAGAAGTTTCTTACCACCGGGCTCGAAGATAGTACCATTGTAGCAAGTGGTATCAGCATCACCGAAGGTCTGACCATACTGAGCAATGTTATAGACATTGGGCTTGCCCTCTACAGGGATAAGTTCCCACGTACCTTCATTCATAGCCTTATCTACGTATCCGTTCCAACCCATGAAGTCGTTTGCGCCAATAGTGCCATTAGGACGGAAGGTCTCTACATAGAATGCACCATCAATTGCAGTCTGATCACCAGTGGGCTCACCAGTCTCGTCGTCAAGAACATCCCTCATTGCCTGAACAAGCATCATGGGGTTAGAAGCATAAGCAAGAGTCAGATGGGTACCCCAGCTTTCTCCACCACTAAGGAACTGCTTTGCACCTACATTATATATAAAGTACTTAGGTTCATCGCCATATACCAGGTCATCACCTACACTTTCCATAGAAACAATCTGCGGAACACATCCTACAAACTTCTCGTTATGACGCTCCATAGCGGTAGCCTTACGTCCATCCTTCAAAGGAGTAAGATACTTGTTAAGGCTGCTTGCTGTTGAGCAAGTGTCAAGAGCGGCTGTGGCATCACTAAGAGCAGTACCCCAGAAACCGGTGTCCTTCATCTTGCGACAGATATCCCATGTGTCCTTGAAAGTCTTTACATCTTTACTATAAGCAAAAATAGCATTGACATCAGACCTCAACTCCTTGGCAAAGTTCTTTATCTCGGCAGGGTCGTTCTTGTTCTCTTCGAAGTCCTGCTTGGCCTGATCCATAAGAGCCTGCACATCGCTATGCATCTTGTTTGTCAGCAATGTGTCTGTCTGAGCATAAGCCATAGACTCGTTGAAGGCCTTAACGCACTCATCGTAGTTAACCTCCTCGACATTGATACCGCAGTCATAGAACTTACCACCCCAGTTCTGCTGGATGTAGGTGGCAATAACGTTCTTACCTACATTGAGGTATCTGGCAGGGATATGAACCTGGACAGGATTTTTGCCGTTAGTCCATCCAACGTTCTTCTGCAAGAGGTGACCATTTACGTATGTCTCGTAAACGTCATCGTGGCATACGTTCAGAGCATAAGAGAGACGGTCGTTGATCTTTTCAAGCTCGAAGTTACGACGAATCCAGTAGTTGGTATTATCACCACCGGGCCAGATACTCTGTACCTCGGGCATATAACCAGAGTTGCCAACAGGCATCATCTGGCTGTCCCACATAGAGTCGTCGAAATCAGCCATTGTCCAGGCCTTGGTCTCAACACGACCGGTTATCTCAGGAGCATTAGCCTCTTCGTAAACGACCTTACTCTCGTAATAGTTCTCCTTTTCCTCATCGGTCTTTGCTTCTCTTAAACCGCCCTCACCATTATTGAGTGTTTCGTCCCATACATAGAACTTCTCAACACGCTTGCACATGTAGAAGTAGTTGAAGTAATGAGTACCTATCCAGAGCTCGTTATTCTCCTCGTCTGTAATAGACATGTTACTGATCTTGATGGTGGAATTCTCTTCACCACCGCCGAAGTCGAAGACAATCTTCAAGTTCTTTATAGAGTTCAGACCCTCTATTTCTTCTTCGAACTCCAGGGGAGTATCCTCGGGGATTTCCATGAAGTCGTCGAATGCCGTAGCACCTTCATTATCGTTATCATTGTCGCATATCTTAACACGTACACTTGAATAAGGACAAGAGGCATTTATAGTAAACTTGACATTGTAATACTTACCTTCCTCCAGAGTGATAGGAGTCTTGAAGTGCAGCTGCTCCTTCCATTCAGGGTTCTCATCGTCCATGTCGCTGGCACCTGGCATAGTAAAGGTGTACTCATCACCCTCCTGAGCCTCATAGAGTGCAGACCATGGGTGTTTGGGGTCGTTGCTGGGAGATTTTCCGTCGAAATTATAACCTCCGACATTGTTAAAGATAACCTTACCCTCCCAAGGTGTAACATATCCCATGTCCAGACCACCCTCTACCATGGTGTAGAGACCGCAGTCAGCAAAGGCACCGCCCCAGTTCTGGTGAACATGTACAGCAATCAGATTCTCCTGACCGTCAAGGAGAATCAACTTCTTCTGCTCGTCGGTCAGCTTATAAACCTCATCGTTGTTCCAACCTTGTTTATAATGCTCAATGCTGTCAATGGGTTCCGTGTCACCTTCATTCTCATATATATACTCATAATGGTCGATCTCGTATCCTGTCTTAGAGAATATGAGCACACCGTTCAAATAATACTCGCAGGGAGCATCATCATGGCCACAAGCCAAATAAACATCGCCCGAAAGCAATTTGTCGGTGGTGAATGTGCGACGGATGTAGATATCACCTATCTTATTATTACCTATCCAACGGAAAGACGTCATGCCTTGCCATTTCTCGTCGCTACTGAAAGGTGCTGTTTGCTCCTCCCAAGTGAAATAGACAGGGTCATCACTGGCAACGAACTCGTTCGGGGTAAGGGTAGATTCGTCATAACCCACCTCGTACCAAGCCTTACCATTGGTATCTTTGGCAGGACCGTCTTCCAGGACAAGCCAGTTATAATTTACATTGTTGTCACCGTAGTCGCCGTATTCGATATCAGGATCAGCGACAAGAACCTTCGCCTTATATTGGAAATTGCTCCAACGGGCAGAAGGAAGAATGGGGATGTTGGCACCCACAACGGTAATACCATCCTGAGCACAAACAGTAAGTGAAATCAGCAGCGCTGAAATCGAAAGTAAAAAATTCCTCATAATGTTGTTAAGTTAATATAATTAATTCATTCGGTTACGGTCTTTGAACACGCAAATGTATGTGTTTTTTTTCACATAACATATTAACCTAACGACATTTTATTACCTCAAATTTTCAAATTAGATAAAATTGTATTGAGTTAAATGTAATGATGTAAATATTTGCAAAGTAAATCTTTCAAAATCAAACAAAAAACACTTTTATTCGAACAATTTCATTCTTTCGTGCCATTTTTTTTACCTTTTTATCATTTTGGTAGCACAACTTTGGCCATAACAGGGAAATGTGTAGAAGGGGTACGGCGCTTATATGTGTTGTCTGATTCCAAGGTGTAGTAGCCGCTCTGGAGCTGTCCATAGGCCTTGACGGAAACAGTCTTGGAGGCAAATATATAGTCATAACGGTCTGAACTATGATTATTTTCGAGATCGAAGTTATTGACCGTTCCATATTCAGCACTGACAACGGAGGCCTGCTTGTAACAATCGTAATATTTGGCAGTTAACCTGGTATATGGAGTCTTGGACTCGGTAACGCCAAGGAAACCGATAACGAAACATGGCAGATTCTCTGAGTTAATCTCTGCTGCAGCATCACGAACGCGGTTTGCTGATGTAAGGGCAACACTATTCTCTGTAGAGAAACAGATATTGAAGACATAGAAGGCCTTACCGCCTTTCTGCAATTTTGCCCATGAACATGTACTGCCCTCAGGCATATCACTGACTACATTGCAGGAATCCAACTGGAGGGATTTGCTATAAAGGATATCGCCTGCGACGTTGTGCGATGTCATTCGCTTAGATATTTGCGAGAGCTGGGTCTCGGTTAGAGCCTGCAACCCCATAACATCTGGCTGTTCGAAGTTAAGCAAATCGGTGATAATGCCCAGACGGGTTGTCCATTTATCACGTCCATCACCATAATTTGCCTCTTCTATAGAGGAGGTAACATAGAAACTGCCAATATAGAGGTTCTGCGCCTTGAGCGTTGAGAATTGAAGATTGAACAACGGACACAAGCCCAACAGCAGAATAAGGGTGATTATTATCTTTCTCATTTTATCATGTATTTTTTACCATTAATGATGTATATACCCTTCCTTAGTGAAGAGTGAAGAGTGAAGAGTGAAGAATCAATTTTTCTTCCGGAAAGGTCGTAAACCTCATCTTCATTTTGAATTTTGAATTTTGAATTTTGAATTTCAAAGATTCCATCCGGACTATCATTGGAGTACAAATCATCGTACTTCCAAACCTGAAGATGATCACCCAGAAGTACAGGATATGCATCCGATTCTAACGTCTGGAACCAGATGATTTCCTCCTGGTCGCCGTTCAAATTATAGCATATCTCGCCACTTGCCAACTGCTCAGCACTGACAGCCGTAGCGCCAACGGCAGAAGTGGACTCCGTTTCTGTACCAAAGGCAGACAACTTATTGCCATCCAGATAATAGAGGTCAGAAGGAAGAGTGGTCATTGCCTTTACCTGTCGGCCCATGATCTGGCCGGAATAGGCTTCGGTGCCACTTACACTTCCCACATTAAGGCAATGGTTTATCTTGAAACCGGCATAGTTTACATAACCCAGGATACCACCTGTGTTTGTTTCTGCGCCCTTCGACTGAATCTTACCAGAGTTGAGGACATGAGAAATTATGTTGTTACTACCATCAGCATAGCCCACGATACCGCCTACCGTGTTGGTACCAGCATCTGTGAGTGTACCGGCATATGAACATCTGCTGATGTTGGATGCTGCCGCCATCGTACCTGCAATACCTCCGATATGCCTTGTGTCATTATTTGCCTTAGCAGTGGTAATGTTCAGTGATGAATGTACGTCGGAGATAGTGGTATTGGATGCATATCCCACAGCACCATGTTCCATAGAACCCTCCGCAACAGAAATTGTACCGCCTACAGAGAAATTCTTGATGGTAGCACCTGACGTGTTACCAAACAGTCCGGAATAACTCTTGTTGGTCTTTACAACAAGGTTCTGGATGGAATGTCCCTGACCATCGAACGTACCAGTGAAGGCTGAAGAGTTTTTCCCTATAGGCGACCAACTCGGCATTCCAGACATATCAATATCATTCAGCAAGACTGCCTTGGCTGCTGAATTCTGCTTGTATCCTGCAATACCATTGACGATGTAAGAGAAGGCTTGCAGTTCCTCGGGAGTAGATAACTGGTAAACACCATTTTCGGAAGGAGGCAGATCCGTGGTAAGCTCAGCCATCTGTGGGTTTCTGAGGCTAAGTTTCGCGAATACTGGACTATGGTCTGAAAACGCCCTCAGGTGATAACTGGCTGTACCGCTGGTAGAATAGTAACAGGGATTGAGCACGGCAAAGTGGTCAACATTGAAAGCTCTGGTTACAAAGATGTGGTCGATACGACGATAATCTCCGCCAGTTATACTGTAGTTGTTCGCATTAAAACCTGGGCACGTGCCGTTGGTGACAAACTTTTGCTTTGCACGGGTATAACTATCGTACAGGAAGCCTGAGTTCAGGAACAGTTTATAAGAATCCTCTGTCTGTACCGCATTGTAGTCGCCCGTTACAATGACGGGAGCTGTCTTGCTTGCAATCTCCTCGATCTTCTGTTTGATAAGGTAGTAGGACTGCTGACGGTTTTTCTCGTCCAGGTCCATGTGGGTATTGAAGTGATATATAACGGTACCAGATGGCTTATGAAAGAATTTACCCCACGAACAGATACGGTAGTACTGGGTTTTTCCGCCCTGGCTGGGGAAACCCTTGGAGGGCTTGTAGGGGGTGTCGCTCAACCAGAAGTCGCCGTTGTCCAGCAGCACCATCGTCTCCTTACGGTAAAAGATAGCAGAGTATTCACCACTGTTGGCACCGTCGTTACGCCCTACGCCTATCGAGCCATAATCGGTCAGACCGCTGCGCAGGTCGGTCATCTGGGCAGGCAAAGCTTCCTGCACGCCAAGCAGGTCAGGCTGCTGGAAGTTGACAAGGTTCATAAAGTACGTCCTCCTGACGTTCCAGCTGTTACCAGCCGAGGTGTCGTCATTGTTCTTGTACCTGACGTTGTAAGTACCCACATACAATTCCTGACCGTATGCCGAACATACAGCCAGAAGTATGAAGGCCAGATGTAATAGTCGTTTTTTCATCAATTATAGATTTAAGTTGTTTCTTTCAAAGGTTTTTGTGTTTTCTTATTTAGAATTGTTCAAGGTAAGCTATTCGGCTTTCTGTACTCGGGTGCGTACTGAAGAGGTTGCTGACCATCGAGGTAAAGCTACTCTTGAACTCATGCGGCCGGATGATGAATAGCTGAGCTACATCCTCGCGGTCCGTATCCCCCAATCCTGGGTCGCCGCTTATCTTTCGTAAAGCAGAAGCCAACGCCAATGGATTGCCTGTGAGTTCCGCGCCTCCGGCATCGGCCATATACTCGCGTTTCCTGCTGATGGCAAAACGGGTGAGCAACGTAAACACATATCCTATGGCTGCCAGCACAAATGCCACTGCCATAACCACTATGATGGAAACACCACCACCCTTGTTGTTGTTACTCCTGCGTCGGTCGCCACCAAAAATAAAGGTATTCCACATAATGCGGACAGCTAAAGTCATGATGGTACTCATGATGCCGACGAAGATGATGCTGACAATGAGCAGACGGGTATCACGATTGCGAATATGCGTCAACTCGTGTGCTATAACACCTGCCAACTCCTCATCATTCAATCGGTTGCAAATGCCAGTGGTCACCGTTACGGTATAACTATTGTTATCTATTCCGCTGGCAAAAGCATTCAGCTGAGGGTCGTCGATGACATTTATCTTGGGCATGGGCATGCCACAAGACATAGTCAGATTCTCTACGATATTATATACGCGCGGATTCTCTCTGCGCTCCAGAGGACGTGCACCTGTGGCACGTCGTATCATAGCCGTATTGGTGAAGTATGCGATGGCAAACCACACACCTACGATGCCCACTACCCAGGGTAGTATGCACATCATCTCATAGTTTACATAGTCCCAATCAACTCTTTCCACCACTCCGTATGCAGGATCCGATGTTCCCAAGGAATTGAGAATCACCAGAAAGAGATACACCATCCCTACAAGGATACAGGGAAAGAGTATGAGCAGAAGCAGACTCTTGAAATTATTATTGACCTGCTGTGTATGTATACCAACGTACTTCATCCTATCCGTTTAGAATTTTACTTCGGGAGCCTTCTGAACAGCAGCACGCTCCTCTTGAGGAACCTCGAACATAGGCTCCTGATGGAAACCGAACATTCCTGCAAACAGTACTGCGGGGAAGCTCTGAACGCCTGTATTAAGCTCCTTGGTGGCACTGTTGAAGAAACGACGAACGGCAGCCAGCTTGTTCTCGATGTCGGCCAGCTCGCTCTGCAACTGCATAAAATTCTGGTTGGCCTTCAGATCGGGATAAGCCTCTACGCTAACCTTCAGTCCAGCCAATGCACTGCTCAATGCATTCTCTGCCTCAATCTTGTCGTTCATAGAGGTAGCTCCCATAGCAGCAGTACGGGCTGCAGTGACACGTTCCAGCAAACCCTTCTCGTGCTCGGCATAACCCTTTACCGTATTAACAAGGTTAGGAATAAGATCATATCGCTGTTTCAGCTGAACATCAATATTGGCAAAAGCATTCTCGCGGTTATTACGAAGTGCTACCAGATTGTTATAGATACCGATAACCCAGAAAATAAGAATTACGGCAATAACTGCCACTACGATTAATGCAACCATAATTTTTCTATTTTACTTGTTAAACATCAATTTTGTCCTGCAAAGATAGTGATTTTTCCAAACAAAGATATCAATTAGGGCAAATAAACAACATTTTTTGATAAAATTTCAAACCATTTCAGAAAAAAGTTCTATCTTCGCACGCTAAAATATCATAGAAGGTATAAAATGAGACAACTTAAAATCACAAAGAGTATCACCAGCCGCGACAGTGCTTCGCTGGATAAGTATCTACAGGAAATCGGACGTGAGGGACTTCTAACCGTTGATGAAGAGGTAGAACTGACTCAAAGAATAAAGAAAGGTGACCGCAGGGCTCTTGACAAGCTGGTTCGTGCCAATCTGCGTTTTGTGGTTTCTGTTGCTAAACAATATCAGAACCAGGGTCTTTCCCTACCCGACCTTATCAACGAAGGTAACGTGGGCCTTATCAAGGCTGCCGAGAAGTTCGACGAGACCCGTGGTTTCAAATTCATCTCTTATGCCGTATGGTGGATTCG
>DLBF01000144.1 GCA_002494215.1 Prevotellaceae bacterium UBA7028
ATCATTGCCAACGAGAGTCAGGAGCGTATGGGTCTGCTTATCGATGAGAAGCACATCGACCATGTACGTAAGATTGCTGAGCGCGAGCGCGCTCCGTTGTATGTCGTTGGTGAGACAACTGGCGATGCACACTTCAGCTTCGAGCAGGGTGACGGTGTTCGTCCCTTCGACCTGGAGGTAAGTCAGATGTTCGGTCACTCTCCCAAGACCATCATGCGCGACAAGACCGTTGAACGCAAGTATGAGAATGTGTCTTCAATTCAAAATTCAAAATTAGAAATTCAAAATCAATTAGAGAAAGTCCTTCAGCTGGAGGCTGTTGCCTGCAAGGATTGGTTGACCAACAAGGTGGACCGCTCCGTAACAGGTAAGGTTGCACGCCAGCAGTGTCAGGGTGAGTTGCAGTTGCCTCTCAGCGACTGTGGTGTTGTTGCCCTCGACTATCGTGGCGAGAAGGGTATCGCTACAGCATTGGGCCATGCACCTCAGGCTGCTTTGGCAAACCCCGCTGCTGGTTCTGTACTCTCTGTTGCCGAGTCTCTGACTAATATTGTTTGGGCTCCCTTGGAGGAAGGCTTGGACAGCGTAAGCCTCAGTGCTAACTGGATGTGGCCCTGCCGTGCTCAGGAGGGTGAGGATGCCCGCCTCTATACTGCCGTTAAGGCACTCTCTGACTTCTGCTGCGAGCTGCAGATTAACGTGCCCACAGGTAAGGACTCGCTGAGTATGACTCAGAAGTATCCCAATGGTGAGAAGATCATCTCTCCGGGTACCGTCATCGTAACCAGCGGTGGTCAGGTAAGCGACATCAAAAAGGTGGTTTCACCCGTGGTTCAGAACGTACCCTCTACGCTGTACCACATTGACTTCTCATTCGACGAGCTTCGTTTGGGTGGTTCAGCCTTTGCACAGGTTAACAACAAGGTGGGCAGCGATGTTCCTACCGTTAAGAACAGCGAATATTTCCGCGATTGCTTCAATGCCATCCAGGCCCTGATTCAGAAGGGCCTCATCCTGGCTGGTCACGATATCAGCGCCGGTGGTCTTATCACTACCCTGCTGGAGATGACCTTCGCCAATACAAAGGGTGGTTTGAACATCAACTTAGACAAGATAAAGACCGACGACCTGACAAAGATTCTCTTCGCAGAGAACCCTGGCGTTATTATTCAGGTTGCCAACGACAAGCGTAGCGAGGTGAAGAAGTTCCTGGAGGATGAAGGCGTTGGCTACGTTAATATAGGTGAGCCTGCAAAGGGTCGCACCCTTGCCATTGAGAAGAACGGACAGACATACAACTTCGACATTGACGCGCTGCGTGATGTTTGGTACAAGAGCAGCTTCCTGCTGGATCAGAAGCAGAGCTTCCACGGCAAGGCAGCTGAGCGCTACCAAAACTACAAGCAGCAGCCTCTCGAGTGGAATATCCTTCCCAACTTTACAGGCAAACTGAGCCAGTTCGGTCTGAACCCCGACCGTCGTGAGAAGAGCGGCCTGCGTGCTGCCATCATCCGTGAGAAGGGTACAAATGGCGAACGCGAGATGGCTTACATGCTGTATCTGGCAGGCTTCGATGTGAAGGATGTTATGATGACCGACCTTATAACTGGTCGTGAGACACTGGACGACATCAACTTCATCGTCTTCTGTGGCGGCTTCTCTAACAGCGACGTATTGGGTAGCGCTAAGGGATGGGCTGGTGCCTTCCTTTACAACCCCAAGGCAAAGGAGGCCCTCGACCGCTTCTACGCCCGCAAGGATACCCTGTCACTGGGTGTCTGCAACGGTTGCCAGTTGATGGTGGAACTGGGGTTAATTAAAAATGAAAAGAGAAAAGAGAAAAATGACGAGAAACCTCGTATGCTGCATAACGACAGCCACAAGTTCGAGTCTAACTTCTTGGGCCTGACTGTACAGCCCAACAAGAGTGTGCTGATGGAAAGCCTCAGCGGCAGCAAACTCGGCATCTGGGTGGCTCACGGCGAAGGTAAGTTCTCTCTGCCTGGCAAGGAGGAGGATTACAACATCGTTCTGAAGTACAGCTACGACGGTTATCCTGCTAACCCCAACGGTAGCGACTTCACCACTGCTGGTATCTGCAGTGCCGATGGTCGTCACTTGGCTATGATGCCTCACCTGGAGCGTGCCTTCTTCCCCTGGCAGTGTGGTTACTATCCCGCTGACCGCAAAGCACAGGATCAGGTGACACCTTGGATTGAAGCATTTGTAAACGCTAAGAAGTGGATTGAGAAGAATTCATAATTATCAATTCATAATTCATAATAAAAAAGGCATAAGCAACCAAGAGGAAAGGAAATGGAATGACACAATTAAGAATTGTGAATTATGAATTTTGAATTATTCAAAACATTCTTTCAGATAGGACTTTTCACCTTCGGTGGCGGCTATGCAATGATACCGCTGATAGAGCAGAAAGTTGTTGATGAAAAGCATTGGGTCGACCACGATGAGTTGGTCGACCTGATAGCTGTTGCCCAAAGTTGCCCAGGCGTCTTTGCCGTTAACATCAGCATCTTCATCGGCTACAAGCAAAAAGGCGTATGGGGAGCCTTCCTAAGCACCTTGGGCGCTTGCCTACCCTCTTTCATAATCATTCTGCTCATAGCCCTTGCCTTCATGCAGTTTAGGGACAACCCATGGGTAGAGAAATTCTTCAAGGGTTTACGCCCCGCTGTTGTTGCACTCATTGCCTCGCCAGTATTCCGCATGGCCAAGAGTTCGCATATCAACCGCTACAACATCTGGATCCCCTTCCTTTCAGCCTTTGCCATCTGGCTATTAGGCGTCAGCCCTATATACATTATATTAATAGCTGGCTTGGGTGGCTATGCCTACGGGCAGTATTTGAGGGATTAGGGGTCATTGAACATTGAACATTGAACATTATTGTAAACGGTAAACAGTAAACAGTAAACAGTAAACGGTAAACAAGAGCTAAAATTATCATGGTAATATTGTTATTAAGATTATTCTGGACGTTTTTTCTCATTGGACTTTTTGGGTTCGGGGGAGGATATGCCATGATATCCATGATTCAAACCGAGGTGGTTACACACCAGCATTGGATGACGATGGGACAGTTTACAGATATTGTTGCCATTAGCCAAAGTACGCCTGGCCCCATTGGCATCAATAGTGCCACATACGTTGGATATACAGCTTTGGTAAATGCTGGGTACGATCCTTCTTGGGGTGTACTGGGAAGTTTCATAGCCACCTTTGCCGTCGTCTTCCCCAGTTTTGTGCTCATGCTTATCATCAGCAAATTCCTGATGAAGTACAAGACACATAGTGCTGTAGAGAGCACCTTCCAAGGACTGCGCCCTGCTGTTGTAGGCTTACTGGCTGCTGCAGCCCTATTGCTTATGAACGGGGAGAACTTTGGCAATATCTCAGAGACACCTTGGCAATTCTGGATAAGCGTAGGACTCTTCAGTTTTGCCCTGATAGCTCACCGTATATATAAAACAAACCCCATAGCTATTATTCTGCTATGTGGTTTAACAGGAATGCTCCTGTTCTAAAACAGAAGCATTCCCCATAATTTTTCCTTTTTATACTTTAGATTCCTAAGAATGGATTATTCTGCAGATTTCTGTGCAGGATCATCGAAATCGGTAACACCGTTTTCAACAAGAATATTGTACCACTGGGCCAACTTCTTCATATCTGCAGGATAAACACGGTCACGGTCGTAGTTGGGAAGTGCCTCTGCCATAAATGCAGCTAACTCATCCTTGCTTGCCTTCTTGTAATCGAGGCTGGTCTTCTTACCGCCTTCCTTCTCCAGAATATTCTTGAATACACGACGCAGAGGAACTTCTTCCTCGTCGGTGTACATAGCAATGTCTGCCAATGAGATTACCTTGTCGGCACCAAATATGGGCATACGCTTCTTCTGAGCATCCAATGTCTCAACAATAAGACTGTTATTACCACGTGATACCAACTTATACAAACCGGGCTTGCCGGATATTGCCAAAACTGTTTCTAACATAATTTCTTCTTGTTTAATTATATCAAATTAAAGTAATATTCTTAAATATTGCCTGCAAGGATGTCAGTAAGGATTCCTGCTGGCGGTCTTTATTCTCTATCACATAATCTGCCTTCTGACGTTGTTCGTCAGCCCTTTGCATACCTATGCGGGCCTCAACCTGCTGTCGAGTACTACCGTCTCTCTGCATCACCCGTTGTATGCGTAGCTCTTTAGGTGCATCCACGAAAAGAACTTTATCGACCAGCGTATCAAAGCCACTCTCGTATAATATGGCACTTTCGATAGCTACCACATTAGTATTCTGCTGTACAGCCCATTTGCAGAAATCCTCTTTCACAGCAGGATGGACAATAGCATTAACATTCTGGGCATGACATTGGTCGGCAAAAAGGTAATCAGCTAAAACAGCCTTCTGTAACTTACCATCCTTATATACATGCGCTCCAACCAGCTCTTTTAGGCGCTTTTGTATGCTGCCATCTTCGCCTATCAGGCGCTTTGCTTCAGCATCACAATCATAGACTGGCACATTAAGATGCTCGCGTAGGAGAGAAGAGATATAGCTCTTCCCACTTCCTATTCCACCTGTGATGCCAAGTTTTATCATAGCAACCTCACTTTAAAGCCTATTGGCCTCCCCCGTCCATTTCTGAAAGTTCTATCAGATAGTCAACATCCCGAGGAGAGATACGGGCATTGGTAACTCCTTCTGGAAGCGATTTCAAATGCAACCGATATTTGTCGGTAGGATTTTGCAACAACTCCTCATAGGTAATGGCCAATACAAAGTTCTCGGTATTGATACTCTGATAACGTCCAGACTCTACACGAAATGTGACCTTAGCCTTTGAAGGGAAAGTTCGCAGCTCTTTGTCGCCAGGGAAATTCAGTCCTATTATGGGAACCTCGACAGTCTTTTCTGCATAATAGCCCACATGAGCCGTCATTCGCACGACATTCGGTTCATACTCGACACCCTTCATTTTGCGGAATGCAACGTTATGAACTGTGTTTTCCTTCATCATAGACAGGTTAACAACCTGCGTATAAGCATACTGCATGGTATCAAGCACAGCATTAGGGGCATACACCAAGACGCTATCCTCCGAAAGGCTTATGTCCTGAATGTAGTTCTGAGGCGAAGCACTGACACTACCGCATAACATAACAGGAAGGCGGCGAGCCACCCCTCTGTTGTAATAGTACTCCAAGGTATCAGGACGCATGGAGATTATATGGCTTGTTACGCCAAGTTGTTTTTGAATCATTCGCTGGACCTCAGCTGTAGGAACCTGCACACGGGCATTGGTAAGACCTGCATCATATTTATCGAAGTCCACCTCTATGGCTTTCTGAACGGAGTAGCGAAAGAAGTGCAACAACGTTGTTCCCCTTTCCTTAACGGTGACATTCACCTGAGAAGGCAGTCCCGTTGTGATATGAACATTCTCTGGAACATTTTTCAACTCCAATGGAATAGAGATTTCCGTCTCGAATGTTTCGTTCAGCGTCTGCAATAACCAGAAACCGGCAGATACCACAAAGAAGAAGAGGAAGACAAAAAAATCATGGCTTTTCTTGCCAAAAAGCAAATTCTTTATCCTCACCCAAACCTTTACGATTCCGTATCTCATAGTGCAGACCTATTTAAGACAGAACGCTGTCCTCCGTTTGCCTACTGGTTGGGCTGAGCCTGAGCGAAAACTGAATTACGGTCGACCTTGATGCGAACACCATTGGCTACCTCAATCATCAGCGTATTGTCGCTCTCTTCTATCTGCTTTACAACGCCATAGATGCCACCGGCTGTTACAACTGCCTGTCCTACGCTAATGCTATTACGGAAGTTCTGAATCTCCTTCTGCCTTTTCTGCTGAGGACGAATCATAAGGAAATACATGATGGCAAAAAGAGCCGCAATCATCAAAAGACCACTGTACTGTTGCATTGTTGTTCTTATTTTAATTAATGTTTTTACTATTGTCTAATTCATTTGGATTGCCCTCGCCTATAGGAGAGGGGGCAAGCTTTTATTCGTTCTTAATCAACTTGTTTTCTTCTATCAGTCTCTTGGCAATATTGTCAAGTGTTGCATTGATGTACTTTCCGCTCTTGCTGGTACTGTACATCTTGGCAATCTCGACATACTCGTTGATGCTGACCGAGAGCGGTATCTGCGGGAAGCTCAGTATCTCGGCGATGGCGATCTGCATGATGACGACGTCCATGAAGGCGAGTCGGTCGAACTCCCAGTTCTTCACGTTCTGCTCGATCAGGCTGCGGTAGTATTCGTCGTTCAGTATGGTACGTCGCAGCAGGCGTATGGCATACTCGCGGTCGTCGTCGTCCTTGAATTCGGGCAGCAGTTCCTGCTTGGCGGTGCTCTTCTCGTCGAATCGCTTGAGGGTCTTGAGCACGAAGGTGTCGACGATCTCCTTGTCGTCGTTCCA
>DLBF01000024.1 GCA_002494215.1 Prevotellaceae bacterium UBA7028
TGAAGTGCAAGACCGACGACGACGCTAAGGCTCTCGGCATAGAATGGGGCATAGAACAGTGCCGCAACCTCTACGCTAACGGCATCAACAACATCCACTTCTACACGATGTCGGCTGTTGACTCCGTCAACGAGATAACAAAACAGTTAGTATAAGGACACACCAATGGTTATAGGACAGAGCGACATAAAAGAACGACTGCTACAGATGGTTAGCGAGGGACGACTGCCCCACGCACTGTTGCTCTGCGGACCGGAGGGAAGCGGAAAGATGGCGCTGGCTATGGACTTCGCCGCCCACCTGCTGACAACGACGAGTCATAACGCTGCCAACTCTGAGGCTATGCTGAAGAAATGGCAACACCCCGACCTACTCTTCTCCTACCCCGTGATACGTCCTACGGGCACCGCCTCGGAACATAAGATGGAGAGCGACGACTTCGCACGCGAATGGAACGAGCTCATCAACGAGACGCAATACTTCACTATGGACATGTGGCTGGAGCGCATGAATGCTGCCAACCAACAGGCACAGATTGGTGTCGGCGACAGCGACGCCCTGCTGCGTAAGCTGTCGTTGAAGTCAAGTCAGGGAGGTTACAAGGTATGCATAATATGGATGCCGGAACGCATGAACGACGAGTGTGCCAACAAGATGCTTAAACTCATCGAGGAACCGCCGTCGCAGACCGTCTTCCTCATGGTCTGTCAACAGCCGGAAATGCTCCTCGAGACAATACTCAGTCGTACACAGCGCATCGACGTGAAACGCATTGCCACAGAGGACATAGAACAGGCGCTGATAAGCGAACGAGGCATCAACCCCGAAGAGGCGCACCGCATAGCACGCTGCGCCAACGGCTCGTGGACACGAGCTATGGAGGAGCTTAACGTCGATAACGACAGACAGCTGTACCTGGAGATGTTCATGCAACTCATGCGACTCGCCTACCAGCGTAACGTCAGGGAACTGAAGAAATGGAGCGAGACGGTAGCGGCATACGGTCGCGAACGACAGCGTAACATGCTCGACTACTTCCTGCACCTGACACGCGAGAATTTCATGTATAACTTCCACAACCCGGAACTTAACTACATGACACAGGCGGAGGAGAACTTCGCACGCAACTTCGCACGCTTCATCAACGAGGCTAACGTGGTGGAGATTGCAGAACTGCTGCAGCGCTGCAAACGCGACATAGGACAGAATGCTAACGCCAAAATCGTGTTCTACGATATGGCACTCAAAATAATTGTATTGCTCATAGCAAAATAAACACTACGAGTTATGGAATATAAATATATCACAGGCAACGACAGGGGACTCTCCTGTAAGGGTTGCGGACGACAGGACAAACAGTTGAATACCTACGACTGGCTTGCCGACGTACCGGGAAACGTGGAGAGTACAGACCTCGTGGAGGTGCAGTTCAAGAATACCCGCAAAGGCTACTACCATAATGTAAATAACCTGGACCTGAAGAAGGGCGACATCGTGGCTGTCGAGGCTAACCCGGGACACGACATCGGGGTGGTGACGCTGACGGGAAAACTGGTTAAACTGCAGATAAAAAAGGCTAACCTCAAAAGTGCCGACGACATTAAGCGCATATACCGCATAGCGAAGCCTTCCGACATAGAGAGATACAACGAGGCAAAGGCTCGCGAACACACCACAATGATTGAGAGTCGTCAGATAGCTAAAGGTCTGGGACTCGACATGAAGATTGGCGACGTGGAGTATCAGGGTGATGGCAACAAGGCTATCTTCTACTATATCGCTGACGAACGTGTGGATTTCCGACAACTCATCAAGGACCTCGCCGCCACCTTCCACGTACGCATTGAGATGAAACAGATTGGTGCACGTCAGGAGGCAGGACGAATAGGAGGAACAGGACCTTGCGGACGCGAACTGTGCTGCGCCACATGGATGAAGAACTTTGTGAGCGTAGGAACAGGATCTGCCCGTTTCCAGTATCTGAGTTTGAATCCTCAGAAGCTGGCAGGACAGTGCGCCAAGCTGAAGTGCTGCATGAACTACGAGGTTGATCAGTACATCGAGGCAGGACAGAAGATTCTACACAAGGATGTGATTCTGCAAAGTCAGGAAGGCGATTATTATTTCTTCAAGGCCGACGTGCTGAGCGGCATGGTCACCTACTCTACCGACAAGCGACTGGCTGCCAACCTGGTTACCATAACAGCTGACCGCGCCCTTGAGATTGCAGAGATGAACAAGAAGGGCGAGAAGCCTGAGACCATCGAGTTAGGCGGACGAAAGGAGCCAGAACGTCCTGTTGACTTGGCTACTCAGGACGACCTGAACAGATTCGACAAGAAGAAAAAGAAGAAAAAGAAGAAGAAACCCCACCACCACAACGATGGTGAGAATAATGCTCAACCCACTGCCAAGGAGAAAGAACCCAGGAATGCATAGACAGGTCTTTCTCTTCCTGATAGCTGTCTTTCTGCTGGTAGGTTGCGACAAAAGCACATTGGTGCATTCCTACCAGCCAATGAAAGATAATTGCTGGGACAAGGCGGATACCGTTACTTTTACCCTTCCAGCGCTGACGCAGGATGATAATTGCAGTTTGCTGATTGGTCTTAGACTGAACGGCAATTATCCGTACGAGCAATTGGTGCTGCAGGTGGAGCAGGATTTCCAGCATCCCATAACCCACAGGTTAGATACAATCTATTATCAGCTAACCGACGAAGGCGGCGAGTTTTCACAAGAGGGAGTTAATTATTTCCAGTATGAAACACAGGGCATACCCTTATATCTTAGAAAAGAACAGACGGGTGAAATCAGAATCCGTCATCTGATGAGAAAAGAGGTATTGCCCGGCATTACGGATGTTGGCATTCACATCATCCGTTAGCGCTTCATTCTGTTACGTCCTGCATCTATTCTCAGGAAAACAAAGAGCAGGATGGTAAAGCCCCAAAGCGAAGAACCTCCGTAGCTAAAGAAAGGCAGTGGGATACCAATCACAGGTGTCAGACCCAGCACCATCCCAACATTTATAAATACATGGAACAGGAAGACACTCATCACACAATACCCATATACGCGCCCAAAGGTGTAGGGTTGCCTTTCCGCCAAATGAATCAGCCTTAATATCAAAGCCAGGAAAAGCAGTAATACCACAGCACATCCTACGAAGCCTTCCTCCTCACCTACCGTGCAGAAGATGAAGTCGGTATCTTGTTCAGGTACATATTTCAACTTTGTCTGTGTACCATTCAGGAAACCCTTTCCCTGCAAGCCTCCAGAGCCGATGGCAATCTTGGCCTGAATAACATTATAGCCGGCACCACGCGGGTCATCCTCCAAACCAAGCAGCACGCGGATACGTGTCTGTTGGTGGGGCTTCATCACATTATTCAGCACAAAGTTGGCAGAATAGAAGAAGCACAAGCTACCCAAGGCAAACATGGCTATGTAGAAGTACCGCGCCAGGTTATCCCTAAGCGCACGGTATATCAAGTAGAGGATGGTAACAGCACACACGCCCTGCAAAACCCACATTACGTTGCACTTAATGATATAACGGGCAAATAACAAGGCCAGCATCATTACCAATGAACCCCAACCAAGGATACGCCATCCGACCTGCTTGTTCTTGGTATATACCCATACCATTCCCACAGAGAATATCTGTACGAGTATGAGCACCAGTGTCTGTCCCAATGTCATACCCGTACCCTCCATCATTTCCGTCTCCGAGAAACGCACACCTACCACAAAATAGACAACTGCCGCAACAGCAGAGAAGAGTATGCTGCCCGGCATTCCCTCACGATAGAGCATCAGGAAAAACGCACTATATACGAGGGCACTTCCCGTCTCACGTTGCATGACAATCAGCACCATAGGTGCAACAATCAGGGCCACGCTGATGACAAAGTCCTTCCATCGTCTGACATCAAACTCGTAGGTACTCATCACCTTGGCTACACAAAGGGCTGTTCCGAACTTGGCAAACTCGGCTGGCTGTATGCTGAAGCTGCCAATCTTAATCCACGACATGGAGCCCTTGATATCATGAGCCAACAACGGGGTAATCGCCAACAGTACCAGAAACCCTAAATATATAATGTAGGAGAGGGATTCTATCAGACGGTCGTCCGTCATAAGTATCAACGTACCCAGCAGCAGCGAGGTGCCAATCCACACAATCTGCATACCACTGCGGGTAGCAAAATCCACAATGCTGCCTCCCTGGTCAAGGTCGTAGCTGGCACCACAGACGCTCATCCATCCCATAGCCAACAGCATCAGGTAGATGAGTATGGTAAACCAGTCGATAGAGCTCAACAGGTTAGGGCCTTGATTTGTTTTATTCAGATTCCGTCGCATTATAGATAGTGGGAGTAAATAGATATTTATGTTCAAAGACATTGGCTTTTTGCTGGCTGCTCTCAGAGAGTTTGCCGTTGATGTACTGTTCCATCATCAACGCGCCAATGGGAACGCCATAGGTGGCACCCCAGGTTCCGTTCTCGACATACACACAAATAGCAATCTTGGGATTATTACGTGGAGCAAAGCCCATAAACACGCTATGGTCCTGACCATGAGGGTTCTGTGCCGTTCCCGTCTTACCGCATACCTCGTACATACTGGTATTGGCTGTACGACAGGTTCCGCCCAAGACGGCGTGGCGCATTCCCTCCACCACATATTCGTAGTTCTTACGCTCCACCATAGTGTAGTGCTTCTTTGTATATAAGGTATCCAAGGGTTGCCCCTGCACCTCCTTCACCACATGTGGTATGATGTAATAGCCTCTGTTGGCAATGGTAGCGCCCAGGTTG
>DLBF01000036.1 GCA_002494215.1 Prevotellaceae bacterium UBA7028
CTTCCCCATGCGCTATGAGATTGACTACGTGCGTGTGTATCAAAAATAGGAAAAGAAATATCTAATGCTATGGATATCAAGGAACAAGAGTTCTCGCGGATGGTCAGGGAGAATAAAAGCACCATTTACACAGTGTGCTATATGTTCTCTAATGACGAAGACGAGGTAAGTGACCTCTTTCAGGAGACGCTTATTAATCTATGGAAAGGTTTTGAATCTTTCCGCCATGAGAGCAAACTAAGTACATGGATTTACCGTGTAGCCATGAACACTTGCATCTCTGCTGACCGCAAAAAACGCAGGCAGGGCAGCAAAGTGCCCTTGTCTATGAACATTAACCTCTACGATGACGAGGACCATGAGACCAAACAAGTCCGTCAGCTGCATGAACGCATACAGCGGCTCGACCTTATAGATCGTGCTCTGGTGATGATGTGGCTGGAAGGTATGAGCTACGAAGAGATTGCCGAGGTGGTCGGAATCAGCGTTAAGAACGTGGGAGTGAAACTTGTTCGTATTAAAGAAAAACTGAAACAGAAATAAACTATGGAAGATATGAACTTTGAAGAGATGCGCAATCAGATTGCGCTACTTAAAGAAAAGCTTGACCGTCAGGAAATTGTCAGCGATCATCTCCTCCGTGAAACCATGCGTACTGGGGTGTCGGCTATCAACAAGAATAAGTTGTTGGCCTATGTCTGTGCCCTCCTTTGCCTCGTCTTATATCCGCTCCTTTATGTGTCGGGTACGTTTAGTAATGCCTTTGTGATAGCCACGTGCCTTATGATGCTACTTTGTTTCGTGGCTACATATTATATACACAGACCTGTTGACCGCATGAATCTGATGACGGAAGACCTTGTCACCGTAGCACGTGTTATGGCTAAGTTCCGTAGGCAGTACGACCAGTGGATGTATTATGTTACTCCATCGCTGCTTATTCCTTGGCTAAGTTGGGCTGTCTATGAGTTTGCATGGAAGAATGCACCAGCTGGAATGAACCACTGGCTGATGGCACTACCGTTGTTGGTAGGGGCTGGCATAGGGCTGCTGATAGGTTACTACATGCACAGGAATACTGTGAATGCAGCCCAGAAAATCATAGACCAAATAGAAGAAGTAAAATAATTAAAGGCTGTAATGCCTATTGCGTAAGACGGCATCCAGAATGGTGATGGCCGCCATTGCTTCAACAATAGGGACTGCACGTGGTAGAACGCAAGGATCGTGTCTGCCACGTGCTGTCAGTTTGGTGGCTTCTCCGTCTTTTGTTACGGTATCCTGTTCCATCAGCAGAGTTGCTACAGGCTTGAAGGCAACACGGAAGTAAATGTCCTCGCCGTTGGATATACCACCCTGAATGCCGCCGCTGTTATTGGTGGCAAAGCCAATCTTTCCGTCGGGTAGAGGGCACATTATATCGTTCTGCTGACTGCCACGAGCCGTAACACCAGCAAAGCCTTGCCCGTATTCAAATCCCTTGACAGCGTTTATGCTCAGCATGGCATGGCCCAAGAGAGCGTGTAACTTATCAAAGGCTGGTTCGCCCAATCCTACGGGGCAACCCTTTATGACGCATGATATAATGCCGCCTATGGTATCGCCTTCGGACTTTACCTCTGTAATCAGGTCGGCCATCTTCTGGGCGTATGTTGCATCAGGACAACGAACATCATTGGTCTCCGTTAGGGAGAGGTCGTAATCGTTGTACGTGCCAGGCAGGGCTATATTGCCAACCTGCTGGGTATAAGCTTGAATGATGATGCCCATCTGCTTCAGTGCCAGTTTGGCAAAGGCGCCTCCCACCACACGGCTGATGGTCTCGCGGGCAGAACTGCGCCCGCCGCCGCGATGATCGCGGATGCCGTATTTCTGCGTGTAGGTGTAGTCGGCATGGCTTGGACGGAATACATTTCGCATATTCTCGTAATCCTGGCTGTGCTGGTTGGTGTTGCGTACCACAAAGCCTATAGGCTGGCCTGTGGTCTTTCCTTCAAAGATACCACTCAGCAACTCCACCTTGTCAGCTTCATTACGTGCTGTGGTAAGCTTACTCTGTCCTGGTCGGCGACGATCCAGCTCATGCTGAATGAAGTCTTCATCCACAGCAATGCCGGCAGGCATGCCGTCGATAACACCACCTACGGCTGCACCATGGCTCTCGCCAAAGGTGGTTATGCGAAATATCTGTCCGAAAGTATTCATCTGATTAAATGAAGAGTGAAGAATGAAGAGTGAAGAATTTGCTGCCGCAATGTTAAACTATCAATTACTACAGCCGCCGCAACCACCTTCTCCACAGCTGCCACTGTCGCAACCGCCGCAGTTGCCACCACCGCATCCGCCACCGCATCCGCCACAGCCACCGCCAGTCAATACGTTCAGGGCATCCTGAATCTCCTGATTGGTAGCCTCGCGGCTTTCGATCACCTTACCCACGAAGTTCAGTTCCTTGCCTGCAAGAGGGTGGTTCAGGTCAACGGTAATCTCCTTCTCTGTAATCTCTGTGATGGTGCCGTTAAAACGCTCTCCGTCTGCATTCTGCAAGGGAACGACAGCACCCTCGTAGATGTAACGCTTGTCAATCTTGCCGTTTATCATGAAGATGCTGGCAGGTACCTTCTGAACAGCCTCAGGGACAAAGGGGCCGTAAGCCTCTTCTGTGCTCAGCTTTATATCAAAACTGGCTCCTGGGGTAAGAGGTGCTATCTGAGACTCGAAGGCATCCAATGTCATGCCAAGCGCTGAGATAAACTGGAAGGGACGTTCTTCTGTAGCCTCTTCGATAAGCTCGCGTTCGTTACCCTGCATAGGTGCATACAATTGGTATGCTACGGTAATGTATTTGTTTTCTGCCATACTATTTATGCTATTATTTGTTTTGGGGGACAAAATTACGAAAAATCGAGCGCAGAACAAAAGAATTCATTCTTTTTTTACCTTTTATATAGTGTTATAAACGGAAACCAAAGACCATACGGGCATGCCACTTGGTTTGGAAAGTGTAGTGCTTGAAATTGCCAAACGTTGATGAGTTGACTACGATATTGGATCCGATGAAGTATCTGGGACTGATGTTATAGATAATTGCTCCTCGGCTGTTAATCAGCAAATCAGGGAAGTGGGTAAATTCTTCTTTTTTTACATCATCCATGGTAATGTTGTTATAGTTGTAAACAATGATTGTGGGCATTGCGGATAGATGAAAGAGCCATTTCTGGTGTACAAAATTATAACCATAGCCACCGCCCAAAGCTATGTTCCTTACCTTGATTTGCAGGTTGTGAGATTCGGCTGGTGCATCTTCGCTGGTATTGACACTGCCTCCCATAAATGAAAAGCCTGCCATCCATGAGCCTGCTGAGCGTCGCTGGAAATAAGATTGTGAGAATGCGGCGGGGTATGAGAAACGCCGATGGTTGAAAATGTAGCAACCGGTGATGTTCAGCATCTTCATGCTGAGATAATCCTTGTCGATATGAAAATTCCCGTTTTTGGTGGTGATGTCACCTGAGAGAGTGTTGGATCTTTGGTAGCTGATGTCGAGGATATAACGGTTGGAGGATGCACTGATGTTTAGTTCGTAATCTGAGTTTTTCCCACTTATCTTCGCAGGATTGATAGAATATGAGGCTGCAATGCCCATGTAGCTTGCGCCCAGGCTAATTGTTCCCCTTGGGTCGGTAGAGATATGGGCATGCGAGTCGTTCCCGTCCTGCACATTCTTATACCGGATGGCGTTGCCAGATAAGTTGCCTCTTACCCTAATCAGAAGCCTTCTGTCGGGGCGACAGATATATTGCGTGTCGTAGGTAACCTTTTCGTACCTTTCGCGTAATATGCTGTCCGCTCGTAAATAGAGCTTCTTAAACATGCTCTGTGGGAAGGCGTTGGTGCCAGCCATCAGTATAAGTATGACAAGAAAAAGTTTTTTTTCCATGGTAGATATTCTAAACGTACTGTTATACGTTGATGTTCGGCCTTCTTTAAGATGGTTGGGTGTATATGAGGTAACACAGAGAGGATGCACGGTGCGTACATCCTCTCTGTGTGTATGATAGTGGTTTAGAAGCGAGAGGCCATAGAGCCAATAGCAACCATGCTACCTATCAGAACCAGGACATAAATAGCCAAAATGATGATGGTAAGGATGCCAATGAACTGCAGATAGCTGCGCATGCCGGCAAAACCACGTGCCAACTCATTCTCGTTGTTGGTGAGGCAGGCTGCCTTTGTGCCATTGGCAAACTGGAATCCCTTAATCAAGGGGTAGATCATGATTGCAGCGGTAATCAGATAGGCAGAGCTAAGTACGCCGCGCATCATGCCAAAGGGGGATGGGCTGGGGAAACGATTCCCGATAGCCAGGAAGACGACGGAAATAAGCACCATAAAGGCAACTCCAATACATCCTATAATGCAAAGGAACTTAGCCCACTTGGCTGAAGTAAGCAAATCAGCCTTCATACTCTCGTTAATTACCATTCCGGTAGTCTCTTGAACATTCATTTCTTCGCTCATTTTGATAATAGTTTTTACGTTAAATACTAGTTTTTAGGATTATTCGTTCACGAAAATACGAAGAATCTTCCACTTTGCGTGTAAATTGCATCACTTTTTTGTGAAAATATATGATATTTTCCTAACTGGGCCGTAAGTTTTCCCTAACTGGGCAACAAAAAATAACAAACAGTTGGTTTTTGACTAAAGAGAATGATGCTTCAGCTGGTGAAAAAGCTTTGTTTTATGTGCTGACATAATATGATTGAAAATACGGAATCGGACATTAGATTGGTACTGCTTTTGGGAAAATGGATATACATTTGTTACCGAAAGTGGATAAATATCAGGTAAATGGTTGCATAAGAGCAAGTTTTTGATTAATTTTGCCCCCTCATTTAAATAAGGTAAGGAGTAAAGATATGAAACATCAACTGAGGAGTGCCGTTTGTACCGAGGGTCGCCGTATGGCAGGCGCCCGTGCTTTGTGGGTGGCAAACGGTATGAAGCGCGAGCAGTTTGGCAAGCCCATTATTGCCATAGTGAACTCATTTACACAGTTTGTACCCGGTCATACCCATCTGCATGAGATTGGTCAGATTGTGAAGGCCGAGATAGAGAAACTGGGTTGCTATGCTGCTGAGTTCAATACCATTGCCGTGGACGACGGCATAGCCATGGGCCACGATGGTATGCTGTACTCTTTGCCTTCGCGCGACATTATTGCCGACTCTGTTGAGTATATGGTGAATGCACATAAGGCAGATGCCATGGTGTGCATCAGCAACTGTGATAAGGTTACGCCTGGTATGCTGATGGCTGCCATGCGTCTGAATATCCCTGCCGTCTTTGTCAGCGGCGGACCTATGGAGGCCGGTAAGGTAAACGGTGAGAATGCCGACCTGATTACAGCTATGATTAAGGGTGGCGACCCCACCGTCAGCGATGAGGAACTGGAGATTGTGGAACACAGCGCATGTCCAGGTTGTGGTGCTTGCTCGGGTATGTTCACGGCTAATTCTATGAACTCCCTGACAGAAGCATTGGGATTCTCGCTGCCAGGCAACGGAAGTATCTTGGCTACCCATGTAAACCGTGTACAGCTCTTCAAGGATGCTGCCAAACTGATTGTAAAAAATGCCTTTGCCTATTACGAGGATGGCGACGACTCGGTTCTGCCAAGGAGTATCGCTACTCGTCAGGCTTTCCTAAATGCTATGACATTGGATATTGCTATGGGTGCCTCTACCAATACGGTACTTCACTTGTTGGCTGTAGCTCAGGAAGGTGGGGTGGACTTTAAGATGAGTGACATTGATGCACTCTCACGTAAAGTACCCTTCCTCTGTAAGTTGGCTCCCAACTGGCAGAAGTATTCTATTCAGGAAGAGAACCGTGCAGGTGGTATCCTGGGTATTCTGGGCGAGTTGGCTAAGGGCAATCTGCTGGATTTAACCTGCAAGCGTGTAAACGGCGCTACGCTGGGTGAGGATATCAAGAAGTATTCTATCACGGGTGAGACTATCGACCCTGAGGCCGATCGTATCTATCACAGCGCTCCGGCCGGTAAGTTCTCTACCAAGATGGGTTCTCAGGATACTCGTTGGGAAAGTCTTGATACCGACCGTGTGAATGGATGTATCCGCGATATTGAGCATGCATACACAAAGGATGGCGGTATGGCCGTTCTCTTTGGAAATATCGCTCAGGACGGCTGCGTAGTTAAGACAGCTGGCGTAGCTCCTGAGTTGTGGCATTTCGAGGGCCCTGCTGTTTGTTTCGACTCTCAGGAAGATGCCTGCGAGGGAATCTTGGGTGGCAAGGTAAAGAAGGGTGACTGCGTGGTTATCACTCACGAAGGTCCTAAGGGTGGTCCTGGTATG
>DLBF01000146.1 GCA_002494215.1 Prevotellaceae bacterium UBA7028
CCACGAATCATTCTGTAAGAAAATAGCTGACAGCTTGAACTCTTGAACCCTTTGAACCAGCGAAGCGACTTGAACCCTTTGAACTCAAAACTATGACTTGGACAAAACAACGACTGAATAACCTGTTCTTCCTGATAGGCATAGCAGCATGCGTCATCATGCTGTTCACCTTCGATGTGAGTTTTGTCGAGTTGTGGCAGCATCTTTGTACAGCAGGCTATTGGCTCGTACCCATACTTGGCGTGTGGATTCTGATATACGGCATAAACGCCGCCTCATGGTGGAGAGTGATAAAGGGCGTTGATCCAGAGGCAAAGGTGAGTCCGTGGGTGGTTTATAAACTCACCATATCAGGATACGCACTGAACTATGCCACACCAGTGGGAGGACTCGGCGGCGAGCCTTACCGCATAATGGAGTTGTCTAAGTATGTGGACAAACGCAAGGCTACCTCATCAGTCATACTCTATGCCATGATGCACATCTTTGCGCATTTCTGGTTCTGGTTTTCCTCTATATTCCTATATCTCGCCCTGGCAGTAGTTGGCGATTTGCCCCTAAATGTACCAATAAGTTGTGTATTGGGCTTTATAGCCCTGCTGTTTTTTGGCGCCTTTTATGTATTTTCTAAGGGCTATAAGAACGGAGTGGTGATGAAAGTACTGGGATGGATAGGCATGATACCAGGCTTGAAGGGATGGAGCAAGCGTTTTGCTGAAAGACACAATGATGCCTTGCAGAACGTAGATAAACAGATAGCAGCACTTTTCTCGCAGGATAAGAAAGCATTCTACAGCAGTCTGCTGCTGGAATATCTCTCACGTTGGGCGCAGAGTCTTGAGGTGCTCTTTATGCTGCTGCTCTTTGGCGTTGACAACGGTGGAGGCATAGACGGCATAATGCTTACATACCTACACTCTGTACTTATTGTTGGTCTGACCACATTCTTTGCCAACCTCATAGGTTTCCTGCCTATGCAGATAGGTGTGCAGGAAGGTGGTTTCGTACTCTCCATCGCAGCCCTCGGTCTCTCTGCCGCCTTAGGCATCTTTGTCAGCATCATCTGTCGAGTACGCGAGATAGTATGGATTTTCATCGGTATAATGCTGATGAAACTGCCCGAGAAGGAATAATACACTTTCATCAGAGTCTCGCGACAAGATATTTCGTCTAATCGTCTAATCCACCGATATATAGAGTGGATTAGACGATTAGACGTATTAGCCGCCTGAATATAACGCGTTGGTAGTTTATTATGTGCGTGTGTGAATGTACATATATATATAGTGCATGCACGCACGCACAAAGAAACACGCAAATATTCCCCTCACGGAAGCTAAGCAACCGCGTGTGGAAGCTAAGCACCCCCATGCAGACACTTAGCATCCGCATCTGCTTGCTAAGCAACCATAACAATTATTTTATTCATAAATTTCAGCGGATTCTCGTTTGTTGTTGGAGCCACTATATATATAGGTGGCTCCGACAACAAACAAAAATCTCTCCGCCGGTGTTGATAGAAAATGAAGAAGTTTTTACAAAAAAACAGATTTTTTCTCCGAATTGTTTGGCGATTCGGAATTTTTCTTCTATCTTTGCAACATCTTCCACGCCGAAGATGCCCTCATCGGCATCGGGAAAAGGCATTCCTTCGAGAAGGAATCACCGCCAAGGGAGATACATATATGTAAGAAGGCGTTTATCACGCGCTTTGTTCTCTGACTGCTGAAAGCGTAGGAAACTTTTAATCTTGTCAAGGAGCATAGCAACGGATGCAGTCTCCACGTCTTTTTCGTTTATGTCCTTAAACCAATACTTATCAACAAACCAAGCCGAATCTGGGAGTCTATAGGCTAACTAAAACCTAAAGACAACTATGAGAAGAATTTTTCTACGACTATTCTCGCTGAGCATCATGATTATGATGGGCGTAATGGCGAGCGCAGCGGAGTACAGTCTTGTAGTTAACAGGGCAAGTGGAGGACAAAATATCTTTGCCTTGTCGCAAGAACCTGTTATTGCTTTCTTTGGTAACAAGATGCGCATCACAACAACATCAGCAGGCACAGTACAGATCCCCCTGGCAGATGTGACCAACTATGTCTTCAAGGATGCTACGGGGATAGAGGGTGTAAAGGCTGATGAAGGATCCTCTACTCTTGAAGATGGCCAGGTGGTGTTTACACAGATTGGTGAAGGTCAAAACGTCAGTGTTGTTACACCTAATGGTGTCAGCGTATTGACTACCTCAGCTGATGCACAGGGAAAAGCCACAGTCAACTTGAAGGCTTTACCTAAAGGCATCTACATCGTAAAGTCACCAAAAAACTCAATCAAAGTTATTAACCAGTAAAAAACAGGAATCGATATGAAAAAGAATATTATACTTACAGGCATTATGCTCCTTGCTTCAGTTGCAATGTCAGCTCAAGGTTACAACATGGTAGTGGATAAGACAGACGGAACCAAGGTTACCATTCCGACCTCAAGCATCAGTCAGGTAACATTCCAGCAAGACGGAGGCGATACGCCATCAGGCACTGGAACCTTCCAGGGAGCTAAGAGGGTGTTTGGCGATAATCTGATGAAGAAGTACGCATACCAATCCTCATCATCTTCTAATGGCAAGAGCTGGGATTACACGTATGATAGTAACGGTTACATAACGCGGGCAGACTATGCTGATGGATACAGTTCCTCTTACGCCACGATAGACTACAGTGGTGGCAGTGTAGTCGTCTTCAAGAGCTTCGATAAAGCCAATGGTTCACTAATAAGACAAACTGTAATAAACATAGGCAGCAATGGTTATGCAAGTTCTAATAGTTACACTGACGATAAAGGCAAGGAGCACGTACAGGAGTTTACCTATAATTCAGACGACCAACTAACATATATAGTTGAATACACGAATGGTGCGAAGGACTGGGGCTATAGCTTTGAATACTCTGACGGAGACCTCGTGAAAGCTACGGAACTTGGTTGGGAAAATGATGTTCTGACGCACAATGAAGTGGTTGCTAATATATTATACGAAACAAGCACGCAAAGCAAGATTGACAATGTAGGTGGTGTAATGGAATATGACCACATGATGCACATTGACAGTGGACTGAACGGGATCTTCCCATTTGGTGCTTTAGGCAAGCCTTCCAAACACCTTCCTCTGCT
>DLBF01000054.1 GCA_002494215.1 Prevotellaceae bacterium UBA7028
GAGGAATCGTCCTTCACGGCCATCTTCTCGGACATGAAGATAACCGAATGCGCCTGGAAGGCTCACGACGGACAGCAGCCGGATTAACAACGTCCTTACAGGAAACAAGACAAGAGATAAAATATACAACTAACAAAACAATAAACTTTATTTATCACAATGACAGAATGGGATAAGATGCAGCAGCATCAGATTTACAATGATTTTGATGCGGATTTGTTCGACCTCAGAGTTGAGGCAAAAAAACTTTTCAAGGAATTTAACCGCACAGAGGACGAGGAAACCGAGCGTCGTCAGGACCTCATGCGCCGACTCTTCAAGAAAGTAGGTGAGCGCGTATGGATGGAACCCAACTTCACCTGCGAATTCGGCAAGAACATCACCATCGGTAGCGATGTGTATATCAACTTCGGATGTACGCTCCTCGACTGCGGACAGATAACGATAGGCAATAACACATTGCTGGGCCCCAATGTTAGCATGTATTCAGCCAACCACTCGCTGGATTCCTCAGAGCGAATAGCAGGAGCCCTGATTCCTGAGCCCATTACCGTAGGAGACCGTGTGTGGATTGGAGGTGGCAGCACCGTTCTCAGCGGAGTCACCATAGGCGACGACACCGTCATAGGAGCCGGAAGTGTGGTAACCCACGACATCCCCTCAGGTGTTCTGGCAGCAGGAAACCCATGTCGCGTGATAAGGAAAATCACAGAAAAGGACAAAGTCGGCTTCCCCGTTCAGCAGTAAAGGCCTTTGTGCAGTCAGGGGGGGCTGCTAATGGTAACACAGGTTATCATTAGCAGGCCCTTTAATTTGTTTTTCTCGGAGGAATGCAATAACTTTGCAGCGTTAACACGTAAAACAATGATGAAAAACCGCTCAAAATGGATTGCCCTGGTGCTCCTTATCATGTGGGCAGCACCTCTGACCTGTAACGCCCAAGCATGGCACAGTGTAAAGCTCAAAAGCCAGATTACTCACCCCCAGCCCATGACAGGACTGGTGCTGTGGCCCGATCAGGCAAGAAACCGACATACCACGTACGGCAAGAGTATCCAGCTCGAATTCTCCTACTGCCTGCCATGCAAGGTGGTAAAAGACTGCGCCGAAGACGGCACCATAGAATACGACTGGAGCAGCTTCGATGCCCTGTTGGACGATGTTGCCGGCCGTGGGCACCAGCTGGTTGTCAGATTCAGATACGAATACCCCTCGGGCAAGGATGTTGACGGACAGAAAGGCACAACAGCCGTCCCTGCCTACATCAAGGAGCGTAGCGACTACAACGAGACTTATGCCGAAAATCCGGGCGGCGACGGACCCACCTACTATGCCGACTGGACCAACACCGAGCTGCAGCGATTTACCCTGCAGTTCTATTCCGACTTTGCCCAACGATACGCCAACGATGCCAGAATAGCCTTTCTGGAGGTTGGCTTCGGTCATTGGTCAGAGTACCACATCTACGGCACGCAGGTAGAGCTGGGCGTTAACTTCCCCTCCAAATCCTTCCAGAAGAAGTTCTTCCAACACATGAGGTCCGTTGCCAACGGCATACCCTGGCTGGTATCGATAGATGCCAGCGACGACACCTACTCGCCCGTAGTAGCAGACAACGCCCTGATGCTGCTCACCTTCGGACTCTTCGACGACTCCTTTATGCACAAGACCCACGAGATTGGCACCTCGGGCGGTTACAACGAGCGATGCTGGAACAGCATAGGCAAAGGCACCAGATGGAGGAAAGGGGTATGCGGAGGCGAGATCAGCTACTACACCAGTTCCGACCAGAAGAACTTCCTGAACCCCGAGGGTATGTACGGACACACATGGGAAGAGCAGGCAGCCAAGTATCATATCACCTTCATGATAGCCAACGATGCCCCGGGCAGCACCTACGGAACGGCCAGGCGGTTCCGCGAGGCATCAATGGCCACCGGCTACCGTATAGCCGTAAAGGAATGCAACACAGACGGCACCACTACCCGACTGCTCGTTACCAATCAGGGTGTCGCTCCCCTATACCGCGATGCCTGGTTTGCCATCGGCGAGGTACGTGCCGACAAGTCGCTGAAGGGCTTGCTGCCTGGCACAGAGAAATGGGTCGAGATACCTGCCGTTCCCCAGAAGGACGGAAGCGACATACATATTGTAAGTGATTTTATCCTGCCCAAGCAGCAAATAGAGTTCAATGCCGATATAGAGGGCGAGACAGCCATCCACAGCATTCAGGCCCCAGACAGCTCAGCATCCTATTACAACCTGTCAGGACAGGCAATAAGCCGTCCCACTCACGGCATCTATGTTAAGAGCACAAAAAGAGTTAAAAGGTTAAAAGGGTAAAGGGTTAATTTTTTTCCTCACAATACCGTTAGAGTCGCGGACAATGTTAATCACGCCAAAGCGGTAAAGCAACTGGTCGGAACCTGTTTTAATATCCTTCACCCCGGTAGGAGTATCAGTAAAGTCAAACGAAGCCAGACCGCCAGTTACCGACATATTCGTAATTGGCTTCGTCATCAGGTTTGTGCCATCCGCATTATTGTTATTTAGCTTCGCGGCAGGTAATGACGTATTGGTCAGCGCATTGTTATTCATATAAGGATAAGCCCACCCGGACCGGTTGAACATATAATCCTCATAATTCGCCTTGAAAATCTCATAACGCTTCCGTTTAGAAGAGTTGGGGTATTCATGTGTAGAAGTCCAGACAGCCGGATCATATTCGATATGGAAGATAAGAATGCCACTGCCGGGAAGGTCCGCATCCCACCCCTTAGGCTGGCGGTTCTCCACAATATAATACTCATTCTCACATCCATCGTTGCGTATCAGATACGCCCTACCCTCGTCGGCCAATGCAGGCATATCAGTAATCCTCGTTGTCTCTTTCAGCTCTTCAGGCTTAAGCCACCCCATCAGCCAACGTTCATGGGCAGAATAGCTTGCAGGCAGATAACCGTCACCATTATAATTACCACTGTCCATCAGGTCCCACTCGTACACTACCGATCGTGAACCGTAATAGAAGTCGGGGAATCCGAAACAATGGGTATATTCATGACATATCGTGCCGAATGAGCTATAATCTTCTAACAGCTCAGCCAGGGCACAATAACAATCCACCAGATACTCCTTATCACCAGATGAAACAGAGAGAGGCTCGCGGTATGAACCGGAGTCGTCATCAACCATGTGCTCACTCATCCACCACTGGTGAGGCCATATCAAATCAGGTTCGTCAGAATCATTCATTCCGTAACCCGCATAGATGATAAGCAGCTGGTTCACGTATCCGTCACCATTCCAGTCATACTTACCCCAATCAATGTCACGCGTCCTCAATATATCCACCACATCATCCACCAGATACTGCGAATTCTCATCATCAAGGTCGTTGCTGGCATACTTCGCGGCATCCCCGCTTACCTGCACGTATTCCAAGTCGAACACCACGCTGAAGTCGCCATAACTCTGATCCAGAAAATAATCATGCACAGAACCCTTGAAAGGAGCCTCCGTCAGATGTTCGGTATTAAAGATCTTATTCCATTCCTCCATTGTGGCAGACACCTCATCTTTGAACAACCGGTCATTGAACGCAGCCAAAACAACCAACTGGCGACGCTCGCCATGATAGAAGTCGCCACCCGGTGTCCTGCCCATTCCGAATCCACGTCGAATATGAACACTCTGCGGACGTGGTGTACCGCGCCGGCATCCCTGTAATGATATCTTATTCTGCGCAAAAGCTGTCAGCGTAATCAGTGACAGCAGCAAACCTGTAATAATCAAACGATATATTTTCATCGTTTATAAAGTGTAGAGTTTAGAGTTTAGAGTCAGTTTTAAAGTGTATAGTTTAAAGTGGTAAGTTTAGCGGTACGCTAAACCTTTTAACATTTTAACCTTTTAATATTTTAACTGCGGCACGCCAACCACTTTCTTTCCTTTGTATATGTACACACCAGGTCGGACAGGAGGAGCGTTCAGGCGACGCCCTTGCAAGTCATAGTAAGGGACATCGGAGTTGCTTGCTGAGATGGAGGTGACGGCAGTGGGGGCTTCAACCACGATGACATAGTTATTGAGGTAGTCGTAATTTTCAGTTCTTACTTTCAGGAGAACTACGTCAGTCATCATGGTTTTTATATAGAACTTGACTTCCGTATCCTGTCCTGCACGGAGAAAAGCACCTGATTTCTCGCCCAAGCCATACATTTGTACTTTGGAGGTGGCTATGTCAGCAGGATCGATGTCTCCGTAATAATAGGGAATGACAAAAAGGTCGCCTATATAGTCCGTGTCTTCGTTGTTGCGGATGGTGAGCGTCAGTTCTATGGTCTCGCGAGGCAGACTTGTTGAAGGGTTCACAGTGGCATTCACAACAGTCATGTTCGGTGCCGTTTCTTTCGGATATGTGTGGCTGCTGTAGAAATCTCCGTCGGCGGTGCGTCCGACATTGACATAGTATTCCTGCGAACCATACAGTTGCCAATCGCATTCTGGATGGTGACGGAATTTCATCATCGGGTAAAGCTGCAACGACTCACCTGGTAGGATGGCTGTAGTATCTATCATCACCGTCATCAAGTTTTCTTCGAAAATGATGCTGTCGTTGGGGTCGCCGATAAAACGGGGCTTCAATGTACCGTCTGTCTCGATGGTGCCGAGTGCATAATCCTGCGTGGGGGCGGGGTATGGTATTCCTCCGAGCTTGAACTTGTATGTGACGACAGTATCTGAATTTATGCTGATGTTGTATATCACGACACGACCAGGAGGTGGCGGCAATATTCCTTCCGATGGGGGCTGTATGCCAATGACTGCTCCCTGACCACTGCAGAAGCCTAATCTGGTCGCTCTGCCGAGAGAGGCGTCATAATATGGATTGAGTACACTCAGGGAATAGTAGCCATCATCTTCGCCAGACCATCCCCAATTGATGTGGAACATGCCATCGCCATCGTAACCGTCACAGACGAATGAGTGACCGCCAGAAGTAGTAAAGCCACTATATTGCACAGGGCGTGAGGCAGAAAGTTCATTATAGATGAGCTCTTCCCACTCATCGATGCCAAAAAATTCACGCTCAACCAATTGTACGGAGGGGGCATAGTTCATATAGTAGTAGGCACGTGGAATCGTTGTGGCTGTTGTGCCGGAAAAAGACGGTTCCAACTCTGTTTCACCTGCTTGTGAACAGTAGCGCATCAAAGTGGCAACGGCATCTTGCTGTGCCTCGGTGCCGACAACCGTTTTCTCGCCTGTCACGTTATCGGTGATTTCATATTGATTTATCATATTTTCCCAATCGAAGATGACAGGCGGGAGTTCGTCGATGTGCCACACTTTCGTTTTTCCGTTGTAGTATGTCTCCTGATCATAGGCAGGAATGGCTTTCGTTTCCGTTTTAGGCCATTCGAAATATTTCATGATTTGTGCCATTGCCGTGGCAACGCAGCAGGTCATGCAATTTTTCCCATGTAAGGCGGGGTCGTCACCGTCATACAGAGGAATCTTGTTCCAATAAGGAGCTGCCTGCCCCCATTGGGCTGTCACCATTGGTTCGACGGCAGCGCGTGCAAGGCGTGTGGAGAATGTCTGCTTGCCGTCGGCTGTGAGAAGATTGCCGTCGGCAAAGTCGGTGCCGCTGCCCAGTGTGGCAATAGCCTCATCGTATCCCCTCAGCCATGCGCGCATATTCTCAGGCATATCTTCCCAGTCGATGCTACCGCTGTCGGAATAGCCCAGCACAGGCAAGGCGCGGCTATCGCCCGAAGCGATGATATATCCGCCTCCATTCACGTTGAAGGCATATATCCTCTCCGCCTCCACCTTGGCGGCTTCCAGCATTTTGGGAGATTTGGCACGAGCCATTGCTCTGGCGCGTAACGAAGGGGTATTCTTCCTCAGGAATCTCAGGGCACGGTCAGCTGCCTCCTGTTCCGTAATAGGTTGTGCCCATGTCACAAAAGTTGTCAGCAACGACAACAGCAGCAATATACATTTTCTTTGCTTCATATCACATAGTTCAAGGCTGCGAGCGCAAACCGACTCGCACAGTTCACAATGCAAAGATATAAATTAAAAGGAAAACTGCAAAATAAAGGTGAGAACTTTTTGTTAGCGGTTAGCGCACTTCAGCCCTCAGCCATCATACATCATACATCATACATCAAACATATATGATATAAGAAAATGGGGCTGTGCGGACGTTACTTCGAAGAAAAAGTGTATCTTTGCAACCATGAGAAAGGATTTGCTGTTATATTTCTGCATGGCGGCTTTGATGCCGTTGACTGCTAAGGGACAGGTGGTTATAAACGAGATTCAGGTGGCCAACGTGGATATGTATATAGATCCTTCCTTCAACTACGGCAGCTGGGTGGAGTTGTATAATCCTACGGATAAGTTAATCTCGCTGAACGGATTAAGGTTGCGCCACACAGACTCTGAGGGCGTGATGAACGAACAACGACTGACAAGCAACCATGGTGTGCTGAGAGCAAAAGGATTCTGTGTCCTATGGTTCGACCATAACAGCAAGGACGGCAACTACGGCGGTAAGGCCAATCTGCAGATGCCCTTCAAAATGGATGCAGAAGGTGGCGTGGTGGAAATTGTGAATTCATCGGATGTGGTGTATGATGCAGTCAGCTATCCGCCCGCCATAACACGATGCTCGTATGCCCGTATTAACAACGATGGAAAGGAATGGGGCTACACTTCCATGCCGACACCATCAGCCTCGAACGCCACAAGCATCTTCTCCGACGAGAGATTGCAGATGCCCGAGGCGAGCACTAAGGGAGGGGTATTCACCAGTCCGTTCAACCTAAGTGTAACGATCCCTTCGGGTACCAAACTTTATTACACAACAGACGGCTCAACGCCCGTCCCAGGTAAGAGCAAGCTATCGGAAACAGGTATCTTCCCTGTGGAAAAAACCATCCTGTATCGCTTCATGCTGGCGAGGGAGGGCTACCTGAATAGTGCCGTCACAACGCACTCGTTCTTCAAAAAGGACAAGGATTACTATCTGCCTATCGTTAGCGTAACAACTCACCCCGATAATCTGTTCAGCGACTCCATAGGCTTGTATGTGGGAGGTGTGAACGGACGAACAGGCAACAACATGCTGAAGCCCATGAACCAGAATATGGACTGGGAACGACCCGTTAATGTGGAGTACCTGGTTCCTGACGACCAGACGGAAAAATGGGAAGAGGCACTGAATCAGGGAGCATTATTCTCCATCTTTGGAGGATGGACACGCTTCAACGCAGGAGACGAGAATTTCCAGTACAAGCCATCCTTCAAACTGAAAGCCGACAAGATGGTGGAGGGGCTAAATTACTACCCCTACCCTGTCTTTGCAGAGAAACCTTATATAAAAAATAAGACGCTGTTGGTACGCAACGGCGGACAAGACCAGTACGGACGCATCTGGGATGCCGTCATTCAGGAACTGCTCATCAGCAGCGGCATATACCTGGATTGCCAGGCAGCCCAACCTGCACATATCTTTCTGAATGGCTTGCCCCTGGGAATGTTTAACCTGCGCGAGGCAAGCAACCGCAACTACGCTTCGAGCAACTATGGAATAGGCAGCGATGAGATTGACCAATGGGAGGACGAGTTCAAGGTGAAGGCAGGAACCAACATAATCTATAACACATGGAACAATCTGTGTAAGGAACTGGTGGAGAATCCCTCTGACTCGCTATGGCAGGCTATCTGCGATATTGTTGACATAGATGAATACTGCAACTACATGGCTGCAGAAATCTACATGGGCAATCTGGACTGGCTAAGAGGCGGCCTGAAGAACATAAAGGGATTCCGTTGTAGCAAAGACGACGGCAAGATTCACGTAGTAACCCACGACCTGGACGGGTGCTTCGGAGACACCGACATGATTATGCAGATATATAAGAAAGGAAGCGGGAAACTGCCGACAATATTCAAGTACATGATGACCTACCCGCCCTTCCGCCAGCAGTTCGTAGATGCCTACTGCATGATGGGCGGCAGCGTGTTCAGACCCGAACGGTGCATACCTATCATACGCCAGTGGGAAGCCAACATAGCTACTGCCCTGTCGTGGGAAGGCAACGAGCCGCATACAAGGGCAGACAAATTATGCAACGTTCTGTCTGATCGTGAGAATCAGCACGAGAAGAGGATTCAGAACCTGAAAACGCAGTTGACACTAACGGATGAGATACGTGCAACCATAGAAGCTAACACGCCTTTGGCACGCATCCTGCTAAATGGACGCGAAATACCCACTTCGTACTTCTCTGGCTCACTCTTCGGAGAACCAGAGCTGACAGCCGTGATACCCGAAGGATATGAACTAAAGGGGTGGCAGGTAAATGGAACAGTAGTATCAACGGATACCGTATTCGGCCTCTCTGCCTATGCCGACCAGACTGTCAATGTCATACTTACCTTGGAACAAAAGGAGACAGCACCCCTCAGCCCGATACGTATCAACGAAGTCAGCTCTGCCAACGACATCTACATCAGCGAATACCAGAAGAAGAGCGACTGGATAGAACTCTATAACACAACGGACGAGGACATCAATCTGGCAGGTGTTTATCTGACGGACAATCCTGCTAAGCCACATAAGTACCAACTTTCAACATCCAACTCTCAACTTTCAACTTTAATCATCCCTGCTCATGGTTACAAGATTGTATGGTGCGACGACAAAGACCCCATCAACCAGTTGCATACCTCGTTCAAACTCGAGAACAAGGACAATGCCTATGTTTGTGTGCGAGCCGCAGACGATTCATGGGCTGACAGCCTGCGCTATCAGGCTCAGGGGCGATGGCAGTCATACGGACGATTCCCTGACGGAACAGACCGCCTTGCCCTATTCGACCGCATCACCATTGGGCAGACCAATCACATCAACACACAGACGGCTATCTCCGTTCTGGATATGACAACAGAGATAAAGCCCATCCAACTGCCACACCAGCAACAGATTGTTTCCATACAATATTATAATCTAAGCGGACAACGACTCACCGACCTTAGCAAGGTACACATCTTTATTCGCAGAATTATCTATGATGACGGAAGCGTAGAGAGCAAAAAAATAACAAAATAATTGTATAATAAAAAAGGCTAAGGAAAACATCCTTAGCCTTTTTTGTGGCGATTAGAGATTAGAGATAGTTTCAGACTAAAGTCTAAGGTCTAAAGTCTAGAGTCTAATTTTTCTCTTTTATCTTTTAATTTTTATCTCTTAACCATGCATTACTGTCCTACGGAATGTTTATATTCCAGTAGTTTGTTCTGATAGTCCGAGAAAGCATCCGTACGCTTGTCTTGCGCTTGCTGATAAAGGAGCTGAGCCTGCAGCAAGTCGGACATTTTGGATGTTCCTGCATTGTAATAGTTACGGTTCAGACGCAGATTCTCTTCAGCCTGCTCAATACTGCGCTGAGCAAGGAGGAGCTGCTGGTAGGATTCCTGTACGCCATTCCATGCATTCTGCATCCTAATCTTCAGCAGTTCAGAATTGTCGTCCAACTGCTCTTCGGCTTTCTGCTGCTCAATCTTCTTGCGTTTGATAGCATGAGAACCGCCCCACCAATCAGAGATGGGCACATTAACCGTTGCAAAGACCATACCAAAGGAACGGCCTTTATTAAATAGATTATGGTAGTTATACCCTACACCCACACCTACGGTAGGCAGGTTCTGGCCAATAGTCATCTTACGCTGCAGGTTGGCAGCCTCCACCTGCTTGCCAAGCAACTGATACTCGGCAGTACCCAACAGAGCCTGCTGAGGGTCTTGCTGTGCTACCAGAGGAGAAGCCTCATCTTCCTGGTAACTGATAACAAAGGCTGTGTCACGTAAACCACAATACTGAGACAGGAGCATACGTACAACAGAGAGCCCATTCTGCAACTTCAGTTTCTGACTCTCCACCTCGTTCTGACGTAACTGAACCTGCAGCATATCGTTGGGCATAGCCACACCGGCACGTACAGCCACATCAACATCCTTATGGATATCGCTGAGCAACTTCTCTGCCGCATGAACGGTATTCAGCTTCTCCTGCAGGGAAGCCAACTGCCAGAAATACTGCTCGGCAGTCTTCTCCACCTCATTCTCGGAGAGCTGAAGTTGAAGCTGACTGACCTCTTCGCCAACCTTTGCCAGACGGTTGCCATTGACAATCTGCCCACCGGCAAAGACGGGCTGTACGGCTGTTATGCCTGCCAGTACACCATCCTTGAGCATGGAAATGCTGGTGGGAGTGGAGAGCAGCGCAAGAGCCGAGGAGGGAAGTATCGGCGCCAAGTCGGCAACGACCTGAGGGGGCAGCTTCTCGGAGGGTGTGAACGTTACCTCCGCCATATCCCTGGTGGCATTGAACCAGGCACCAGCGGCAGAGACCTTGGGGAAGAACTTGGTAAAGGCTTCCTTGCGTTGCTGCTTTGCCGCCTCAACATTATAGTGGGCAGTACGCAAAGTAATATTATAATGTCTGGCAGAATCTAGTATCTGTTCTAGACTATATGTCTGTGCCGCAACGAAATTGTGGCACAAACAAACAGCTATGATTGCAAATATCTTTTTCATTCCTGAATTTCCAATTATGAATTAGAGATTAGAGTATTTATTCTTCTCTCTTAATTATGAATTGTGAATTATGAATTATGAATTTCACTTAGTCGAAACCTTCCAATAAATAACGGGCAGCATGGTAACCACCATAATCAGCGAGCCTATACCGCCGGCAAAGATGGTAACACCCACAGGCATCCAGAAACTGGACTTGGCAATAATCATAGGCAGCACACCTACAGCCGTTGTGGCTGTGGTAAGGAAGATGGGCACCATACGACGCTTGCCGGCATCGTAGGCAGCCTGCTTCACCGCCTCGTTATAGCCCTTGCGGTCAACGGTCCAGTCGCCATGCTCGGCCACATACTTCTTGATAAGGTCTATGGCATGTTCGAAGATCAGAATCTCGTTACGCATAATCATACCCATGAGGGTGATAAGACCAAAGATTGACGTCAGACCCAAGGCGCGGTTCATCAGTCCGAGACCTATCAGGGCACCTGGAACCATCAACGCCAGGGCGACCATGCAGACCATGGTGATGCCGTACTTCTTGAAGTTGAAGAGCAGGAAGAAGAAGA